>NZ_JBIDAQ010000015.1:105191-201856 GCF_043202555.1 Streptomyces sp. NPDC048182 | reverse complement strand
ACATACGGCGACAGGGCCCGCTCGCACTCGGCGATCCGGGCGGCGAACACCGGCGACTCCTCCAGCAGCCGCGCACCCATCCCCACCCACTGCGAACCCTGCCCCGGAAACACCAGCACCGGACCCGGCCCCACCGAGCCCGCCACCCCCGACACCACATCGGCCGAAGCCTGGCCCGATGACAAGGCCCGCAACCCGGCCACGGCCTCGGCCAGGTCCCGGCCGACGACCACGGCCCGGTGCTCGAACACCGACCGCGTGGTGATGAGCGAACGGCCCACCTCCACGGCCGACGCATCCAGGCCCCCGTCGACGCACGCGGCGAGACGGCGCACCTGTTCGCGCAGCGCCTCCTCGCCACGGGCCGTGACCACCCAGGGCACCACCGAGTTCGAGGGCTCCGGCGCGGTCTGCTCCGCCCCCTCCGCCTCCTCCTGCGCCTCGGGCGCCTGCTCCAGGATCACGTGCGCGTTCGTGCCCGAGATGCCGAACGCGGAGACCCCCGCCCGGCGCGTACGCTCCGCCGGCCACTCGACCGGCTGGTAGAGCAGCCGTACGCCGCCCCGGTCCCACTGGACGTGCGGCGACGGCGCATCGATGTGCAGGGAGGCCGGCATGAGGCAGTTGCGGATGGCCATGACCATCTTGATGACCCCGGCGACCCCGGCGGCGGCCTGGGTGTGACCGATGTTGGACTTGACCGAGCCGAGCCACAACGGCCGGTCCGCGGGCCGCCCCTGCCCGTAGGTGGCGAGCAGCGCGCCCGCCTCGATGGGGTCGCCCAGCGTGGTGCCGGTGCCGTGCGCCTCCACCACGTCGACGTCCTCGGCGGACAGGCGCGCGTTCGCGAGCGCGGCGCGGATGACCCGCTCCTGAGAGGGGCCGTTGGGGGCGGCGAGGCCGTTGCTGGTGCCGTCCTGGTTGACGGCCGACCCGCGGACCACCGCGAGGACCCGATGACCGCGGCGGCGCGCCTCGGAGAGCAGCTCCAGAGCCACCACACCGGCTCCCTCGCCCCAGCCGGTGCCGTCCGCGGCGGCTGCGAACGGCTTGCACCGGCCGTCGGGCGCGAGCCCGCGCTGGCGCGAGAACTCCGTGAACGAACCTGGTGTGGCCATGACGGTGGAGCCACCGGCGAGCGCGAGTGAGCACTCGCCCTGCCGCAGCGCGTTGGCCGCCAGGTGGATGGCGACCAGAGAGGAGGAGCACGCGGTGTCGACCGTCACCGCCGGGCCCTCCAGGCCCAGGGTGTAGGAGATGCGGCCCGATACGACGCTGCCGAGGTTGCCGGTGCCGATGTACCCCTCGACCTCGCTGGCGGTCTGACTGATCAGCGTCAGGTAGTCGTGGGCGCTCACCCCGGTGAAGACGCCGGTGTCGCTGCCCTGCAGGGACGCGGGGCTCAGGCCCGAGTGCTCGATCGCCTCCCAGGCGGTCTCCAGGAGCAGGCGCTGCTGCGGGTCCATCGCCACGGCCTCGCGCGGGCTGATGCCGAAGAACTCGGCGTCGAAGTCGCCCGCGTCGTACAGGAAGGCGCCGTCCCGCACGTAACTGGTGCCCGGATGCTCGGGATCGGGGTGGTAGAGGGCGTCCAGGTCCCAGCCCCGGTCGTCAGGGAACGCCGCGACGGCGTCGCCCCGGTCCCGCACGAGCTGCCAGAGGTCCTCGGCGGACCGGGTGCCGCCGGGGAAGCGGCAGGCCATGCCGATGATGGCGACCGGCTCGGCGGTCTCCTTGTCATGGAGCCGTTGGCGGGCCTCGCGCAGCTCCGCGGTGACCCACTTGAGGTGATCGAGAAGCTTCTCCTCGTTCGACATCTGACCCAGGCTCCTTGGTGCTTGATGGTGATCGAGGTCTTGGCGGAGGGGACGGTGCGTCAGGACTTGCCGAACTCGGTGGAGATGAGGTCGAAGATGTCGTCCGCGCTCGCGGACTCGAGGTCGCCGTGCGCGGACTCGCCGCCCTCGGAGCCGGCCTTCGCCGGGTCCCACTTGGAGATCAGGACCCGCAGCCGGCCCACGATCCGCCGGCGGGCGGCCTCGTCCACCTCGTCCGTGTCGTACGCCGCGTCCCACTTGTCGAGCGCCGAGAGGACGTCGCCCTCGCCGACGGCCGTGCCCTCGTCACCGAGCTGCCCGCGCAGATGCGTGGCGAGGGCCTCGGGCGTGGGATGGTCGAAGATCACCGTCGGAGGCAGCGTGAGACCGGTCGTGCCGTTGAGCTGGTTGCGCAGCTGGACCGCGGTCAGCGAGTCGAAACCGAGGTCCTTGAACGGCTGGGCGGCCGAGATGTCCTCCACCGCACGGCCGAGCGTGGCAGCCGCGTGCGTCCGTATGTGCTGGACGAGGAAGCTGTGCCGCTGTGGCACGGGAGTCTTCGCGAGCTGCGCGCGGAACGCGCTGGTCTCCGCCGTCGAACCCGTCTGCTCCGCCTCGCGCCGGTTCTCCGGGATGCCGTCGAGGAACGGGCTGGGGCGCTGCGTGGTGAACGTCGGGGTGAACCGCGCCCAGTCGAAGTTGGCCACGGTCAGGGTGGCCTCGCCCGTGTCGAGGGCCTGGTGCAGGGCCTTGACGCACAGGTCCGGGAGGAGCGGGTGCAGACCGAACCGCTTGAAGTAGCTGAGCGACTCCTGGTCCGCGGACATCCCGGCCTCGGCCCAGGGCCCCCAGGCGATGGAGGTGGCGGTGAGGCCCTGGGAGCGGCGGTGCTCGGCGAGGGCGTCGAGGAAGTGGTTGGCCGCGCCGTACGCGCCCTGCTGGCCGCTGCCCCAGACCCCGGCGCCCGAGGAGAAGAGCACGAAGGCCGAGAGGTCGCACTCCCGGGTCAGCTGATGCAGGTTCCAGGCCGCGTACGCCTTGGCGGCGAGGACCTCGTGCAGGCGAGCCGGCGTCAGGTCGTTGATCGAGGTCAGGTCGGTCGTCCCCGCGGCGTGGATGACGGCGGTGAGCGGATGCTCGGGCGGGATGCCTTCGAGGAGCCGCCGGAGTCGGCCGGGGTCGCCGGCGTCGCAGGCGCTGATCGTGACGGCCGTGCCGAGCCGCGTCAGCTCTGCCTCGAGTTCCCGGGCGCCGGGGGCGTCGGGACCGCGACGGCTGGTGAGGAGGAGACGGGGGGCGCCTTGACGGGCGAGCCAGCGGGCCAGGACGGCGCCGATGCCGCCAGTGCCGCCGGTGACGAGGGTGGTGCCCTCGGGCCGCCAGCGCGTCTCCGGGGCCCGGGTGGCGGGGGCGTGGGTGAACCGGCGGACGTGGGTGCCGGTGGGCCGGACCGCGATCTGGTCCTCGTCCTGCGGGCTCAGACCTGCGGCGAGCCGGGTGAGCGTGTGCTGGTCGATCCGGGTGGGCAGATCGATGAGCCCGGCCCAGAGACGGGGGTGTTCCAGGGCCGCTACCCGACCCAGACCCCACACGTGGGCCTGGAGCGGGTGGGCGAGTGGATCGGCGGCGCTGGTGGAGACGGCGCCCTGAGTGACGGTGTGCAGGGGCGCGGTGGTGCCGTTGTCGCCGAGGGCCTGGACAAGGACGGTGGTGGCGGCGAGTCCGGCGGGCACGGCCGGGTGGTCGGGGTGCGGCTCCTCGTCCAGGGCCAGCAGATTCACGATCCCGGCGAGCCCGGCCGTCTCCACCGCGGCCAGTGACTCACGCCGCACCCGGCCCGCCTCGGCCGGATGCAGTCGGACGGTCGCGCCGTGCGCCTCCAGCGCCTCGGCGGTGAGCCGCACGGCGGGGTGTTCGGCCTGGCCCTCGGGGATGAACAGCAGCCACTCTCCGGCCAGTTCGGGGGCCGCCGCGTCGTCGAGGTGCTGCCAGGCGACGCGATAGCGCCAGGAGTCGATGGTCGCCTGCTCCCGATGCCGGCGCCGCCAACCGGACAGCACGGGCAGTGCGGGCTGCAACGCCCTGACCGCCTGCTCGCTGCCGTCCTCCGAACTCAGCGTCTCGGAGAGGAGCCCGAGGTCGAGATCCTCGATCGCCCGCCACAGCCGCGCTTCGGCCGCGGTGGACTCGTCATTGTCGGTCGCGGAGGCAGCCGCCTGCTTCAGCCAGTAGCGGCGGCGTTGGAAGGCGTAGGTGGGGAGGTCGACGGTGCGGGGGGTGGTGGGTTCGGTGGGGAACCAGCGGTGCCAGTCGATGTCGGCGCCGGCGGTGAAGGCGTGGGCGGCGGCTCGGGTGAGCTGGGTGGTGTCGCCGTGGTCGCGGCGCAGGGTGGGGACGACGGTGGCGGAGACGTCGGCCTGCTCGATGGTCTCCTCGATGCCGAGGGTGAGGACGGGGTGGGGGCTGGCCTCGATGAACAGGCGGTAGCCGTCGGCGAGGAGGGTTTGGACGGTGTCGGCGAAGCGGACCTGCCGGCGCAGGTTGGTCACCCAGTACTCGGCGTCCAGACCGGTCGTGTCGGTCAGACGCTCGGCGGTGACCGTGGAGTAGAACGCCACCTCCGTGGCGGCAGGCTCGATGCCCTTCAGTCGCTCGGTCAGCAGGTCGTGGATGTCGTCGATCTGCGGGCCGTGGGAGGCGTAGCCGACGTCGATGACCCGGGCCCGAAGCCCGAGGGACTCGGCCTCGGCGACCACGGCGGCGACTTCTGCGGGCGGTCCCGAGATCACGGTGGAGGCGGGCCCGTTCACCGCCGCCACCACCACCCCCGACCGCCCGGCGATCAGTTCCTCGGCCTGTTCGGCACCGGTGCCGAGGGAGGCCATGTCCCCGTGCCCCTGGAGCCGGCGCAGAGCCTCGCTGCGCACGGCGACCACCCGCGCCGCGTCCTCCAGCGACAGGGCTCCGGCGACGCAGGCGGCGGCCATCTCCCCCTGCGAGTGGCCGATGACGGCGGCGGGCTTGACGCCGTAGTGCTCCCAGACGGCGGCGAGCGAGACCATCACGGCCCACAGCACCGGCTGCACGACCTCCACCCGGGACAGCTCACCACCGTCCCCGCGCAGCACACCCGTCAGTGACCAGTCCACATACGCCGACAACGCCCGCTCGCACTCCGTGATCCGGGCGGCGAACACCGGCGACTCCTCCAACAGCCGCGCACCCATCCCCACCCACTGCGAGCCCTGCCCCGGAAACACCAGCACCGGACCCGGCCCCACCGACCCCGCCACCCCCGACACCACGTCGGCCGAAGCCTCACCCGAAGCCAGCGCCTCCAGCCCCGCAGTCAGCTCCTCAGGCCCCCGCCCCACCACCACCGCCCGGTGCTCGAACACCGACCGCGTACTGACGAGCGACCAAGCCACCTCGGTCGGAGAGACCTCTCCGGACACGAAGTCACCCAACCGCCGAGCCTGCTGCCGCAACGCCTCCTCGGACCGCCCGGAGACCACCCACGGCAACACCCCGCCGTCCGCCGGCTCGGGCGCCTCGGGCGGCTCTGCCGAAGCCTCCGGCGCCGGCGCCTCCTCCAGGATCAGATGCGCGTTCGTGCCGGAGAATCCGAACGAGGACACCCCCGCACGACGCGGATGCGCGCCGCGCGGCCACTTCACCGGCTCGGTGAGCAGCCGTAGCCCACTGCCGTCCCACTCCACGTGGGGAGACGGGGCGTCGATGTGCAAGGTCGCGGGCAGCAGCTCGTGCTGGAGGGCGAGCACCATCTTGATGACTCCGGCCACACCGGCGGCGATCTGGGTGTGCCCGATGTTGGACTTCACGGACCCGACCCACAGCGGAGGGTCCTCGGGCCGGTCCTGCCCGTAGGCGGAGCTGAGAGCGCCGGCCTCGATCGGGTCGCCGAGCGTGGTGCCGGTGCCGTGCGCCTCCACGGCGTCGACGTCCGCGGCGGACAGGCGCGCATCGGCGAGCGCCGCCCGGATGACCTTCTCCTGCGACGGCCCGTGAGGGGCGGTCAGCCCGTTGCTCGCGCCGTCCTGGTTGACGGCCGAACCCCGGATCACCGCGAGGATCCTGCGCCCGTTGCGGCGCGCGTCGGAGAGCCGCTCCAGGAGCACGACGCCCGTGCCCTCGGCCATGCCCATGCCGTCGCTGCTCGCCGAGAACGGTTTGCACCGGCCGTCGGGCGCCAGGCCGCGCAGCTCGCTGAAGCCGATCAGCGGGGCGGGGGAGGACATCACGTACGAACCTCCGGCCAGGGCCAGGGTGCTCTCCCGCGTGCGCAGCGAACGCGCCGCCAGATGGAGGGAGACCAGGGACGACGAGCACGCCGTGTCCATCGTCACCGCGGCACCCTCCAGGCCCAGGGTGTAGGCGACGCGGCCGGAGGTGACGCTGGCGGAGTTGCCGATGGTGAAGTACCCGCTGCTGCCCTCGGGGACCTCGAAGGCACCGAGCGCGTAGTCGAGTCCGTCGCAGCCGATGAAGGTGCTGGTGGCGCTGGCCCGCAGCGAGCGCGGGTCGATGCCCGCGCGCTCGACGGCCTCCCACGCGGTCTCCAGGGCGAGCCGCTGCTGCGGGGCCATCGCGAGGGCCTCGCTGGGGCCGATGCCGAAGAACGTGGCGTCGAACTCACCGACGTCGTAGACGAATCCGCCCTCGCGGACGTAACTGGTGCCGGTGCTCTCGGGGTCGGGATCGTAGAGGGCGTCGAGGTCCCAGTTGCGGTCGCTGGGCAGCGGGGCGACGGCGTCGCGGCCCCGGGAGACCAGATCCCAGAACTCCGCGGGGGATCGGACACCGCCCGGCAGGCGGCACGCCATGCCGATGACCGCGATCGGCTCGTGGTCCGCCGACTCGAGCTCCTGCAGCCGGTGTTCGGCCTGACGCAGGTCCGCAGTGACGCGCTTCAGGTAGGCAAGAAGCTTCTCTTCGGTGTGCTCGGTGTGCGCCATCCCGGTGACAACCGCCCCTCTCCGCGAGAACAGGCGGACCCCGGGCTCAGCACTGGGCAGGCGAGGTCCCACCGAGCTGCACCATTGTCGACGCCGCTAAAGTCCTCCTAATACTCATCTGCAGCAGGGACGGCAGTGGGGACGGCAGCGAGGACGGGAAATTGTCGTTTAGGGATGCTTAAGCCCTGCCTGTCAGGGTCGTTCGCCTCCGGACCAGGCGAATCGAGGCATCGTGTCGACCACGGAAACGGCAGCGAACGCGTCCGCCACCGCCGGGTTCCCCGACCTGGTAGACCCGTCGTTCTGGGCACGGCCGCACGAGGAACGCAGAGCCCTGTTCGAGGAGTTGCGCCGGCTGGGGCACCCGCCGTTCATCCAGCAGCGCATGCCGGGCGTGCCCGCGGCATTCGGCTACTCCGCGCTGGTCACGTACGCGGACATCGCCGAGGTGAGCCGCCGCCCGCAGGACTTCTCCTCGGCGGGCGCGACCACCATCGTCGGCCTGCCGCCCGAACTCGACGAGTACTACGGCTCGATGATCAACATGGACAACCCGGAGCACTCCCGGCTCCGGCGCATCGTCTCGCGCTCCTTCGGCCGCGACATGGTGCCGGAGTTCGAGGCAGTGGCGACCCGGACGGCCCGGCGCATCATCCGCGAGCTCGTCGCGCGCGGGCCGGGCGACTTCATCCGGCCGGTGGCCGCGGAGATGCCGATCGCCGTGCTCAGCGACATGATGGGCATCCCCGAGGAGGACCACGACTTCCTCTTCGACCGGTCGAACACGATCGTCGGCCCCCTCGATCCGGACTACGTCCCCGACCGGGCGGACTCCGCGCGGGCGGTGATCGAGGCGTCGCAGGAACTCGGTGACTACATCGCGGGCCTGCGGCGGGACCGGCTCGCCCACCCGCGCGACGACCTCATCACCAAGCTCGTCCAGGTGCGGGCGGACGGTGAGCAGTTGACGCGGCAGGAACTCGTCTCGTTCTTCATCCTGCTGGTCATCGCCGGCATGGAGACCACCCGCAACGCCATCGCCCACGCCCTGGTCCTGCTCACCGAGCACCCCGAGCAGAAGCAGTTGCTGCTCGGGGACTTCGACACGTACGCGAAGGACGCCGTCGAGGAGATCCTCCGCGTCTGCACGCCCATCAACTGGATGCGCCGCGTCGCCACCCGCGACTGCGACATGAACGGCCACCGGTTTCGCAAGGGCGACCGGGTCTTCCTCTTCTACTGGTCCGGCAACCGGGACGAGGACGTCTTCCCCGACCCGTACCGGTTCGACATCACCCGCCAGTCGAACGCCCACGTCACCTTCGGCGCGGTGGGCCCGCACATCTGCCTCGGCGCCCACCTGGCCCGTATGGAGATCACCGTGCTCTACCGCGAACTGCTCGCCGCGCTCCCGCAGATCCGCGCCGAGGGCGAGCCGCGCCGCTTGCACTCCAGCTTCATCGAGGGCATCAAGAAGCTGCACTGCGCGTTCTGACCCGCGTTCGCACGGCTCCGCACACCGAGGAGGAGGCCCCGCCGGTGTGCGGAGCTGCCGTCAGCGGCCCGACAGGACGAGGGGCGGAACCATCAGGTCCTTGTCCCCGGCGAGTATCGCCCGCTGCAGATCCTGCAGCGGGCGTCCGGGCTCCAGGCCCAGTTCGTCCTTGAGCGTCCTGCGCACCGACTGGTAGACCTTCAGCGCGTCCGCCTGCCGCTCGGACCGGTACAGCGCCAGCATGAGCTGGCGGTAGAAGGCCTCGCGCATCGGGTTCTCGGCGATGAGGGCGTACAGCATGCCCACGGCCTCCCGGTGGCGCCCCAGCTGGAGCCGGCACTCGGCCAGCATCTCCTGACACTCCAGCCGGGTCTCGGCCAACCAGGTCGAGAACCCCTCGATGATCGGCCCGTTGGCGGCCGTTCCCTTGCCGCCGTAGCCGAGAACCGGGCCGCGCCACAGCGCGAGCGCCCGCTCGAAGCGGAGCACGGCCTCGTGGTACTGCTGCTCCCTGAGGAATGCCCGTCCCTCGTCGACCAGGCGAGGGAATTCCTGCGAGTCGATGTCGTCGTCGCCCTTGTGCAGGACATACCCCGGCGCACGGGTTTCGATGGGACTGTGGACCGACCGGGGAACCTTGAGGAACTTGCGTAGCTGCGAGATGTACACATGGAGTGCGGCGGTGGCGCGCCGCGGCAGGTCCTCGCCCCAGATCTCCGTCATCAGCTGGTCCAGCGAGACCACCTGATCGGCGCGGATGAGGAGGACGGACAGGACCATCTCGACCTTGCGCGTGCTGGTGGACAGGCAATGGGATCCCTCCACGACGCGGAGCGGTCCCAACAACTCGTACCTCACTGCTTTTCCCCCTTTTGTTTTTACTTGTGTTCACGCTTGCCGCGCGACGTCCCGGAGAGCCGCTGAGACCACCTCCACCACGCCCTGCTGATGGGCGTTCAGGTAGAAATGGCCGCCGGAGAAGGACTTGAGGTCGAACGGCGCGCTGGTGTGCTGCCGCCAGGCGGCCGCCTCGTCCAGCGTCGTCTGCGGATCCCGGTCGCCGACCAGCGCGGTGATCGGGCACCCCAAGGGCGGAGCGGGTACCCATCGGTACGTCTCTATCGCGCGGTAGTCGTTCCGGACGACGGGGATGATCTCCGCCAGCAGCTCCGGATCGTCCAGGAAGACCGGTTCGGTGCCGCCGGCCCGACGCAGCTCGTCGGCGATCCCGGCATCACTGAGCAGGTGGTTCGTGCCGGGCCGGAATCGGGACGGCGCGCGGCGCCCCGACACGAACAGCCAGCGCGGCACGTTGTCCGACCGCCCGGCGAGGCGCTGCGCCACCTCGAAGGCGAGGGCCGCTCCCATGCTGTGGCCGAAGAAGACGAGGGGCCGGTCGGCGAACGGGTCCAGCACGGAGGAGACGTGGTCGGCGAGTTCGGGAAGGCTGTCGACGAGCCGTTCTTTTCGCCGCTCCTGACGCCCTGGGTACTGCACGGCCAGGACCTCGACCTCGGCGGGCAGCCCGGGGGACCGGGCCAGAGGGGCGAAGTAGGGGGCGGATCCGCCCGCGTGGGGGAAGCAGAGGAGCCGGATCCGGGCTTCCGGGCGAGGCCGGAAGCGCCGTATCCATAGGTCTGACAAGGCGGGGAGGGAGGGTGGGGGCAAGAGTCATTCCCTTCACCGGCAGTTCTGGGCCGTGTGGTCGTCGTCGACCACCTTTGGTGTACGGCGTGGCCGGCGGGGCGACCTGCCGTGCAAGAATTGCCAGAGCGTGCGCAAAAGCCGAGAGGCCGGCTTTCCCTTGAAGAGGAATTGCGCACCTTTGGGCGTTCGGGGAAGATCATTGGCTTACGCATCGATGATGCAAGGTTCTCTTTCCCAGGGCAACCGGCTCTCATGTGGTACCCGGCCGGAATAAGACATTCCGCCTGCTCTGTCGCATGTGAGGGTGTGGCGTCTTGGCGGCAGAAGAACTGATAAATGCCCCAAGAATGTGAGTCGGCCGGATGTCGGGCGATCGCGGGCGCGGCAGCGGGATGGAGTGCCGAGGTCATACGCGTTCTTGTCGCAGTGCTCACGTCTTCTTGACGAGTGGGGGTCGACTCCGACGATGGCGTGAATCGTGCGGTCCGTGCGAGCGCCCGTTCCGGTGGTTCTCGAGGGGTGCTTTGGCGGTGACCGCGCTCGTCGAGCGGATGGCCCGAGAGCTCGCCGCGCACTGGCGGGGCGAGGAGGACGGACTCTTCCCGGCGTCGCTGACGGCGCTGTCGGGGGAGGAGCGGGACGCCTCGATGGCGGCGTGGCGGGCGGCCCACGGGGCGGCGCGGGACTGACCCGCCCGGGTCAGCCCGCCGCGCGGGGTGTCCAGGGGCCTTCGAGGGTGGGGCGCAGCAGGTCGAAGTGGTCCTCCAGGGTGCGGGCGACCGCGTCGAGGTCGGCGTCCTCCTCCAGGCCCCAGCGGCGCGCGGCCACCCGGGTCACCGCGGTGAAGAGGGCCACGAGCAGCCGGGGGCGCGCGTCCGCCTCGTAGTCCAGGCCCTCGCGGCGGGCGATCTCGCGGCCCAGGCGGTCCTCGAAGGCCATGGTCCGCTGGGCGTGGGCGGCGCTCAGCCCGGGCGCGGTCTCCACGATGCGCAGGATGCGGGCGAGCGCGGAGACCTGGCCGAGCGCCTCGGACCGCTCCCGGGTCTGCGCCCAGGTCTCCCGCAGCGCGGCCCGCAGCGCCTGGAGCGGGCTCTCCGCGGCGGGCCGCGCGGCCAGCTGGTCGAGCAGGCGCTCGTCGATCTCCGTCAGCGGGGCGAGGGCGACGTCCTCCTTGCCCGCGAAGTAGCGGAAGAAGGTGCGCTGCGAGACGTCGACGGCGGCGACGATCTCGTCCACCGTCGTCCGCTCGTAGCCCCGCTCCGTGAACAGGGCGATCGCCGAGCGGATCAGCGCGTCCCGGGTGAGCTGTTTCTTGCGTTCCCGCAGGCCGGGTTCGCGCGTGTCGACCGCGGTCATGCGTCCATCATGACAGACCTGGTGGCAACGACTGCCTACTGGCAGCCGCTGCCACCTTCGCGGAAGCCTCCGGCGCCGTCAGGCCACCCAGCCGACGTGCGCCAGCGCCTGCTTCAGCAGCACCCCGTGCCCGCCCGGCATCTCGCTCTGCACCGCGGCGGACAGCGCCTCCTCGGGGCTGAACCAGACCAGGTCGAGCGCGTCCTGCCGGGGCCGGCAGTCGCCGGTCACCGGGACCACGTAGGCCAGCGACACCGCGTGCTGCCGGGGGTCGTGGTACGGCGTGACGCCCTGGGTGGGGAAGTACTCGGCCACCGTGAACGGCTGGAGCGAGGACGGCACCCGGGGCAGCGCCACCGGGCCGAGGTCCTTCTCCAGGTGCCGCAGCAGGGCGTCGCGGACCCGCTCGTGGTGCAGCACCCGCCCGGAGACCAGCGTCCGGCTGACCGTCCCGTCGGGACCGATCCGCAGGAGGAGGCCCACGCTGGTGACATCGCCGCTGTCGTCGACACGCACGGGGACCGCCTCCACGTACAGGATCGGCATGCGGGCGCGCGCCGATTCCAGTTCGTCGGTGGTGAGCCAGCCGGGCGTGGTATCGGTCATGTCAGACATCGCTTGATCATACTTTCAGCCTCCGCGGCTCGGGGCGAGCCGCTCCGAACTCGGTGGTGTGAGGGCGGCCACGCCCCCGTCGGTCCACCTCCGCTCGGCGCGGGAGGGGCGCCCGCGCCGCTCAGTTCACGCCGCCCGGCTCCGACGACGGGGTCTTGCCGGACAGCACGGTCTTCAGCCGGTCGGTGCCCGTCCTGGCGCCCGCCGTCACCGAGTCGGTCTGGCCGCCGTCCAGGCCGCCGCCGGTGACGAGGACCGCGTCGGTGCCGACCCGGACCGCGGCGACGTCCAGGGTCAGGGTGGCCGGCGTGCCGTTGCTGGTGCCCTGCACGACGACGTGCAGGCCCTGGCGGGCGTCGCCCGACTTCGGCAGCGATGCCTCGGTGACCTGGACGGTGCGCTTGCCGCCGGCGGAGTCGGTCGCGGTGAACTGGTCGCACTTCTGGGGCAGCGAGGCGAGCCACTTCAGGGAGTCGTCCAGCGAGGAACGGTCGTACGCCGCGACCTGCTCCAGGAGGCGGGAGTCGCCCATCGAGAACCCGGCGAGCGCGGAGGCGCCGGACGGCTTGCCGAGCAGGTCGTCGCCGTACAGCCCGTCCATCAGCCGCTGGCAGTCCTGGGCGTTCGCGTCGGCGGTGAGGAAGTCGGCGACGTCGACCTTGCCGACGAGCAGGCTGTCGCGCCAGGAACCGGGGTCGGAGACCTTGTTCCAGTCGCCCTCCAGGTCGCCCTCGGTGAGCAGCGCGGCCTTCGCGCCGGACGCGGTGAGCGCGCCGGGCGAGGGGCTGGCGGAGACGGTGCCGGTGGGCTGGGCGACGGCCTGTGCGGCGGTCGTGCCGCCGTCGTCGTCCGCGCAGGCGGCGGTGGCCAGCAGGGCGCCCGCCGTGAGGGCGGTGGCCGCGAGGCGGACGGGGCGGGACGGGCGACGGCTCATCGCGGGGGCCTCCTGGGACGGGACACGGTGTCCCCAGCGCACCACCGCCACACCGGCGCCACCAGCCGCGGCGGGCCGACCGGGTGACACGGGGAAAGCCCCTACGACTCCGCCTTCTCCACGGTGTCCTCCCGTACCTCCTTCTCCAGCGCCGCCCGCACCAGCGCGGCGGCCAGCACCGCCGGTTCCGCCTTCCCCGCGAGCTTCAGGAGTTTGTCCGGGTCCTGCGGCAGGTCCAGGCGCTCCGCGCCCTGGAGGGCCTTGCGGTCCAGGTAGGGCGCCGCCTCGGTCCACACGGCCTGCGCCTCGCGCAGGAAGATGTCCGCGCCGGCGGGCCCCATGCCGGGGAACTCCTGCAACAGCTCCCGCAGCCGCGCGAGGTCCCCGTCGGCCTCCTCGCGCAGCCGGCGCAGGTCGCCGCCCCAGCGCTCGGTCAGCAGCTCGGCGCCGTCGCCGAGCTGGGTGGCGGTGCGCTCGTCGTAGCGCCGGTAGCCGCCCCGGCCGAGGGCGTCCACCCGCTGCTGCCAAGTGGCGTCGGCCATCCTGTGCGGGTCGCGCAGTCCGGCGTCGGACAGCTCGCGGGCGGCGGCCACGGCGATCGAGCTGCTGATGCGGGCGCTGAGCAGGTGGGCGAGGACCAGCAGCCGGTACAGCGGCTGCGGGGTGTCCTTGAGCGTGATGCCCGCCTCCTCGGCGTACGTCCGCCCGTGCTCGCCGACGAGCTCCTCGAGGACGCGTGCGTCGCGGTCCGCGGTCACGGCTTCAGGGTGTCGTGGCCGAGGGTCATCAGCCGGTGCCGCAGCCGCTCGTCCCGGGCCTCCGGCTCGTTCTCCGGATCGGCCTGCGAGGTCACCGTGTCCACCACCCGGCGCATCACGCGCAGGTCGTCGTCGGTCAGGTCGGTGCGGCGCTTCTGGAGGATGGCGAGGACGTGCTGCCCGGTGGGCGAGCCGGCCTCGTCGGGCAGCGGCTCCACCTGCTCCTCGGCGTCCCGGACCCGCAGCCAGGCGGCCAGCTCCGCGGAGGTCATGTTCACCACGCGGTGGAAGTCCTCCCACAGCGCGTCGAGTTCGAGGGCGTCGGCCATGAGGTCGCTCCATCTTCGGTGCTGCTCGGACGGGGCGCGGGTGCCCGTGCCCCAGCTGGGCAAACACCCGCCCCGGGCGGTCAGCCGGCGAGTGCGCCGTCCAGGAAGGCGGTGAGGTCGGCGAGCACCTCGGCGCGGTTCGTCTCCAGGAAGACCTCGTGCCGGGCGCCGGGATACACCCGCTCGGTGCGGACGCCGCCGAGCCGCTGCACGCCGGGCCGGCTGCCGGCGAGCGGCACAAGGCGGTCGTCGTCGCCGTGCAGCCACAGCAGCGGGAGCCGGCCCAGGTCGCCGCCGCGCGCGACGGCGTCCAGGGTGCGGACGAAGGACTCCAGGGTGGGCCGCTTCATCGGGCCGTGCCACACCAGCGGGTCCGCCGCGTACGCCGCGCCGACCGCCGGGTCACGGGAGAGGGCGGCCGGGCTGATCGGTGTGTCGGGGATCGCCTCCAGTGCGAGCAGCCGGCGCGGCAGCGCCCAGTCGCCGATCACCGGTCCCGACAGCACGAGGGCGCTCAGTTCACCGGCGTACCGCTGGGCGTGGCGGGCGGCGATCAGGCCGCCCATCGAGTGCCCGACCATGACCACCGGCAGCCCGGGGTGCGCGGCCCGGGTCAGTCCGGCGACGGCGTGCACGTCGGTGACCAGGTCCTCGAAGTCCTCGACCAGCGCCCGCTCGCCCTCGGAGCGGCCGTGCCCGGCGTGGTCGGGGCCGTACACCGCCGCGCCGTGCGCGGTCAGGGCGCCGGCGAGGCCCTCGTAGCGGCCGACGTGCTCGCCGTAGCCGTGCACCAGCAGGGCGACGTACCGGGGCCGTCCGGTGGTCCACTCGCGCGCGCTGATCCGTCCGCGGGTTCCGGCCAGGGCAAGCTCGCGGGTGTCGGGCACGGGTCCTCCGGCGGCGTCGGTGAAGGCGGTCGGGGGGATCTTCCCAGGGAGCCGGTCCGGGGTCTACAGTCCAAAACTAGCAGTGCTAATTAAGCGTGAGTGTCAATTGAGCGTGACGGTCAGGAGACCCCGTGCGTCCCGTCCACTTCGCCGCAGCCCGCCGCACCCCGATCGGCAAGCTGCGCGGCGCCCTGTCCACCGTGCGGCCCGACGACCTCGCCGCCGCCGTGATCCGGGGCGTCCTGGCCGACGTGCCGGCCCTCGACCCCGCCCGGATCGACGACGTCTACTGGGGCGCCGCCAACCAGGCGGGCGAGGACAACCGCAACGTCGCCCGGATGGCCGTGCTCCTGGCCGGCCTGCCCGAGACCGTGCCCGGCGCCACCGTCAACCGCCTGTGCGCCTCCGGCATGGAGGCCGTCACCGCCGCCGCGCGCACCGTCGCGGCCGGCGAGGCGGACGTGGTCCTGGCCGGCGGCTCGGAGTCCATGAGCCGCGCCCCCTTCGTGCTGCCCCGCCCCGACGAGGCGCTGCCGCACCGCATCGAGACCGTCGACACCCGGCTCGGCTGGCGCCTGGTCAACCCGGCGATGAAGGAGCTGCACGGCCTGCTCGCCATGGGTGAGACCGCCGAGGAGGTCGCCGCGCGGTACGGCGTCTCGCGCGAGCGGCAGGACGCCTTCGCCCTGCGCAGCCACCGCCTGGCCGCCGACGCACGCAAGAACGGCCACTTCGACGCCGAGCTGCTCCCCGTCGAGCGGCCCGACGGCGTCCTGGTGGACACCGACGAGTGCGTGCGCGAGGACACCTCGCCGGAGAAGCTGGCCCGCCTCAAGCCGGTCTTCCGCGCCGGCGGCACGGTCACCGCGGGCAACGCCTCCCCGATGAACGACGGCGCCGCGGGGCTCCTCCTGGTCAGCGAGGAGGCGCTGACCGAGTTCGGCCTCACCTCGCTCGGCCGCTACGTCGCCGGCGGCTCGGCCGGCGTCCACCCCGACGTGATGGGCATCGGGCCCGTCCCCGCCACCCGCAAGGTCCTCGCCCGGGCCGGCTGGCGGATCGGCGACCTCGGGGCGGCCGAGTTCAACGAGGCGTTCGCCGCCCAGGCCCTCGCCTGCGTCGACCAGCTCGGCATCGACCCGGAGCTGGTCAACCCCAGCGGCGGCGCCATCGCCCTCGGCCACCCCCTCGGCTGCTCGGGCGCCCGCATCCTCACCACCCTGCTCCACCGCATGCGGCGCACGGGGGCCGGGCGCGGGCTCGCCACGATGTGCGTCGGGGTGGGGCAAGGGAGCGCGGTGCTGGTCGAACGCCCCTGAGGCACAGGTCCACAGCATCGTAGAGCCGCCGCAGAACAGCCTTCGGGCCGCAGCAAGGAAGCAAGGAACGGAGCACCACCCCATGGCCACCCTGTCCGTCGCCGCCATCCTCGCCGAGAACGCCCGGCGCCGCCCCGACAAGGAGGCGCTGGTCGAGGGCGACCTGCGGATGACCTTCGCCGAGACGTGGCGCCGCGCCCGCGCCCGGGCCGGGGCGCTGACCGCGCTCGGCGTCCGGCCGGGGGACCGGGTCGCCCTGATGGCGCCGAACACCGCCGAGTTCCCCCTCGCGTACTACGCCGTCGCCGCGACCGGCGCGGTCGTCGTCCCCGTCCACCTGCTGCTCTCCCCGGCCGAGGTCGAGCACGTGCTGCGCGACAGCGGCGCGACCCTGCTGCTCTGCCACCCGGCGCAGGCCGAGACCGGCGCTGCGGCGGCGCGGGAGGCCGGCGTGCGGCTGGTCGCACTCGGCGACGAACTGGACAAGCTCGCCGCGGACGCCGAGCCGCTGCCCTCGTACGTCACCCGCGAAGCCGACGACCCGGCCGTCGTCTTCTACACCAGCGGCACCACCGGCGTCCCCAAGGGCGCCGTGCTCAGCCACCTCAACCTGGTGATGAACGCGACCGTCAACGCCTTCGACGCCAACGACATCCGCCCCGACGACATCGCGCTCGGCGCGCTGCCGCTCTTCCACGCCTTCGGCCAGACCGTCTCCCTGAACTCCACCTGGCGCGCCGGGGCCACCCTCGTGCTGCTGCCCCGCTTCGACGCCGCCCGGGCGATCGAGCTGATGGTGCGGGAGCGGGTCAACACCTTCCACGGCGTGCCCACCATGTTCGTCGCCCTCGCCGCCGCGGCAGCCGGCGCCGGGGAGCTGCCGTCCCTGCGGGTGTGCGTCTCCGGCGGCGCCTCGCTGCCCGTCGCCGTCCTGGAGCGCTTCGAGGCGGCCTTCGGCGCGGAGATCCACGAGGGGTACGGGCTGTCCGAGACCTCCCCGGCGGCGGCCGTGAACCAGCCGGTGTTCGGCACCCGGCCCGGCACCATCGGCCACCCGCTGTGGGGCGTCGACGTGGAGATCGCCCGCGCCGAGGCGGAGGACCGGATCGAGCTGCTGCCGCCCGGCGAGCTGGGCGAGGTCGTGGTCCGGGGCCACAACGTCTTCTCCGGCTACCTCGGCCGCCCCGAGGCCACAACCGAGGCGCTGGTCGACGGCTGGTTCCGCACCGGCGACCTGGGCACCAAGGACGACGAGGGGTTCCTGCGGATCGTCGACCGCAAGAAGGACATCGTGATCCGCGGCGGCTACAACGTCTACCCGCGCGAGGTCGAGGAGGTGCTGACCCGGCACCCCGGCATCGCCCAGGCAGCCGTCATCGGCCTGCCCGACGAGCTGCACGGCGAGGAGGTGTGCGCCGTGGTCGTGCCGGCCGAGGGCGCGCGGCTCGACCCCGCCGAGGTCGCCGCCTGGTCCAAGGAGCACCTGGGCAAGCACAAGTACCCGCGCCGGATCGAGATCACCGACGCGCTGCCGCTGGGGCCGAGCATGAAGGTGCTCAAGCGCGAGCTGCGGGTCAGGTACACCGCCGACTGAGCAGCGAAGACGCCCGTCTAGCATCGGTTCACGCCATGGACACGATGACACTGTGGGGCGTCGGCGGTTGGGGATTCGCCGCGCTCGCCCTCGCCGCCCTGCTTGTCGGCTTCTCCAAGACCGCGGTCAGCGGCGCCAACACGGTCAGCCTGGCGATCTTCGCCGCGGTGCTGCCGGCCCGCGCCTCCACCGGCATCCTGCTGCCGGTGCTGATCGCCGGCGACGTGCTGGCCGTCCTGACCTACCGGCGGCACGCGCACTGGCCCACACTGTGGCGGCTGTTCCCGGCGGTGGGGGCCGGGGTGGCGGTCGGCACGGTGTTCCTGCTGTGGGCGGACGACGCGGTGATGCGGACGTCGATCGGGGCGATCCTGCTGTTCATGGCGGGGGTGACGCTGTGGCGCCGGCGGCGCTCCCGGGAGGGCGAGGAGGAGACCGGGGACTCCGGTTCCGGGCGCGCCAAGGCCCGCTCCTACGGCGTCCTCGGCGGCTTCACCACCATGGTCGCCAACGCGGGCGGCCCGGTGATGTCGATGTACCTGCTCAGCGCGGGCTTCCGGAAGCTGGGCTTCCTCGGCACCTCCGCGTTCTTCTTCCTGATCGTCAACGTCGCCAAGCTGCCCTTCAGCGCCGGCCTCGGTCTGATCGACGGCCGGTCGCTGTTCCTGGACGCCGCGCTGGTGGTCTTCGTGGTGCCGGGCGCGCTGCTCGGCCGGTGGGCCGTGCGGTGGATCGACCAGGTGCTCTTCGAGCGGCTGGTGATCGCGGCGACCGTCGTCGGCGGCCTGCAACTGCTGCTGCGCTGAGCGGCTGGGGCGCCCCCGGTACGCCCGCTCAGCCCGCCGTGCTCCCGGCCGCACTGCCCACCGGCTGCCGCACCCGGGCCGGCAGCCCGTTGCCCAGGTCCTCCACCAGCAGCCGCTTGGCGATGGAGTCCACCGCGACGCGCAGCTCCGCGTCCGAGGGCCGGCCGACGTCCTGCTCCACCCGGTCCTCCAGCCAGGCCGCCCAGGCCCGCCCGATGACCAGCGCCTCCCGGGCGCCGGCCTCGGTGTGCGAGAGCAGCGAGCCGTGCCGGGTCAGGAACCCCTCGTCCACCATCCGGTCGAAGACCGGCAGCAGCACCTCGGGCGGCAGCCGGCGGCGGGCGGCGATCAGCCCGAGGCTGGCGTGGCCGACCAGGCGGGTGAACAGCTCCACCTGCATCACCGCCCACGCCCCGGCCACGTCGAGGCGGGTGTCGCTGTCCGCGACGATGCGCCGGGCCGTGTCCAGCTCCGTACTGCCGATGATCCGCCCGACCGCGGCCTCCACCGCCCGCTGCCGGTTGGCGTCCTGCGGGGAGCCGAAGCCGTCGCCGAGGTCGGTGGAGCCGCGCCGCGCGCTGTCGCGCAGCCGCACCTGCTTGAGGAACAGCGCGATGACGAAGCCCAGCGCGGCGACCGGCACGGTCCACAGGAACACCGTCTGGATGGTGTCCGCGTAGGCGCCGATCACCGGGGCCGCCGCCCGCGCGGGCAGCCGGTGCACGCCCTCCGGGTTGGTCGCCGCCCCGCTGATGACCGCCGGGTCCGCGGTGCCGGTGCGCGCCGCCGCGGCGATGCCGTCGCGCAGGTTGGGGCCGAGCGCGTTGGTGTAGATCGTGCCGAACACGGCGGTGCCGAAGGAGCTGCCCAGCGTACGGAAGAAGGTCACGCCGGAGGTGGCGGTGCCCAGGTCGGAGTAGTCCACCGTGTTCTGCACCGCGATGGTCAGCACCTGCATCGACAGGCCGATCCCGGTGCCGAGGACGAACATGTACAGCGACTCCAGGGCCGCGCCGGTGTCCGGCCCCATCAGGGACATCAGGTACAGCCCGAGGCCCATCACCAGCGTCCCCGCGATGGGGAAGAGCCGGTACCGCCCGGTGCGGCTGACCACGGTGCCGCTGAACACCGAGGCGATCAGCAGCCCGATCACCATCGGCAGCGTCCGCACGCCGGAGATCGTGGCGGAGTCGCCGTCGACGTACTGGAGGTAGGTCGGCAGGTAGGTGAGCGCGCCGAGCATCGCGAAGCCGACGATGAAGCTGAGCGCCGAGCAGACCCGGAACACCGGGTTCCTGAACAGCCGCATCGGCAGCATCGGTTCGGCCGCCCGGGTCTCCGCCCAGCAGAACGCCGCGAGCGCGATCACGCCCCCGGCGAACAGGCCGAGGATGACCGGGGAGCCCCACCCGTACTCGTTGCCGCCCCAACTCGTCGCGAGGATCAGCGCGCTGGCGCCGACCGCGACCAGGGCGATGCCCAGGTAGTCGATGGAGGGCCGGGTCGCCGCCTTCACCGACGGGATGGTGCGGGCGGCGGCGATGACGACGATCACCGCGATGGGCACGTTGACGTAGAAGGCCCACCGCCAGGACAGGTGGTCGGTGAACAGCCCGCCCAGCAGCGGCCCGACTACCGTGGCGACGCCGAACACCGCCCCGATCGCGCCCTGGTACTTGCCGCGCTCGCGCAGCGGGATCACGTCGGCGATCAGCGCCATGGCGGTGACCATCAGGCCGCCCGCGCCGATGCCCTGCATCGCCCGCCAGGCGATCAGCAGCGGCATGTCCGTGGCCAGGCCGCACAGGAAGGAGCCGGTGATGAAGACGATCGCCGACACCTGGAAGACCGTCTTGCGCCCGAACAGGTCGCCGAACTTGCCGACCAGCACCGTCGCCACGGTCTCCGCGAGCAGGTACGACGTCACCACCCACGACATGTGCGAGGCGCCGCCGAGATCGGACACGATGGTCGGCAGGGCGGTGCCCACGATGGTCTGGTCGAGCGCCGCGAGCAGCATCCCCAGCATGATCGTCACGAAGACGACGTTGCGCCGCCGCTTGTCGAGCACGGGTGGCTGGTCGGCGGTCCGCTGCGACTCCTCGGCGACTGTCACACGGTCACGATCACACCGGTGCACGGGGCACGCATGCGGGGGCGGTCCGGCCGGGTGCCCGGGCCGGAGCGGGGCTCAGCCGTCGCCCGGCCGGCGGCGCAGCAGATACGTGTCCATGATCCAGCCCTTGCGCTCCCGGGCCTCGGCCCGCAGCCGCTCGATGCGCGGCCCGGCCTCGGCGAGCGGCCCGGACACCAGGATCTCGTCCTCCGTGCCCAGGTAGGCACCCCAGTAGATGTCGATGTCCTGGTCGGCGTAGTGCCGGAACGCCTGTTGCGCGTCGAGCATCACCACGACGTCGTCGGCGTCGGCCGGGAAGCCCTCGGCGAGCCGTCGCCCGGTGGTGATCTGCACCGGCCGCCCGACCCGGTTCAGCCCGGTGCGGTGCCGTGCCACCAGCGTCGACACGCTGCTCACCCCCGGGATCACGTCGTACGCGAAGGCGACGGCGCCGCGCGCCAGCACCTCCTCCAGGACGCCCAGCGTGCTGTCGTACAGCGCCGGGTCGCCCCACACCAGGAACGCGCCGGTGCCGTCCTCGCCCAGCTCGTCGGCGACCAGCCGCTCGAAGAGGCCGGCGCGGGCGCTGCGCCAGTCCCCGACGGCCGGGGCGTACGCGGCACCCT
Organism: Streptomyces sp. NPDC048182; assembly: GCF_043202555.1. NCBI lineage: Bacteria > Bacillati > Actinomycetota > Actinomycetes > Kitasatosporales > Streptomycetaceae > Streptomyces > Streptomyces sp. NPDC048182. The sequence goes on along the minus strand of NZ_JBIDAQ010000015.1, from coordinate 180,581 downwards.
CGGCGCGCCGGTCGCGCTCGGGGTCGCGCACGTCCACCACCCGGTAGGTGCCGTCCGCCAGGTGGGCGCGCAGCATCTCCCGGCGCAGCTCCACCAGCTCCCCGGTGGTCTCGCCCTTGTCCACGACGAAGAACACGTCCGTGTCCCGCATCGCCCGGACCGCCTGGAGGGTCAGCTGCTCGGGGTCGCCCGCGCCGATACCGATGACATGAATCTTCCGCACCCCGCCGAGTCTGCCCTACGGCGCCGACGCCGCGTCGTTCAGCCCCGCAGCCGGGGCGCCCTGGCCCCCGCGTCCACGGGCCGCCCGCCGTCCTCCACCTCCCGCGCCAGCTCCCCGGCCCACGCCGCGAGGTCGCCCAGGTCGATCCCGTACGGTCGCTCCCGCCCCCCGTCCTCCGAGGCCCACCCGGTCACCGCCCCGGCCCCGCGCCGCAGCAGCCGGGCACCGCCCCTGGCGTTGCCGCGCGCCGCGTGCGTGAGCCCGACGGCCAGCTGGGCCAGGCCCCGCCACAGCTCCCGCTCCTCGGCGGGCCCCGCCTTCCAGGCGTCCTCGAACACCTCGTGCGCGTGGAAGGGCTTGCCCGCGTCGAGCAGCCGCTGCGCCTCGGCGACGGTGTCCTCCGGGCGGCGCACGACGCCCTCCGGCTGCCGCTCCACGCCCGGCGCCCCGTACGGCAGCGGCCGCCCGAGCCCGTCCCGGGGCCGCGCGCTGCGCGCCCGCCCCTCCGCGTCGCGGTCCCGGCCCTGGTCGGTGGGTGTGGCGTCCATGCCCCCGATTGTCGCGCGTCCCTGTCCGCTTTCGGGTTGCCCGGGGGCGTGGGGTAGAGTTCTGCTCACGTGATCGCGCGGGCACACCGCGCGGAGGATCACCGGGACGTGGCGCAGCTTGGTAGCGCACTTGACTGGGGGTCAAGGGGTCGCAGGTTCAAATCCTGTCGTCCCGACTCGTGAGAGTCGCAGGGTCAGGGCCGGTTTCAGCGGAGTCTGAAGCCGGCCCTTCGCTGTCCGGAGGGCTCACCGCGACGCCGCTCGCAAGATGTCCTCGACGCCCCGCAGGAACGTCTCGCAGATCGGCGCGGGGTCGGAGAGGCAGCCGGCCGCCATGGCGCCGTCCCGGAGCATGACGAAGTGCCGGGCCGATGCGTCGGCGGGCGTGCAGCCGGCCTCGGCCAGCAAGTGCGTGGCCGTTTCGAGGAACCACCGTCGGTGTGCCAGTACGGCCTGGTGGACCGGGTGCGCCGGGTCGGGGAACTCCGCCGCGGCGTTCAGGAACGCACACCCGCGAAACCCCGCGGACCGAATCCCCTCGGCGATGCTCCGGCTCACGGCCCGCACCGTGTCGGCGGCCGGGAGGCCCATGTCCCTGATGGCCTCGACCTGGCCGCGCATACCGCGATCGGCCTGCTGGAGGTAGGAGAGGATCAACTCCTCCTTCCCCTTGAAATGCCGGTACAGGGTGGCGCGGGTGACCCCGGCCTGCGCGATGATCCGGTCCACCCCGACGGAGTGGATGCCCTCGGCGTAGAAGATCCGCGTGGCCGTGTCGAGCAGTCGCGCCCGTGCCGCGGATGTGCTCTCGCCCTTTGTGCTCGCGCTCATGGCGTGCAGCGTACCAGTGGGTGAGGGAGAACGTTCGGTCTTGACGTGCAGCGGGGAATGGGCTTGAGTCACTGCAAGACCGAACGTTCTATCCCTCGCACCCCGTGCTGGGGTGCTCGGGGCTCGTCCCGGCTCTCGAGCCGCTGAAAGGATCCTGATGGACACCATCGTCACCACTCCCGCTCCCACCACGGGCGAGGCGGTGGCTCTGCGCCGCCTCTACTTCCTGCGCTTCGCCTTCGCCGCCGTGTGGGCCGGGCTGCTCCTTGCCTCGGCCCGCACTCTCGGCCCTCTCGGCACGGCGCTGCTGGTGATCTACCCCCTGTTCGACGTGGCGTGCGCGATCGCCGACCTCAGGTCCGCCCGGGCCCGCGGCGGATCGGCGCGGGGTCTCGGCGCGAACATCGCGCTCAGTGCCGCCGCCACCGCCGGCCTGGCCGCCGCCACCGCCTCCGGTATCCCGGCCGTACTGCGTGTCTGGGGCGCCTGGGCCATCACCGCGGGGCTCGTCCAACTGATCGTCGGCGTCCTGCGCCGGGGCCTCGGCGGGCAGTGGCCGATGATCGTCAGCGGGGGCCTCTCCACGCTGGCCGGGGCCTCGTTCGTCGTGCAGGCCGGCAAGGGCGACGCCTCCCTCGGGAGCCTGGCCGGTTACGCCTTCCTCGGCGGTGTCTTCTTCCTCGTCTCCGCACTCCGACTGGGCCGGGGCGGCAAGGCAGGTTGATGCACCGCGACAGCGCAGTCCGCCTCCACGGCCCGGGCGAGCCCGATCAAGCCGTCCTCGGCCCGGCAGCGGTGAGGATCTCCGCCCCGTCGTCCGTGATGGCGATCGTGTGCTCGCTGTGGGCCGTGCGGCAGCCGGTCGCGCTGCGGAGCGTCCAGCCGTCGGCGTCGGTGACGAGGTCGGCGGTGTCCGCCATGACCCATGGTTCCAGGGCCAGCAGCAGGCCGGGGCGGAGCGTGTACCCCCGCCCCGGCCGGCCGGCGTTCGGGATGTGCGGGTCCTGGTGCATCGTCGATCCGATGCCGTGACCGCCGAACTCGGTGTTGATCCGGTACCCCGCGTCCCGCAGCACCGTGCCGATCGCGTGCGAGAGGTCGCCGACGCGGGCCCCGGGCCCGGCGGCGGCGATCCCCGCGGCCAGCGCGCGCTCGGTCACGTCGATGAGCGCCGTGCTCTCCGGGTCCCGGGCCGTCCCCACGACGAAGCTGATGGCGGCGTCCGCCGCGACGCCGCCCCGGGACACGGCCAGGTCCAGCGTCAGCAGGTCGCCGTCGGCGAGCGCGTAGTCGTACGGCCGGCCGTGCAGCACGGCGTCGTTGACGCCGGTGCAGATGTGGTGGCCGAACGGGCCGCGGCCGAAGGACGGCGCGTAGTCGACGTAGCAGGACTGCGCCCCAGCGTCGACGATCATCGCCCTGGTCCACCGGTCGATGTCCAGGAGGTTGGTGCCGACCGTGCTGCGGCCCTTCAGCGTCTGCAGGATGTCGGCGACGAGGGCGCCGGTGTCCCTCGCCCGGGTGAGCAGGGTGGGGTTCAGGATCTCGATCATGTGGCGCCTTCTCGCGTAGCCGATAACTATACCGGTCTAACTATACCGGTATGAGAATCGTGGGTCAGGTGGGCGGCCGCGGCGCGGCGACGGCGAGGGCTGCGGTGACCAGCTTGGCGACGGCTTCCGTCGTCGGTGGGTCGGGGGCGTGGTCGGTGTAGAGCAGGTGGGTGCCGCCGACCAGGGAGAGGGTGAGTGAGTCGAGGTCGGCGGCGTCCGTGATCCGGCCCCTCGTGCGCTCGTCGGCCAGATAGGCCGAGACCGCGGACGTGATCTCGGCGAGGATCGCGATGCCGCCTCCGGGCCTGGCCTGCCGCAGCCGTGCGCGCAGTTCGTCGCGGAAGGTGACGAGTGGGACGATCGCGACGGGGACCGGGCCGAACAGGCTGGTCAGCGCCTCGGTGAGGTTGCCGGCCACGGTGCCGGCGCCGGCCCGCTCGCGCAGCGCCCGGGCCCGCGTCCCGAGCCGTGCCGCCCGGTCGAGCACCAGCTCGGTGAGGAAGGCGTCGAAGTCGGCGAAGTGCCGGTGCAGGACGCCCTTGGAGCAGCCCGCCTCGTCGGTGACGGCCCTGCTGGTCAGCCCGTTCGGGCCGGACCGCAGCAGTACGCGTTCGGCGGCGTCGAACAGCTGCTGTCGTACGTCGCGAAGGTGGACCCCGGTCGGCAACCCGCCGCTCCTCTCGTGTGCCGGCCGCCCGCCGCCCCTGGGCTACCGTCGGAACAACCCGAGCCGGTGTCACCCCACCAGGCCCGGCGAACGGCCGAGTCCTTCGGTGCGGACGCGCGGCGCTACGACCGGGCCCGGCCGCCCTACCCCGAAGAGCTGGTGGCCCGAGTCGTCGCCGGGAGGCCGGGGGCCGAGGTCCTCGATGTCGGCTGCGGCACGGGAATCGCGGCCCGCCAGTTCCAGGCCGCCGGCTGTGCCGTGCTCGGCGTCGAGCCGGATGCGCGGATGGCCGACTTCGCGCGGGCCGGCGGGCTGCGGGTGGAGGTGGCGACCTTCGAGGGCTGGGAGCCGGCCGGGCGGGCATTCGACGTCGTGACCGCCGCCCAGTCGTGGCACTGGGTGGACCCGGCCGTCGGCGCCGCCAAGGCGGCCCGGGTGCTGCGGCCGGGCGGGCGTCTGGCGGTCTTCGGGCATGTCTTCGAGCCGCCCGCCGACGTGGCCGAGCCCTTCGCGGACGCCTGCCGCCGGGTGGCACCCGACTCCCCGTCCGGCGGCCGGCGTCCGCTGGAGACGTACCAGGCGGGGTACGCGCGGGTCGCCGACGCGATCCGGGAGACCGGGCGGTTCGGCGAACCGGAACGGTGGCGCTTCGACTGGGAGCGGTCCTACGCCCGCGACGAGTGGCTGGACCTGTTGCCCACCACCGGCGGCCTCACCCGGCTGGATCCCGGCCCACTGGCCGAGATCCTGGGCGCGGTCGGCGACGCCGTCGACGGGCTGGGGGGCCGCTTCACGATGCGCTACACCACCCTCGCGACCTCCGCCGTGCGGGACGCCCACTAGCCGCCCGCGGGCTCAGCGCAGGAAGGCCGGCGAGAGGGCGCCCCGGGTCATCCGGTGCGGGGCGCCCGTGCCGTCCGCCGGCACCGTCCACAGGTCGGCGCCGTAGTCCCCGGCCAGTTCGTAGGTGACCGTGCGGCCGTCCGGGGACCACACCGCCTGGTCGTCGACGCTGCGGGACTCGGCGAGCGGGCTCTCCCGCATCGTCGCCAGATCCAGGACGTACAGCCGCCACGGCGCGTCCGGGTCGGCACCCCGCACCCGCTTCTTGAACGCCAGCCGCCGCCCGTCCGGCGACAGCGAGGGGCACTCGACGTTGGGGCGCACCGTCGTCACCGTGCGCCGGGCGATGTCGCCGCGGACCAGGTAGGTGGCGCCCTTGGTGCCGAGCGTGGCGTAGAAGTGGGCGTCGTCGGCGAAGGTGACGCCCCAGAAGTTGACGTCCGCCGCGTGGTACGTCCGGCCGTCCTTGACGACGCGGTAGCTCTCCAGGCTCGGTGTGAGCGCGCCCGTGCGGGTGTCCAGGATGCCGGTGCGGGTGGAGAAGTCGGTCCCCGCGTAGCTGTCCCCGCCGACGAAGACGGTCCAGGCGACCATCCGGCCGCTGGGGGAGACCCGGTCCCGGGTGGGGATGCCGGGCACCGTGATCCGGCGCGTCTCGTGCAGCGCGGAGTCCAGGACCACCGCCCGGTACGTCTCGCCCAGCGCGTGGTGCTCCGACTGCAGGCAGATGCCCGTGCCGCCCGCCGCGTGGAAGCGCAGGCACTTCACCGGAGCCGAGGACGGAGCGGTGCGCACGGTGTCGGGGGAGCCGGCCGGGACCGAGGTCAGCTCGTCGCGGTGCGGGCCCCACGCGGTGTTGCGGAAGACGATCCGGGCCGGGCCGCCCCGCGCCAGCGACACCGTGCCCTCCCGCACCGGCGGACCGCCCTGCTGCGCCTGGTCCTTGCGGGCGGCCTGCTGCCGGCCGTGCCACAGGGCTGCGCCGGAGACGGCCGCCAGGACGACGACCGCGGCGAGCAGGACCAGGATCTTCTCGCGCGTCCTCACGAGCGCGCTCCCTTCTCGTACGTCTCCGGGCCCGCCACGGTCGTGTCGCGCGCCGGGCGGACTGCCGCCGCCGTTCCCGCCGCCACCGCCAGGGCCACGGTGAAGACGGCCAGCGCGTGCGGCCCGCCCCAGGCCGACCACGCCGCTCCGAACAGCAGCGAGCAGACGAACCGCGCCCCGGCCTGCCCCGTCTGCACCAGTGCCAGACCGCTGGTCAGCAGTCGGCCCGGCAGCGCCTGGGAGGCGGCGGCCATCAGCACCCCGTCGGTGGCCGCGTAGAAGGCGCCGTGCAGGCCGAGCACCGCGAACGGCAGCCACCCGGCGTCCGCGGACGACAGCAGCGCCCCGTACGCCGCGAGCAGCGCCACGTGCCCGCCGAGGAAGACCCGCCACCGGCCGACCCGGTCGGCGAGCCGCCCCAGCGGCACCGCGAGCAGCAGGAACCCCGCCGCCGTGCCCAGCGGCAGCAGCGCGAACCACCGGCCGGCCAGGTCGAGCCGGGTCTGGAGCAGCAGGAAGACGAAGGAGTCGCTGACCGTCGCCAGGCCCAGGAGCGCCGAGCACACGGCGAGGCGCCGTACCGCCGGGCGGCGCAGCAGCGCCAGCGCGGCGCGCAGCGTGGGCCGTTCGGCCGGGCCGGCCGGGGAGTCCTCCCGCGAGGACGAACGCCCCGGCACGAACAGCAGCAGCACCAGCACCCCGAGCACCGCCACGCAGCTGCTGAGGGTGAACACCGCGTGGTAGCCCTCCGGCGAGTACGCGAGCACCGCGAAGGCGACCAGCGGGCCCATCAGGGCGCCCGCGGTGTCCATCGCCCGGTGCACGCCGAACGCCCGTCCCCGGTCCGCCTCGGCGGACGCCAGGGAGATCATCGCGTCGCGCGGGGCGGTCCGCAGCCCCTTGCCGGTCCGGTCGGCGGCGAGCACCGCCCCGATCAGTGGCAGCGAGCCGGCGACGAGCAGCAGCGGCCGGCACAGCGCCGAGAGGCCGTACCCGGCGACGGCGACCGCCTTGTGCCCCACCCGGCGCCGGTCGGCGAGGTGGCCGCCGGCCAGCCGCACCACGGCGCTGAACCCGTTGTAGAGGCCGTCGAGCAGCCCGAACCCCAGCGGACTGAGCCCGAGCCCGGCCACCAGGTAGAGGGGCAGCACCGCCGTCACCATCTCGGACGACACGTCCGTGATCAGGCTGACGGTGCCGAGCGCCAGCACGGTCGGCGCCACGGCCCGACGCCGGCCGGGGACGGCCCGGCCGGCGGGGGCCGCGGACGGCGCGGGGGTGGCCCGTGAGTCCGCGACGTACATCAGCTCGCCCAGATCCCGGTGATGTCGGAGGCCGAGGCGGCGTTGCCGGCGTGCGCGGTGCCGTACATGTCCTCCAGGGTGCGCAGCAGGCTGTAGTGGCTGTACCTGGTGGCGGAGGAGCTGCCCGGCTTGACCGGCTGGCCGTACAGCACGGTCGCGATGCGGTTGCCGGCCAGGCGGTTGTCCTCGTCGAAGGTGACGGCGAGGACGCTGTTGTGGGTCTTCGCCCAGGTCGCGTAGGCGCCCAGCTTGTTCTTCAGCCAGGTGTCGCCGGTGGACACCGAGCAGTCGTGCATGTCGTTGCACAGGTCCGGGACGACGAACGACACCTTCGGCAGCTTGGTGTAGTCCGTCGGGAACTGGCCGAACGTGTACGCCGAGGAGGTCGGCACGTTGGAGAAGCCGAACCACGGGTTGTGCTTGCGGGCGTAGTCGCCGCTGGAGCAGGTGGTCGAGCCCTGGCTCGGCAGGTCCTCGTTGTACGAGGCCCAGCTCTTGCCGGCGGCGGCCAGCTCGGAGGCCAGGTTGGGCGCGGAGCTGAAGCCGGGGGTGTAGCAGCCGTCGTCCGTGACGCCCTGGGTCGAACCGGAGAACAGGGCGAAGTAGTTGGGCTGGCTCGGGTGGGTCTCGGCGTACATCGCGGTGAGGTTGGCGCCGCCAGCCTTCAGCGAATTGAGGTACGGCGCGCTGGAGCTGCCGATCACCTGGTCGTAGGCGTGGTTCTCCATCACGACGACCACGACGTGGTCGGGGGTGGGGACGGAGGCCGCGGCGCCGGCCTCGGGGGCGTTGCCGAGGCCGGTCCACAGCGCGGCGGCGGCCAGCCCGAGGGCGGCGGCCGCGGCACCGAGGGTGCGGCGGGAGCGGGACGTGGCTTCCACGGAGGGTCCTCCCTGGTGGGGTGTGCCGGATGGCGGCGCCACGGTAGGAGGCTCGGCTGATGACATGGCTGCATCAACAGCCGAGTCCGGTGAAGCGGAGGCGAACGTTACGGGTGCCCGCGACGGGTCTTCGTCACGGGCAGGCTGCCGCCGCAGAGGCGCAGGGTGCTCTCCAGGCACAGCGCCGCCGCCTCCCGCGCGGTGACCCGCCCGGCCGCCAGGTGGGCCGCGGCGGTGTGCTGCACGCCGATGACGGCGTCGGCCAGCCAGTCGGCGGGGAGGGCCGCGTCGAAGTCGCCCGAGCACTGGCCGCGCCGCACGAGGCGTTCGAGCCGCGGGGGCACCGCTGCGGAGAGGGCGTTGCGGCCCGGCTGCGGAGCCCCGGGCGCGGCCGGGTTCAGCACGAGCGGGTGACGGCCGAGGAAGTGCCAGCCGGCGTCGAGGAACCGGGCCAGTGCCTCGGCGGGCGGGGCGGTGTCCAGTCCGGCGGCGTCCAGCAGCGCGAGGTACTCGGCGGCGGCGGCCTCGACGAGGGCCCCCACCAGGGCGTCGCGCGAGGGGAAGTGGGCGTAGACGGTCTGGCGGGTGACGCCGGCCGCGGTGGCGACGTCCTCCATGCTCGCCTCCGGGCGCTCGCCCAGCACGACCCGGGCCGCGTCGAGGATCGCGCCGATGCTGCGCCGGGCGTCGGACCTGCGGCGGCGGGGCGGTGCGGCCCCTGAGGGCGAGTCGGGCATGACGAGAAGCATAGGCGTTCCGCGCAGAACATTGACAGAGTGTCAGAGATAGCCAATTCTTACGGCATGTCAAAGATGAGTTCCGACGAGGACCTCCCCGCCGTCGAGGCGCGCGGTCTGGTCAAGGACTACGGAGACAGCCGGGCCCTGGACGGCGTCGACCTCACCATCCGGCGCGGGCAGGTGTACGGGTTCCTCGGTCCCAACGGCGCGGGCAAGACCACCACCCTGCGCATCCTGTCCACGCTGACCCGCCCGACCGCCGGCACGGCCCGCGTCCTCGGGCACGACGTGGTGGGCGAGGCGGACGCCGTGCGGGCCCGGATCGCGGTGACCGGCCAGTTCGCCTCCCTCGACGAGGATCTGACGGGGCAGGAGAACCTGCTGCTGCTCGCCCGGCTGCGGGGCCTGTCCCGGGCCGCCGCCCGCCGGCGCGCCGACGACCTGCTCGCCGCGTTCGACCTGACCGGCGCGGCCCGCCGCCCGGTGAGCGGCTACTCGGGCGGCATGCGCCGCCGGCTCGACATCGGCGCGGGCCTGATCGTCACCCCCGACCTGCTCTTCCTGGACGAGCCGACCACCGGACTCGACCCGCGCAGCCGCAACCAGGTGTGGGAGCTGGTCCGGCGGGTCGCCGCGGCCGGCACCACCGTGCTGCTCACCACCCAGTACCTCGAGGAGGCCGACCGGCTCGCCGAGCGCATCGCGGTCGTCGACGGCGGCCGGATCGTCGCGGAGGGCACCGGCGCCCAGCTCAGGTCCCGGGTCGGCTCCGCCACCCTGCACCTCAGGCTCCTCGACGCCGAGCAGCGGTCCCGGGCGCGGCAGATCCTCGCCGGCACCCTGGACGGCACGGTCCGGCTCGGCGCCGAACCGCCCTCCCTGTCCGTGCTGTTGAGCACCCCGGCCGACGCCACCGACACGGGCCGGCAGGTCGGTCGCGTCCTGACCCGGCTCGCCGAAGCCGGCGTGGGCGTCGCCGACCTCTCCCTGGGCCGGCCCACCCTGGACGAGGCGTTCCTCGCCCTCACCGGCCGGCAGGCCGCCGCCGACGACCATGAGGAAGTGACCGCGTGAGCCCCCTCGACACCCTGCTCGCCGACGGACGCGTGCGCCACCGCGCCGGGGCGCTCGCCGCCTCGGCCGCCTTCGGACACCGCGCCGTGCTCAAGCTCCGGCACGACCCCAAGCAACTCGTGGACTCGGCCGCCATCCCGGTGCTCTTCACCGTGCTGTTCACGTACCTCTTCGGCGGTGCCGTCAGCGGCTCCACGGACGCGTACCTCAAGGTCCTGCTGCCCGGCGTGCTCAGCATGTCCATCGCCATCGTCACCATGTACGGCGGCGCCCGGCTCGCCCAGGACGTGCGCGGCGGGGCCTTCGACCGCTTCCGGGGCCTGCCGGTCTGGCGCGGCGCCCTCGTCCTCGGCGGCCTGCTCAGCGATGTCGCGCGCTACCTGTTCGCCTCCGCCGTCGTGGTGGGCCTCGGCCTCGTCATGGGCTACCGGCCCGACGGCGGCGCACCCGGGGTGCTCGCCGCCGTCGCCCTGGTCGTCGCCTTCGGCCTCGCGCTCTCCCTGCTGTGGGCCGCGCTCGCCCTGGCCGTCCGGGACCCGGCGGTCGTCCTCGGCATCGCCAACGCCGTGCTGATGCCGCTCTCCTTCGCCAGCAACGTCTTCGTCCGGCCCGGCACGATGCCCGGCTGGCTCCGCGCCTTCGTCGACGCCAACCCGCTCAGCCACCTCGCGAGCGCGTCCCGCCGGCTGATGAACGACACCGGCGGCGCCGGCGGCGAGATCACCTGGTCCCTCCTCGCGACCGCCGCCCTCACCCTGGTGTGCGGGCCCCTGGCACTCCGCCTCTACGCCAGGCAGGGCTGAGGTGCGGCCCGGGCTCCCGCGGAGGTCTGCGTCCGGGAGGCGTCACGGCGCCGCCGGCAGCACATGGTCGCCGACCTGGTCCGTGCTCAGACAGAGCGAGCAGACCACCGCGTCATGCGTGGGGCACCGGGCCACGTCGGGCCGCTCGAAGTCCTGGCGGCAGACGTGGCAGGTGTAGGTGACCGCGCTGGGGTTGCCGTCGGCGTCCAGCCGGGGTTCGGCGATGCCGTCGTCGGTGCGGCGCAGGTAGTAGCGGCCCTTGGTGACCACGGCCATCACCGGGGTGAGCACGAAGGCGAGGACGGCCGCCGCGACGGGGGAGTAGGGCTGGAGGGTGTCGCCCAGGGCGTGGAAGTACATCGCGATGGACAGCCCGGACGCGGCGGTGAACGCGGTGACGCCGACCGGGTTGACGGCGTAGAGCATGCCGCGGCGGAACTCCGGTGCCTGCGGGGAGAGTTTGAGCAGGTACTTGTTGACCATGATGTCGGTGGCCACCGTGACGACCCAGGCGATCGCGCAGTTCGAGTAGAAGCCCAGGATGTCGTTGAGGAAGCTGAACATGTCGGCCTCCATCAGCGCGAGCGCGAAGCCGAGGTTCAGCAGCACGAACACCATGCGTCCCGGATAGCGGCCGGTGACGCGGGTGAAGGAGTTGGTCCAGGCGAGCGAGCCGGAGTAGGCGTTCGTCACGTTGATCTTGATCTGGCTGATCACCACGAGGACGACGGCCAGCGGCACCACCAGCCAGGACGGCAGCATCGCGTCGAAGGCGCCCTTGAACTGCTGGATCGGCTCGGTCGCCGCGGCGGGACCGATCTCCGCCAGCACGTACACCGCGAGGAAGACGCCGATGGCCTGCTTCAACGCGCCGAGGACCACCCAGCCGGGCCCGGCCATGACCACCGCGGTCCACCAGCCCCGCCGGTTCGCCTCGGTGCGCGGCGGCATGAAGCGCAGGTAGTCGATCTGCTCGCCGATCTGCGCGATGAGGGACAGGCACACCCCGGCGCCGAGCAGCACCGACGCGGTGCTCAGGCCCCCGTCGCCGTCGCTGCCCGCATAGGCCAGGAAGCGGTCCACCGTGCCCGGGTCGGCGGCCACGAGGTACATCAGCGGGCCGACCATCAGCAGCAGCCAGACCGGCGTCGTCCACACCTGGAGCTTGCTCAGCGCCTTCATCCCGTAGATCACCAGGGGGATCACCATCAGCGTGGAGAGCAGGTAGCCCAGCCAGAGCGGGAGACCCAGGCCCAGCTTCAGGCCCTGCGCCATGATCGAGCCCTCGAGGGCGAAGAAGATGAAGGTGAAGCTCGCGAAGATGACGCTGGTCAGCACCGAGCCGAAGTAGCCGAAGCCCGAACCGCGGGTGATCAGGTCCAGGTCGATGTTGTAGCGGGCCGCGTAGTAGGCCAGCGGGAAGCCGGTGACGAAGATGACGACCGCCGCGACGGCGATGGCCAGCAGCGCGTTCCCGGTGCCGTGCGCCAGGCCGATGCCGGCGCCGATGGAGAAGTCCGCCATGTAGGCGATGCCGCCCAGCGCGGTCGTCGCCACCACCATCGGCGACCAGCGCCGGTAACTGCGGGGCGCGAAACGGAGGGTGTAGTCCTCCAGCGTCTCCTTCGCGGCCGTCGTCCCCCCGGCGGCCGTCCCCACGGCGCCGGCGTCGACCAGGCGTTCCTCGGTGCTCATCCACGTCTCCTCAACTAGGGCCGGACGGGGGCTCGGTGCTGCCGGGGACGCTAGGCAGCCGCCATTACCCCCGGGTACGCCCCGGATGACGTGGGTGTTTCGGAAGGCTCTCCCCGCCGGCGCGGACGGGCCCCTCCCCGGACGATCAGTCCCGGTGGCGGGCACCGGCGGCCACGAGCAGCGCCTCGGTCGACGGATACGGTCCCTTCGCCGCCCACTCCAGCGGCGCCCACCCCGTGCCGTGGTCCTCGCGCAGATTCGGGTCGGCGCCGTGTTCCAGGAGCGCCCGCACCGCCTCCGTATGGCCCCAACAGGCCGCCGCGCACAGGGGTGTGCCCTCCGAGCCCGTGCCGCTCTCGGTGTCCGGCGCCGCCCCGGCCGCCAGCAGCTCCCGCACGATTCCGGCCGAGCCGTTCACGGACGCCTGGTACAGCGGCGTGGTGCCCGCGGCGTCGGCCGTCTCGGCCGGGGCACCCGACCGCAGCAGCCTCCGCACCCGCAGGAGGTCGTCGACGAGAGCGGCCTCCACCAGCCGCGCGGACAGCTTCTTGCGACGTCGCCTGTTCACGACGCCGACCCTAAGGTGAGCCCGCGGCACTTGACTTGAAGTGCGCTTCAACAAGAACACTCCTCGACGTGGCCCGGACGACCGGGCCCGCAAGGGGAGGAGCACCACCATGAAGTACCGCACCCTCGGCAGCGACCCCGCCCACCGCCGGGAGGTGAGCGTGCTGGCGCTCGGCGCCATGCTCTTCGGGTCGTACACCGACGAGAAGACCTCCTTCGCCGTCCTCGACCGCTATGTCGAGGCCGGCGGGAACTTCATCGACACCTCCAACGCCTACGCCTACTGGCACGACGGCGGGCAGGGCGGCCACAGCGAGGCCCTGCTCGGCCGGTGGCGGCGCAGCCGGGGCGTCGGCGACGAGATCGTCATCGCCACCAAGCTGGGCGCCCGCCCGGCCGCCGCCGGCACCGGCTACATCGACAACCCCGAGGGCCTGTCCGCCAAGGTCGTCCGCGAGTCCGCCGACCGCAGCCGCGAGTTGCTGGGCGTCGACAAGCTCGACCTGCTGTACGCGCACGTCGACGACCTCACCACGCCGCAGCAGGAGACCGTCGAGGCATTCGGCGAGCTGGTCGCGGAGGGCGCCGTCGGGCTGCTCGGCGCCAGCAACCAGGCGATGTGGCGGGTGGAGCGCGCCCGGAACCTCGCGGCGGCTGCCGGAGTGCCGGGCTACGAGGTGCTCCAGTACCAGCACAGTCTCCTCAGGCCCCGCTTCGACATCCCCGGCGAGCAGTTCCCGGACGGCAGCCTCGGCCACGCCGGGCCCGAACTCCTCGGCTACCTGCGGGCCGAGCCGTCCCTCACCCTGGTCGCCTACTCACCGCTGCTGGCCGGTGCCTACGTCCGCGAGGACAAGCCGCTGCCCCCGGACTACGACCACCCGGGCACCCCGGCCCGGCTCGCGGCGCTGCGCGAGGTCGCCCGGGAGACCGGCGCCACCGTCAACCAGGTCGTCCTCGCCTGGCAGATCGGCGCGGACCTGCCGATCGTGCCGCTGGCCGGGGCGTCCTCGGTGGCGCAGCTGGAGGAGAACCTGGCCGCCGTCGACCTGGAGCTGAGCGCCGAGCAGCGCGCCCGGCTGGACGCGGCGTACTGACTCGTGGTCACAGATACGGTCTGCGGTCGGCGCGGGCCCGCTCGTACGCCGCACGGGCCCGTGCCGGCGCCTCGCGGCCGGACACCTCGGCCACCGGCACGTCCCACCAGGCCTCGGGCGGGGGCGCGGTGCCGGCCGGGTCGGTCTCGACGTACACGCAGGTCGGGGCGGACGCGTCGCGTGCCGCCGCGAGCGCCTCGCGCAGCTCCCGCACCGTCTTGGCGCGCAGCACCCGCAGGCCGAGTCCGGCCGCGGTGGCGGCGAGGTCGACGGGGAGCGGGGCGCCGGTGAAGGTGCCGTCGGCGGCCCGGTGGCGGTAGGCCGTGCCGAACCCCTCGGCGCCCACCGCCTCGGACAGGCCGCCGATGGAGGCGTACCCGTGGTTCTGCACCAGGACCAGCTTCACCGGCAGGTTCTCCTGCACGGCGGTGACGACCTCGGTCGGGTTCATCAGAAAGGTGCCGTCGCCGACCAGCGCCCAGACCCGGGTGCCGGGCGCCGCCTGCTGGACGCCGAGCGCGGCCGGGATCTCGTAGCCCATGCACGAGTAGCCGTACTCCAGGTGGTACTGGCGCGGGGAGCGGGCCCGCCACAGCTTGTGCAGGTCGCCGGGGAGGGAGCCGGCCGCGTTGATCACCACGTCCGTCTCGCCGACCACCGCGTCCAGGGCGCCGAGCACCTGCGTCTGGGCCGGCACCGCGTCCTCGTCGTCGGCGCGGTAGGCCCCGGCCACGACGGTGTCCCAGCGCTCCTTGCCGGCCCGGTACTCCGTCTCGTACGAAGGGTCCACGCGGTGGCCGGCCAGCGCCTCGGCCAGGGCCGTCAGGCCCGCGCGGGCGTCGCAGACCAGGGGGCGGGCGGCGAGCTTGTGGGCGTCGAAGGCGGTGACGTTGAGGTTCAGGAAGCGGACGTCGGGGTGCTGGAAGAGGGTGCCGGAGGCGGTGGTGAAGTCGGTGAGCCGGGTGCCGACCCCGATCACCAGGTCGGCGGCGCGGGCCAGGCCGTCGGCGACGGCGGTGCCGGTGTGGCCGATGCCGCCGAGGTCGGCCGGGTGGTCGTGGCGGAGCGAGCCCTTGCCGGCCTGGGTGGCGGCGACCGGGATGCCGGTGGCGTCCACCAGCGCGGCGAGCGCCTGCTCGGCCTCGCTGTGGTGGACGCCGCCGCCGGCGACGATCAGCGGGCGCTCGGCGGCGCGGATCGCGTGCACGGCGTCGGCCAGTTCGGCCGGGTCGGGCGCCGGCCTGCGGACCCGCCAGACGCGCTCGGCGAAGAACTCGGCCGGCCAGTCGTACGCCTCCGCCTGCACGTCCTGCGGGAGCGCGAGGGTGACCGCGCCGGTCTCCGCGGGGTCGGTGAGCACGCGCATCGCCTTGAGCGCGGAGGGGATCAGCGCCTCGGGGCGGGTGACGCGGTCGAAGTACCGGGAGACCGGGCGCAGGGTGTCGTTGACCGAGAGGTCGGCGGAGACCGGGTGCTCCAGCTGCTGGAGCAGCGGGTCGGCGGCGTGCGAGGCGAAGTAGTCGCCGGGCAGCAGCAGGACCGGCAGCCGGTTGACGGTGGCGAGGGCCGCGCCGGTGACGAGATTGGTGGCCCCGGGCCCGATGGACGTCGTCACCGCCTGCGCGGAGAGCCGGTTCAGGTGCCGGGCGTGGCCGACCGCCGCGTGCACCATGGCCTGCTCGTTGCGGCCCTGGTGGAAGGGCATGAGGTCGGCGTACTCGACCAACGCCTGCCCCAGCCCGGCCACGTTGCCGTGGCCGAAGACGCCCCAGGTCCCGGCGATCAGGCGGTGCCGGCGGCCGTCCCGCTCCGTGTACTGGGCGGCCAGGAACCGCACCAGGGCCTGGGCGGTGGTCAGCCGGTTGGTGGAGGTGGGCATGGCGGACCTCACGGGGACGGGTGGCCGGACGGGGCCGGCGCGGAGTACAGGGGGAGGCGGGGGTCGGCCGGCTGCCCGGTCCAGGTGTCGCGGACCCAGGCGTGGTCGGGGTGGTCGCTGATCAGCCAGGCCCGTTCGGCGCCGGGGCCGGCCATGACGTTGAGGTAGTACATGTGGTGGCCCGGCACCGCCATCGACGGGCCGTGCCAGCCGTCGGGGATGAGCACCACGTCGCCGTCGCGGACCTCGGCGAGGACGTCGGTGGTGCGGCCGGGGCCGGAGGGGGAGACCCGCTGGTAGCCGAGGCCGGGCACGCCGTCGTGGGCGGCGAACTCGAAGTAGTAGATCTCCTCCAGGACCGACTCCTCGCCCGGCCGGTGCTCGTCGTGCTTGTGCGGCGGGAAGGACGACCAGTTGCCGCCGGGGGTGAGCACCTCCACCGCGATCAGCCGGTCGCAGGCGAAGACGTCGGCCGCCGCGAAGTTGTTGACCTGCCGGGAGCAGCTGCCGCCGCCGCGCAGCTCCACCGGCACCGAGGCGGCCGGGCCGTGGCGCGCGGGCAGCCGCCGCTCGCACCGGGCGCCGGTCAGCGCGAACCGGCCGCCGGCCGCCGAGGAGACGGTGGCGTGGGCGTCGCGCGGCACGTAGGCGAAGTCGCTCACGGCGCTGAACACGTCTTTTCGGCCGACGAGTTCGAAGACGTGCCGGCCGGCCTCGTCGGTGACCGTGACGGTGCAGGAGCCGGCCAGGGGCAGCACGATCCACTCGCTGTCCCCGCCGGCGAAGGTGTGCGTGCCGCCCGGCGGCAGGGTGAGGACGCGCAGCGAGGAGTGGTCCCAGCCGGCCGTCTCGGGCGTGACGTGGACCGTGTACGGGCCGCCCCGGGCCGTGCCCGCGGCGAGGTGGTGCGTCATCGGCTGCCTTCCGGTCACAGGGCGTCCTCCGTCACTGGCTCTGCTCCGTCCCGTGTTCCCCGTCCGCCCCCGCTCAGAGCAGGGCGACGGCCGCGTCCACCGCCTCCGCCACTCCGCCCTCGGCCGGATAGAGCAGCGAGCGGCCCACGACCAGGCCCCGCACGGTGGGCAGCCGCAGCGCCGCGCGCCACCGCTCGTAGACGGCGGCCTGCTCCCCGGGCCGGCCGCCGATGTCGCCGCCGAGCAGGACCACCGGCAGCGTGGAGGCCGCGAGGACCTCGGCCATGGCGTCCGGGTCGCGGGTGACGGGCAGTTTCAGCCAGGTGTAGGCGGAGGTGCCGCCCAGTCCCGAGGCGATGGCCACCGACCGGGTGACGGCCTCGGGGGAGAGGTCGGTGCGCAGCCGGCCGCCCTCGTCGCGGCGGCAGATGAACGGCTCGACGAAGAGCGGCAGTCGGTGGCGGGCCATGGCGTCGACGGCCCGGGCGGTGGCCTCCAGGGTGGTCAGCGAGCCCGGGTCGTCGTAGTCGATGCGCAGCAGCGCCTTGCCGGCGTCGAAGCGCAGCCGGGCGAGGTCCTCGGCGCGGTGGCCGGTGAAGCGGTCGTCCAGCTCGAAGGCGGCGCCCGCGAGGCCGCCGCGGTTCATCGAGCCCATCACGACCTTGCCCTCCAGGGCGCCGAGCAGCAGCAGGTCCTCCAGCACGTCGGCGCTGGCCAGGACCCCGTCGACGCCGGGCCGGGACAGCGCGGTGCACAGGCGTTCCAGCAGGTCGGCCCGGTCGGCCATGGCGAGCCGGCGCTCGCCCACGGCGAGCGCGCCGCGCGCCGGGTGGTCGGCGGCCACGATCATCAGGCGGCCGGAGGCGCCGAGCAGCGGGCGTCGGGCGCGGCGGGCCGCCGCCTCGGCGACGGCCTCCGGGTGCCGCGCCCGTATCGCGGTGAGGCCGGTGACGCGCGAGGTCACGGGCGGTCCCCGGCACGCTCCAGCAGCTCCGCGACCTCCGCCTCGGCCGGCATCGCCGAGGAGCAGGCGAGCCGGGAGGCGACCAGGGCGCCGGCCGCGCCCGCGAAGCGCACGGTGCGCTCCAGGTCCCAGCCGGCCAGCAGGCCGTGGCAGAGGGCGCCGCCGAACGCGTCGCCCGCGCCGAGCCCGTTGACCACCTCGACCGGCACCGGCGGCACGTCCGCGCCGCGCCCGTCGCGGTGCACGGCGAGGACGCCCTTCGGGCCCTGTTTGACGACGGCCAGCTCCACGCCGGCCGCGAGCAACGCCTCGGCGCAGGCGTGCGGTTCGCGGATGCCGGTGGCGATCTCGCACTCGTCCAGGTTGCCGACCGCCACGGTGGCGTGCCGCAGGGCCTCGGCGTAGTGGGGGCGGGCGGCGTCGGGGTCGCGCCAGAACATCGGGCGCCAGTCCAGGTCGAAGACGGTGGTCCCACGCCGTGCGCGGTGGGCGAGCGCCGTCAGCGTCGCCGTGCGGCTCGGCTCCTCGCTCAGGCCGGTGCCGGTGACCCAGAAGACGCGGGCCGCGGCGATCGCCGCCAGGTCCAGTTCGTGCGGGTGGATCTCCAGGTCGGGGGCCTTGGGGAGGCGGTAGAAGTAGAGCGGGAAGTCGTCCGGCGGGAAGACCTCGCAGAAGGTGACCGGCGTCGGGTAGGCCGCGACCGGCGTGACCCAGCGGTCGTCGACGCCGAACTCCCCGAGCGCCCGGTGCAGATACGCGCCGAACGGGTCGTCGCCGGTGCGGGTGATCACCGCCGAGGCGCGGCCGAGGCGGGCGGCGGCCACCGCCACGTTGGCCGCCGAGCCGCCGAGGAACTTGCCGAAGGACTCGACCTCCGCCAGCGGCACGCCGGTCTGCAAGGGGTAGAGGTCCACCCCGATCCGGCCCATCGTGATGAGATCGAGACGCTGTGCCGACGCGGTCATGTGCGACGCTCCTCAGGCTGGGCGGGGGCCTGTTGGCTCTCAGGTGTAGGACGCCCCGGCACCCTTGTCAAGGCTTTGTCCGTACATTCGGACCTGTGGGCGAAATGATGTCTTGACATTGCCTTGACAGTGGCCCGCACACGCACTTGTATCCGGTTCCAGCGCCACCAGCCGTCGCACAGTGAGGTGCAGGAAAGATGGTCCGCTCTTCGCATGCCCGCTTCCGCAGATCCACCCCCGCCGTGGCCCTCGCGACGGCCGCGGCCCTGGCCCTCGCCGGCTGCTCCAGCGACTCCGGCGGCAAGAAGGCCGACGAGAAGGACGACTCCGGCGTCTCGGCGGGCAGGGCGAACACCCCCCGTCTGACCATCGCCCTGATCACCCATCAGGCCCCGGGCGACACCTTCTGGGACATCGTCCGCAAGGGCGCGGAGGCCGCCGCGGCCAAGGACAACGTCAAGCTGGTCTACTCCGCCGACCCGAACGCCGGCAACCAGGCCAACTTCGTGCAGAACGCCATCGACCAGAAGGTCGACGGCATCGCCGTCACCCTCGCCAAGCCCGGCGCCCTGCGCTCGGTCCTCGGCAAGGCGAAGCAGGCCGGAATACCCGTCGTCGGCCTCAACTCCGGCCTCGCGGACTGGAAGAAGCTCGGCCTGCTGGAGTTCTTCGGCCAGGACGAGAGCGTGGCCGGCGAGGCGTTCGGCAGGAAGCTGAACGACGTCGGCGCGAAGAAGGCAGTCTGCGTCATCCACGAGCAGGGCAACGTCGGCCTCACCCAGCGCTGCGACGGCGTGCGGAAGACCTTCGAGGGTTCGCTCGAGAACCTCTACGTCAACGGCACCGACATGCCCTCGGTGAAGTCCACCGTCACCGCCAAGCTCAAGCAGGACGGCGACATCGACCACGTCGTCACCCTCGGCGCCCCCTTCGCCATGACCTCCGCGCAGGCCGTCGAGGAGACCGGCGGCAAGGCGAAGGTCGCCACCTTCGACCTCAATAAGGACCTGACCGGCGCCATCGAGAAGGGCACCGTCGAGTTCGCCGTCGACCAGCAGCCCTACCTCCAGGGCTACCTCGCGGTGGACGGCCTGTGGCTGTACAAGAACAACGGCAACTACACCGGCGGCGGCGAGCAGCCGGTGCTGACCGGACCCGCCTTCGTGGACAAGTCCAACGTGGCGGCCGTCTCCGCGTACGCCGAGAAGGGCACCCGCTGATGAGTGCCACCGGGCAGCACGCGCCGGCGGCCACCGCGCCGCCGGCCGGCGACCCGGCGCCGGGCGACGGGCGGACCCGGCGGCGCCCCCTGGCGCTGCGGCTGCTCGCCCGGCCCGAGGTCGGGGTGTTCCTCGGCGCCGCGGCCGTGCTGGTGTTCTTCCTGATCGCCGCGCCCACGCTGCGCAGCGGCGGCTCGATGGCGACGGTGCTCTACCAGTCGTCCGTCATCGGCATCATGGCGCTGCCGGTGGCGCTGCTGATGATCGGCGGGGAGTTCGACCTGTCGGCCGGCGTCGCCGTGGTGACCTCGGCGCTGACCGCCGCCATGCTCAGCTACCAGCTCACCGTGAACGTCTGGACCGGCGTCCTCGTCGCCCTCCTCGCCTCCCTCGCGGTCGGCGCGTTCAACGGCTGGGTGCTGACCCGGACCGGCCTGCCCAGCTTCCTGGTCACGCTCGGCACCTTCCTGATCCTCCAGGGCGTCAATCTGGCGGTCACCAAGGCGGTCACCGGCAACGTCGCCACCGACGACATCAGCGACATGGACGGCTTCGACCAGGCCAAGGCCCTCTTCGCGTCCTCCTTCGACGTCGGCGGCGTCGACATCAAGATCACCGTGGTGTGGTGGCTGGTCTTCGCGGCGCTGGCCACCTGGCTGCTGCTGCGCACCAAGTACGGCAACTGGGTCTTCGCGGTCGGCGGCAACCAGGAGTCGGCGCGCGCGGTCGGCGTCCCCGTCACCTTCACCAAGATCACGCTGTTCATGCTGGTCGGCCTCGGCGCCTGGTTCGTCGGCATGCACCAGCTGTTCTCCTTCAACACCGTGCAGTCCGGCGAGGGCGTCGGCCAGGAGCTGATCTACATCGCCGCCGCCGTCATCGGCGGCTGCCTGCTCACCGGCGGCCACGGCTCGGCCGTCGGCCCGGTCTTCGGCGCCTTCATGTTCGGCATGGTCAACCAGGGCATCGTCTTCGCCGGCTGGAACCCCGACTGGTTCAAGGCGTTCCTCGGCGCGATGCTGCTCGGCGCCGTCCTGATCAACCTGTACGTCCGACGCGCGGCCACCCGGAGGTGAGCGGCATGACCGGCAGCACCCCCACCGCGCCCGCCCCCGCAGAGGGCCCGCCGCTCGTCGAACTGCGCGGCGCCGGCAAGTCCTACGGCACCCTCCGCGCCCTGCACGGCATCGACCTCGCCGTGCACGCCGGCCGGGTCACCTGCGTGCTCGGCGACAACGGGGCCGGCAAGTCCACCCTCATCAAGATCATCTCCGGGTTGCACGCGCACACCGAGGGCGAGTTCCTGGTCGACGGCGAGCCGGTGCGCTTCGGCACCCCCCGCGAGGCCCTGGACCGCGGCATCGCCGCCGTCTACCAGGACCTCGCCACCGTCCCGCTGATGCCGGTGTGGCGCAACTTCTTCCTCGGCTCCGAACTCACCCGGGGCCCCTGGCCGCTGCGCCGCCTGGACATCGCCCGGATGAAGCGCGTCGCCGACGAGGAACTGCGCGCCATGGGCATCGTCCTGGACGACCTGGAGCAGCCCGTCGGCACCCTCTCCGGCGGCCAGCGCCAGTGCGTCGCCATCGCCCGCGCCGTGCACTTCGGGGCCCGCGTGCTCATCCTGGACGAGCCCACCGCGGCGCTCGGCGTGCGCCAGTCGGGCGTGGTCCTGAAGTACGTCGCCGCCGCCCGGGAACGCGGCCTCGGCGTCGTCCTCGTCACCCACAACCCGCACCACGCCTACCTGGTCGGCGACCGCTTCGACGTGCTGCGCCTCGGCACCCTCGAGCTGAGCGCCGCCCGCGCCGACATCACCGTGGAGCAGCTGACCGAGCACATGGCCGGCGGCGCGGAGCTGGCCGCGCTCGAGCACGAGCTGGCGCGGGCCGGCGGGGTGGACGCGGGGTCGCCGCCGGGGCCGGACGCCACCGGGACCGTACCCTCGGAACCCACCGGCCCGGCTCCCACCGGCCCGGGCCGTACCGAAGGGAAGCCCTGACATGCCCGCAGCCCTGGACCGCATCCGCGTCGGCTCGGCCCCGGACTCCTGGGGCGTCTGGTTCGCCGACGACCCGCGGCAGGTGCCCTGGCGGCGCTTCCTGGACGAGGTCGCCGAGGCCGGCTACGGGTGGATCGAGCTGGGGCCCTACGGATATCTGCCCACCGACCCGGCCCGGCTCGCCGACGAGGTGGCCCGGCGCGGCCTGAAGGTGTCGGCCGGCACGATCTTCTGCGGCCTGCACCGCGGACCCGCCGAGTGGGACGCCACCTGGGAGCAGGTGAGCCGGGTCGCCGCCCTGGCCCGGGCCGTGGACGCCTCGCACCTCGTCGTCATCCCGTCCTTCTGGCGCGACGACAAGACGGCCGAGGTCCTGGAGCCGCCGGAGCTGACCGCCGAGCAGTGGGGCCACCTGGCCCGCGGCATGGAGCGGCTCGGCCGCGAGGTGCGGGACGCCTACGGCCTGGACGTCGTCGTCCACCCGCACGCCGACACCCACATCGACACCGAGGAGCACGTCGAGCGCTTCCTCGACGCCACCGACCCCGCCCTGGTCGGCCTCTGCCTGGACACCGGTCACTACGCCTACTGCGGCGGCGACAGCGTCGAGCTGATCGAGGCCTACGGCGAGCGCCTCGGCTACCTCCACCTCAAGCAGGTCGACCCGGAGGTCCTCGCCGGGGTGCGGGCGGATGGCCTGCCGTTCGGCCCGGCCGTGGGGCGCGGGGTGATGTGCGAACCGCCGGGTGGCGTACCCGAGTTGGGCCCGGTCCTCACGGCGGCCCAGCGGCTCGGCGTCGACCTGTTCGCCATCGTCGAGCAGGACATGTACCCGTGCGAGCCGGACCGGCCGCTGCCCGTCGCCACCCGCACCAGGAGGTTCCTGCGCTCCTGCGGGGCGTGAGGCGCCCCTCCGGGATGTGGGACGGCACCGACGCGACTAGCGTGCGAAGCACGGACCGTTCCTCTCGGGAGGCTGTCATGGGCTCGCGCCTCAACCCGTACCTCAGCTTCGGCGGCGACGCCCGCCAGGCGATGGAGTTCTACCGGGACGTCTTCGGCGGCTCCCTGACCCTGAGCACCTTCGGTGACTACGGGCCGTCCGACGCCGCCTACGCCGACAACATCATGCACGGCCAGCTGGAGACGCCGAGCGGCTTCACCCTGATGGGTGCCGACACCCCGCCCGGCGAAGAGCACCACCCGGCGAGCGGTTACTCGGTGAGCCTCAGCGGCGACGACGCCGACGAGCTGCGCGGCTACTGGGAGAAGCTGTCGGCCGACGGTTCGGTGTCGGTGCCGCTGGAGAAGCAGATGTGGGGCGACGTCTTCGGCATGTGCACCGACCGCTTCGGCGTGCCGTGGCTGGTGAACATCGCCGGGCAGGCCGCCTGAGCGGGCCGTTCGGCGGATCCCGCCGATCACCCGGCGGGCGGGCCCACGAAGATCGGCGAGACGCCCCCTAGCCGCCCCCGACCCCGACCCAGCCGCCGCTCCGAGCCGACCGGACCATGGCGTCCACGACGGCCGCGCCGCGCACCGCGTCCGGCAGGCCCGCGCCGTGCGGGACGCCCTCGGCGACGGAGCGCAGGAAGCGGTACGCCTCCACCACCTTCAGGTCGTCGTAGCCCATGGCGTTCGCGGCGCCGGGCTGGAAGGCGGCGAACTCCCCGTGCCCGGGGCCGACCTGGACGGTGCTGACCGGCTGGTCCTGGTAGGCGGTGCCGCGCGCGACTCCCAACTCGTTCATGCGCCTGAAGTCCCAGAACACCGCGCCCTGTGTGCCGTGGACCTCGAAGCCGTAGGCGTTCTGCTCGCCGACCGAGACCCGGCACGCCTCCAGGACGCCGCGGGCGCCGGAGGCGAAACGCAGCAGGCAGGAGACGTAGTCCTCGTTCTCGACCTGCCCCGGCGCGCCGCCCGCGGCCCGGGCGTGGCCGGCGGTGGCGCCGGCGGGGCGGGCCCGCTCGGGCAGGAAGACGGCGGTGTCGGCGGTCAGGGCGTCGATCTCGCCGAGCAGGAAACGGGCCAGGTCGGCCGCGTGCGAGGCCAGGTCGCCCAGCACCCCGCTGCCGCCGCGCTCGCGCTCGAAGCGCCAGGTCAGCGACGCCTCGGGGTGGGCGGCGTAGTCGCTGAAGAAGCGGACGCGGGCGTGCGTGACGGCGCCGATCCCGCCCTCGGCGATCAACTCGCGGGCGGCCTCCACGGCCGGCGCGTTGCGGTAGTTGAAGCCGACCGCGCCCTGCACGCCGGCCGCGGCGACGGCGTCCGCCACCGCCCGCGCGTCCTCGGCGCCGAGGCCGACCGGCTTCTCGATCCACAGGTGCTTGCCGGCCTCGGCCATGGCCACACCGATCTCGCGGTGCAGGAAGTTCGGCGCGGTGACGCTGACCGCCCGCACGCGCGGGTCGGCGGCCACCTCGCGCCAGTCGCGGGTCGCCGTGGCGAAGCCGAACTGCTCTGCGGCGCTCTCCGCCCGCCCCGGCACCTCGTCGGCGACCGTCACCAGCTCGGGACGGAGCGGCAGCAGCGGGTAGTGGTGCCGGACGCGGGCGTACGCCCGGCTGTGCACCCGGCCCATCCAGCCGAACCCGACGACGGCGACCCCGAACGCCTCCACCGCTTGCCCCATGGCAGCCCTCCGCCGGACGGAACCGGATCGTGTCCAGGCCACCCTGTTCGCGGCCGGGCCATCATGTCAACCATTTGACAGGACATGTGGCCCCGGCGATCGCCGGGGGGCGGGCCGCTACTCCCCGAGGTCGATGGCGTAGACCTTGCGCAGCGTCTCGTGCACCGTCCAGGTCGTCCGGTCGCCCTCCCGCAGCACCGCCAGGTCGCCGGGCCCGACCCGCAGCGTGGCGCCCCCCTGCACCTCGATGGTCGCGGAGCCGCTGAGCACGACGAACATCTCGTCGGCCTCGGTGTCGGTGACGACGCCCGGGGTGATCTGCCAGACGCCCCGGATCCGCCGTCCGTCGGCCGACTCCCAGACCACCTTGCCGGTCACCTCGGGGGTGCCGGAGACGATCTGGGCGGGGTCGAGGGGCTCGGGTTCGAGCTCGGCGTCGGGTACGTGGACTGCGAAGCTGTGGGTCATGCGGCGACGCTAGCCGGGGCGTGCGGTGCGGTGGGGGCGACAGGGTGCTGCGTGTCCGGTGCCGGGCGCGGACACATCGTCGGGTAGCCGGCTCCGGGCGGGGGGTGCGGTGGATTGTTGACGGTTGTACTTGTCCGGACCTAGCGTTCATCCCCACGCACGCGGAGAAGGACGACCATGCCGAACCACACCCGTCCGAGCAGCGGGGAACGGGCCAGACAGCACGCGCTCGGCCGGCTGCGGCAGGCCATCCTGCGCGGCGAGATGGCGCCGGCGCAGCGCCTGGTCGAGAACGAGCTGGCCGAGCGGTACGGGGTGACCCGGGCCAGCGTCCGGGCCGCGCTGATCGACCTGGAGTCCCAGGGGCTCGTGGAGCGGGTCCGCAACCGCGGTTCGCGGGTGCGGGTGGTCGGCGTCGAGGAGGCGGTCTCCCTGACCGAGTGCCGCCTGGTCCTGGAGGGACTCTGCGCGGCCAGGGCGGCGGCGGCCGTCGACGACGAGCAGGCCGCCGAACTGGCGGACCTGGGCGCCGCGATGCGCCGGACGGTGGCGGACGGCGACCCGCTGGCCTACGCGGAGCTGGCCCACCGGCTGCACCACCGGATCCGGGAGCTGTCCGGCCAGTTCACGGCGATGGAGCTGCTGGAGCGCCTGGACGCCCAACTGGTCCGCCAGCTGCTGCGGCTGGCCTTCCGCCCGGGCCGCACCCGCCGGTCCCTCGACGAGCACCTGGCCGTCATCAAGGCGGTCACGGCCAGGGACCCGCAGGCGGCCGAGGCGGCCGTACGCGCCCACCTCACCAGCGTGATCGAGGCCCTGCGCGCGGGCTGAGCCGCCCGGCTCACCGACCGCGGCGGGACAGCCAGGCCGCCGCCAGGGCGCCGGAGACGTTGTGCCACACGCTGAAGACCGCGGCCGGCAGCGCGGCCAGCGGGCTGAAGTGGGCGGTGGCCAGTGAGGCCGCGAGCCCGGAGTTCTGCATGCCGACCTCGAACGCCATGGCCCGGCTGCCGCCCTCCCCGAGCCGCCCGAGCCGGCCCGCCCCGTAACCGAGCGCCAGACCCAGGCCGTTGTGCAGCACCACGGCGACGAACACCAGCGCCGCCGCCGACTTGATGGCGTCGGCGCTGCCCGCGACGACCACCGCCACGATCACGGAGATCGTCAGCGCCGACAGCCAGGGCAGCACGGGCAGCGCGCGGCGCAGCCGGCGCCCGCCGAGGAACCGCACCAGCAGCCCGGCCAGGACCGGCAGCAGCACGGTCTTCAGGATGTCGGTGACCATTGAACCGGCGTCCACGGGCAGGTACTCACCGGCCAGCAGCAGCGTCAGCGGCGGGGTGACCAGCGGGGCGAGCACGGTGGACACGGTCGCCACCGACACGGACAGCGCCACGTCGCCGCGGGCGAGGTACGTCACCACGTTGGAGGCGGTCCCGCTCGGCGCGCATCCGACGAGGATCACGCCCGCGGCGAGCTGCGGCGACAGGTGCAGCAGATGCGCGATCGCCCACCCCAGGCCCGGCATGATCACGTAGTGCGCCACCAGGCCGAGCGCTACGGCCCACGGCCGCCGCGCCACCCCGCGGAAGTCCTCCGGCGTCATGGTGAGGCCCATGCAGAACATCACCACGCCGAGCAGGTACGGCACCGCCTCGCCCCACCCGGTGAAACTCCCCGGCGCCGCGAGGCCGAGGGCGCCGGCCGCGAGGACCAGGAGGGGGAAGAGGGTGACGGCCCGCCGGGCGGCCCGCTCGCCCGCCCCGGCCTCCTCACCGGCTTGCTGTTCGGTTCGTTCGGTACGCACCGTGCGAGACAACGCCTGGTGGCGGGCCTCCCGCAAGGCCGTCTCGCGATGTGATCATCTCGCCGGGCGGCTCCGAGAGGGGGACCGGTCGTCCCTGGATGAGCTGTGCCTTCATCCGCGGACGGGAGCGGAGGAGCGTTGCCGGTGGCGGGTCCTCCGCCCCCGGACCGGCCGGCACGGCCGTCCCGGGCACCCACCGCGACGAGAGGTTCCTCATGAGCCCGCAGACCATCGCCCTGATCACCGGCGGCAACCGGGGACTGGGCCGCGCCACCGCCCTCGCGCTCGCCGAGGCGGGCACCGACGTCATCGTGACCTACCGGTCGCACCAGGAGGAGGCCGCCGCGGTCGTCGACGCGGTCACCGCCCTCGGCCGGCGTGCCGTGGCACTGGAGCTGGACACCACCGCCTTCGACACCTTCCCCGCCTTCGCCGCCGCCGTCCGGGACGCCCTCGGGGCGACCTGGGACCGGGACACCTTCGACTTCCTGGTCAACAACGCCGGAGTCGCCGCCGCCTCACCGCTGGGCGAGACCACGCCGGACGTCTTCGACCTCCTGACGGACGTGCACTTCAAGGGCGTGTTCTTCCTGACCCAGGCACTGCTGCCGCTGCTCGCCGACGGGGGCCGGATCGTCAACCTCTCCACCGGCCTGACCCGGTTCGTGAGCGAGGGCTGGTCGGTGTACGCCTCGCTCAAGAGCGCGGTCGAGACGTACACGCGCTACCTCGCCAAGGAGCTCGGCGGGCGCGGCATCAGCGTCAACGCCGTCGCGCCCGGCCCGGTCGGCACCGACTTCGGCGGCGGCGGCATCCGCGACGACGAGGAGTTCCGCGCGCTGCTCGCCGGGCAGACCGCGCTCGGCCGGGTCGGCGTCCCCGAGGACATCGGCGCGGTGATCGCGGCCCTGCTGGCCCCCGGCACCGGCTGGATCACCGCCCAGCGCATCGAGGTGTCCGGCGGCTCCCTGCTGTGACGCCGCGCGAGCAGTCGCCGGGACGCACATCATCGTCGAGACCGAGGAGCAGAGACATCATGACGCAACCCGAGTACACCGTCCCCGACCTGACCGGCAGGCTCGCCGTGGTCACCGGCGGCAGCGACGGCATCGGCCTCGGCCTGGCCACCCGGCTCGCCGGCGCCGGCGCCGAGGTCGTCCTGCCCGTACGCAACCCCGCCAAGGGCGCGGCCGCCGTCGACCGCGTCACCGCGGCCCACCCGGGTGCCCGGGTCTCCACCCGCACCCTCGATCTGTCGTCCCTGGGCTCCGTCGAGGCCCTCGCGGACGGCCTGCTGGCCGAGGGCCGCCCCATCCACCTCCTGGTCAACAACGCCGGCGTCATGGAGCCCCCGGCACGGCAGGAGACCGAGGACGGCTTCGAGCTCCAGCTCGGCACCAACCACCTCGGGCACTTCGCCCTGACCGCCCGCCTGCTGCCGCTGCTGCGGGCCGGCGGGGCGAGGATCACCTCCCAGACCAGCGTCGCCGCGCGGACGGGCGGCATCCGCTGGGACGACCCGCAGTGGCGGACCCGCTACCGGCCCGGCGGCGCCTACCGCCAGTCCAAGATCGCCCTGCTGCTGTTCGCCACGGAGCTGGACCGGCGCGCCGGCGCGCTCGGCTGGGGCATCACCAGCAACGCCGCCCACCCCGGCGTCACCCCCTCCAACCTGCTCGCCGCCCAGCCGCACATGGGCCGGTCCCGGGACACCACCGCGGTCCGGCTGATCCGGGGCATGGCCCGCACCGGCGTCCTGGTCCAGCCGGCCGAGGCCGGACCGCTGCCCGCCCTGTACGCGGCGACCGGCCCCGACGCCCGCGGCGGCGCGTTCTACGGCCCCGGCGGCTTCCTCCACCTGCGCGGCGCCCCCGCCGAGCAGCCGCTCTACCGGACCGCCCGCGACCCCGAGGACGCCCGCCGGATCTGGGAACTGTCCGAGGAGCTGACCGGGGTCCGCTTCCCCGGGGCCGGACAGGGCGAGGTCTGAAAGGATCGGCACCATGGACCGAGCCCAGCTGGCCGACTTCCTGCGCACCCGAAGAGAGGCCACCCAGCCAGAGGACGTCGGCCTGCCCCGTGGGCCCCGGCGGCGCACCAGGGGCCTGCGCCGCGAGGAGGTCGCCGCGCTCTGCGGGATGTCCACCGACTACTACGCCCGCATCGAGCAGCGGCGCGGCCCCGTACCCTCCGAGGCGATGCTCGCCGCCCTCGCCCGGGGCCTGCACCTGTCCCTGGACGAGCGCGACCACCTCTTCCGCACGGCCGGCCACAACACCCCCAGCCGGACCCTGCCCACCGAGCACATCTCGCCCGGCATGCTGCGCATCCTGGACCGGCTCGACGACACCCCCGCCCAGGTCCTCAACGCGCTGGGCGAGACGCTGGTGCAGACCCGCCCGGCCGTCGCGCTGGTCGGCGACGAGACCCGCTTCACCGGCCTGGCCCGCAGCGTGGCCTACCGCTGGTTCACCGACCCGCACGCCCGGCGGATCTACCCGGAGGCGGACCACCCCGCCCACGGCCGGATCTTCAGCAGCGAACTGCGCGCCGTCTACTCACGCCAGGGAGCCCGCTCCCGCGCCGGCGAGATCGTGGACGCCCTGCTGGAGCGCAGCGAGGAGTTCGCCGCCCTGTGGAGCGCCCACGAGATCGGCCTGCGCCACGAGGCGGACGCCAAGCGCATCCAGCACCCCGACCTCGGCCTCCTGGAACTGCACTGCCAGGTCCTCTACGACGCCGACCAGGCCCAGGTCCTCCTGGTCTACACCGCCACACCCGGCACGGAGAGCCACGAGAGACTGCGCCTGCTCTCCGTGCTCGGCGACCGGCAGCCGCACGCCTGACGCCGGCCGCCGTGACGGTCAGGCACTCGCCGCAACCTCCTCCCCGCCGAGGCCCGGATCGATGAGGATCTTGGCGTGCGCCTCGGGGTCGGCGAGCGCCGTGAAGGCGTCCGGGACGCCGGCCAGCCCGACCCGCCCGGTGACGAGGTACGAGGCGTCGAGGGTGCCGTCGGCGAGGGCGTGCAGGGTGTCGCGGAACTCCAGCGGGGTGTACCCGACGACGAAGCGCAGGTCCAGCTCCTTGTTGACCGCGAGGGACGGACGGAGCACGTCCTCGCCCATGCACACGCCGACCACCACGACCCGCGAGTGCAGCGGCGCCCCGGCCAGCACGGAGTCGAGCATGCCGGGCACCCCGACGCACTCGAAGACCACCGGACGCTCCGGCGCGGTCGCCCCGATCCGGTCCAGGGCGCGCCAGGCCGTCCACCACGGCACCGGCAGGCGGCCGAGCTTCTCCAGGGCGTCGATGCCGGCGTTGTACTCGTCCGGCATCGCGCGGACGAAACCGCGCCCGGCGGCGGCCTCCTCCCACGGGGACCCGGTCGCCGGGTCGACGGTGACGTCGGCGCCGCACCGCTCGGCCAGCGCCCGCCGGGCCGCCGAGTAGTCACTGGCGACGACGGTGGCCACGCCCCGGGCCTTGAGCACCGCGATCACCGCGAGGCCGACGGGGCCGCAGCCGAGGACGACCGCGGTGTCCTTGCGCGTCACCTCGCCGCGGGCGACGGCGTGCCAGGCCACGGCCATGGGCTCGGTCAGGGCGGCGACGTCCGCGGGCAGGCCGTTCGGCACCGGCAGGGTGAGCGCCTCCTGCACGACGACCTGCTCGGCGTACCCGCCGGGGGCGTCGGCGGAGAGGCCGATGCCGTCGACCTGGCGACCGCGCCGGACCAGCGGGACGGCGACCACCGGGGTGCCGGTCCTGAACCTGCCCGAGGTCCAGGGGCCGTGCTCGGCCACCTCCCCGTAGATCTCGTGCCCCAGGATCACCCGCTGCCCGGAGCGCAGATAGCGCGGGTAGCCGCACAGCCGGAGCGTGTCCGCGAGGTCGTCACCGTGCCGCCGGGCGTGCAGGTCCGAGCCGCAGATCCCGCACCGCTTGACGTCGAGCAGCAACTGGCCCGCCCCCGCGCGGGGGGCCGGCAGGTCGACCGGTTCCACCCGGCCCCCGATGAGGGTCGCGGCCCTCATGAGGCGTCCGCGGTGGTGGCCGACCGCCGCTCCCCGGAGGTCCGGGGAGCGGCGGGTGTGAGGTGATAGGCATCCGGCTTCCACCGGGTGGCCCGGCGGCGGAAGGCGAACGTCCAGTCGGGGTAGAGGGTGGCGTTGCGGCCGTTGGCGTCCCGGTAGAACGTCCGGCACCCGCCGGTCTCCCACACCGTGGTGGCCAGCTTGCGGTCCAGCTCGGCGTTGTACGCGTCGTGCACCCGCCGGTCCACCTCGATGGTGGCCGCGCCGGAGACGTCGAGCGCGCGGATCGCGTTCTTCACGTGCTCGGCCTGGGCCTCGATCATGTAGACCATCGAGCTGTGCCCGAGGCCGGAGTTGGGGCCGAGGAACATGAAGAAGTTGGGGAAGCCGGGCACGGACACGCCGAGGTAGGCCCGCGGCGAGCCCGCCCACATGGCGTTCATCGACTCCCCGGTGCGGCCGTACACCCGGTCGGCGAAGGGGATGTCGGTGACGTGGAAGCCGGTGCCGAAGACGATGGTGTCGACCTCGCGCTCCACCCCGTCCGCGTCGACCACACTGTGCTCGCGGATCTCGCGCAGGGCCCGGGGCACGAGCTCGACCTGAGGCTTCTGCAGCGCCGGGTACCAGGCGTTGGACGGCACGATCCGCTTGCACCCCAGGGTGAAGTC
Source organism: Streptomyces sp. NPDC048182 (assembly GCF_043202555.1). Lineage (NCBI taxonomy): Bacteria > Bacillati > Actinomycetota > Actinomycetes > Kitasatosporales > Streptomycetaceae > Streptomyces > Streptomyces sp. NPDC048182. Next base: position 149,146 of record NZ_JBIDAQ010000015.1, on the reverse strand, counting down.
CGGGGTGAGGGCCCGGCGCAGGGCCGGATCCGCCACCTGCCGCTCCAGGTGCTTGCGGGTGACGCCCTGGAGCACCTTCATCAGCTGCGGGCGCTTGGCGAAGCCGAGCACCAGCACCTCCTTGGCGGCGTACGCCTTCCCGCGCTCGATCCGCTGCCGCAGCGGCCGGGCCCGGAACGCGGCGCGCTCGGCGTCGGTGACCGGCCGCTTGTCGTGCGGGGTGATCCAGGGGGCGCTGCGCTGGAAGACGTACAGCCTGCCGACCCGGTCGGCGATCTCGGGCACGTACTGGATCGCGGAGGCCCCGGTGCCGATGGAGGCGACCCGCTCACCGGTCAGGTCGTGGCCGTGGTCCCAGCGCGCCGAGTGCATCAGCGTGCCCCGGAAGCGGTCGATGCCGGGGGCGTCGGGCAGCTTGGGCTCGGTGAGCGGGCCCACGGCGGAGACCAGGACCTGCGCCGTCCAGGGCCCCTCGCTCGTCGCGACGTGCCAGAGCCCCCGCTCCTCGTCCCAGCGGGCCTCCTCGACCTCCACCCCGGTGCGCAGGTGCGGGCGCAGCCCGAAGCGGTCCAGGCAGCGGCGCAGGTAGTCCTGGATCTCGGGCTGCGGCGAGTAGGTCGAGGTCCAGTCGGGGTTGGGGGCGAAGGAGAAGGAGTAGAGGTGGGAGGGGACGTCGCAGCGGCAGCCGGGGTAGGTGTTGGAGCACCACACCCCGCCGACGTCGTCGCCGCGTTCGAGGATGCGGAAGTCGGTGAACCTCGCCGCGCGCAGCGCGCGCCCGAGCGCGATGCCGGAGAAGCCGCTTCCCACGATGAGGACTTGAGCGTGCTGAACCACGGAACGTTCTCTTTCTGTAGGTGCTGTGGGCGCGGTGGGCGTCCTGCCGATGCCGGGCCGGCCGGTCAGGCCGACGGCGCCAGCCGGCTCATCTCCAGGTCCACGGCCCGCTGGTGGGCCTCGGCGTCCTCGCGCGCCCGGCGCGGGCTCCACCGGCCGCCCATGACGAAGACGAACGGCAGGAAGAGGATCTGCCCGCCCATGCAGACCAGCCACCAGTCGCGCCACTGCCCGGGACCCTCCTCGGACGCCTTCTGCACGTCGGCGCCGTGCTCCTGGAGCACCTCGAGTTGCGGCTGCGCCTTGGCGACGAGGGCGAGGCCGGCCGGACCGACCTCCTTCACCGCTCTGGCCTGCAGCTCGGGCGGGGCCTGGCCCGCCGGGTGGCGGGCGAGTTCGGCGAACAGCGCCGGGTGGGCGTCGACCACCGCGAGGGCGGGACCGGCCTCGGCCTGCGCGGCCTGCACCTCGTGGCCGTGCTCGACGATCGGCGTCACGGACGTCACCGCGACCGGCAGGAAGGCTGCGGACACCGCGACCACCACGCGCAGGATCCAGCCCCAGACGGCGAGACCGGTCGCGGTGGCCGCGGGGTCGTGCCGCTCGACGGTCTCCGTGAAGGCCGCCATCCAGGGCGCGTAGGTCAGCCCGCTGAAGAGGCCCATCGCGACGAACAGCCAGGCGAAGGTGTAGTACCCGGTGTCCGTCCGGGTGGCCAGCGCGGCGAAGACGGCCGTGCCGGCCACCGATCCGACGCCGCCCGCGACCATCAGCGGCTTGCGCACCCGCAGCCGGTCGGAGAGCACGCCGGCCGCGATCAGTCCGAGGGCGCTGGCGCCCCAGTACCAGTTGGCGAGCGCGTTGGCGCGCTGCTCGCTGTAGCCGTGGACGGCCGAGTAGTAGATCACCAGGTTGCCGACGGCGGCGTAGTAGAAGAGCAGGTAGACGCTGATGGCGAAGGCCGGACCGAGGATGGCGGGGCGCAGCATGCGCCGCCAGTGTCCCGAGGCCCCGGGCTCGGGCGTCAGGCCCCGGGCGCGGGCCTCGACCAGGGCGCGGTCGCGCAGGCTCACCATCACCTGGTCCCGCAGGGCGGGGGACAGCTCCCGCAGTCCGAAGAGGGCGATGACGAAGACGACCAGCGCCGCGACCCCCGCGTAGCGCAGTTCGTCCTGCCAGGTGGAGGTGTCCAGCGTCGCGCTCGTCACGGTGGTGACGACGAGGCTGCCGACGATGGGGCCCATGGTCCAGGAGCCCATGGCGGTGGCCCGGCCGAGCTGCGGGGAGAAGTCGCGGATCAGCGCGGGCGTCGCCACGAGGACGATGCCCTCGATGAAGTAGAGGGCGGCGAACAGCACGAGGTAGGTCGTCCTGTCCGGCGCGCTCGGCAGGAACAGCACGAGGACCGCCGCCAGCAGCACGCCGTAGACCACCATGTTGGCCCGGCCCCACCGGTCCGCCAGGCCCGCCACCAGGGAGGCGAAGGCGCCGACGGCGTTGCCCACGACCGACAGCAGGATGAAGTAGCCGAAGGTCATGTCGTAGTGGGCCATGATCGAGGTGGCGACGGCGTACTGGATGTAGAGCAGGTAGTAGAGCACCACCGTGGTGACGACGACGATCCCCAGGTAGGTGTAGCGGTGCGCCGGCCGGGGATAGGCGGGCAGGTCGCGGTGCCAGAGGGACATGGCGGCTCCTGGAGTCAGAGGTGCACCGGGGCTGGGGGCGCGGGAGAGAACCCCGCTTGGCTGTGCAGTATGGGAGCGGGTCCACGGGCCGCACAAGGTTCTGGAACGCATGAGTTCCAGATTGATTCGGGTGCCGGAGAGGGAGAACGGGTTGAGCGAGCGGGTGCGGGGCGAGACGTACGGCGGACGGTCCCGCGAGGCGCGCGCCGCAGACCGGGGCGAGCGGCTGACCAGGGCGGGCCTGGAGCTGTTCGCCGCCCGGGCCTTCGACGACGTCACCGTGGCCGACGTGTGTGCCCGCGCGAAGGTGTCGAAGCGCTACTTCTACGAGCACTTCACCGACCGCGAGGACCTGCTGCTCGCGGTACACCGGCAGCAGAACGCGTGGCTGCTCGCGGGCGTGGCGGAGGCGGCCCCGGAGGAGCCCGCCGACCTGGCGGCACTGCTGCGGCCCATGATGACGGCCCTGGTGCGCCTGCTCGCCGACCATCCGGAGTCGGCGAAGGTCATCTACATCAACGCCCCGCGCATGGAGCTGCGTCGACGGGGGCTGCTGCGCAAGGACGCCGAGCTGTTCGGCCGGCTGGTCCACCGCGTGGCGCCGGCCCCGGCCCCGGCCGACCGGCAGCGCCGCGACCGGGTGCTGCTCGGGCTGGTGGCCGGCGTCACCGAGGTGCTGATCGACTGGCTGGAGCGGGACATGGCGGACGACCCGGACGTCCTGGCCGACCACCTCACGGGCTTCGCCCTGGCGCTCCTGGAGGGGTCCGACCGCGGTTCCCGAACGGCCGGATGACGGCTCGTCAGCGGTCGCCGGGCCGCAGTCGGGGTGCCTCGTCGTCCGGCTCGTCCGGGCTCGCGAAGTGGAACGGAACCCCGAGACGGGCGGCGAGGGCCGTGCCGGCGAGAGTCGCGGCGCGGGACGGGGGGTGCGGTGCCGACGGGCTCTCTGTGCCGGTCGGTGTCCCGGTCCCGTCGAGGTACCGGGTTGCCGCCCGCCAATGGACCGTGGCCAGGTGGTGCTGCGCGGGCGGGTCGTCCGTCAGGACCAGCAGCACCACGAACCAGCCGTACCGCGTGTCGCCGTTCCAGACCGCCTCGACGGCCACCAGCCGGCCCGGGCAGGCCGTCGCGCGGGCGGCGAGGGAGTCGGTGTCCAGGGGGTCGTCCGGCGTGCGGGCGACCCGATCGCCGAGTGCCGTGCAGCGATCCTCCACGAGGCGGACGGCGTCGGTGAAGGCCAGGCCCAGGCCCGCGGTCATGGCGACGCCGAGCGCAGTCAGGCTCGCGTCCCGAAGGAGACGCGCGTCGATCTGGTCACGGACGTCGGGCGGCAGGAGGTCCCAGCGGGGTGGGGCGGGCATCCGGTCAGGATGCGGTCGCGGACGTCGCCCACCCCCGAAGGGCGACGTCCGCGGACCTTCCCCCGGTGCCGTGGCCGTCCGGGCTCCCAGCCTGCCGTGCGGGGCGGGGTGGAGGCTTGAGTCGAGGGGTACTCAAGTCGGGCTGTATCAGAACCGAGTAGGGCGGCTCCAGTTGTCGTGACGAGCTTCCCGCAGGACGCGACGACCCCGCAGGACCCGAGTGCCCCCTGGCCCTTCACCGGGCGGGCCGCTGAGACCGAGCTGGTGCGCCGGGGCGGCGTCGTGGTGACCGGGCCCGCCGGGCGCGGGAAGACCCGGCTGGTGAGCGAGGCGCTGCACGGCACCGAGCATGTGCGCGCGATCGGGACGCCCGAGTGCCGGGGCATCCCGTTCGCCGCCTTCGCCCACCTGCTGCCCGAGCCCGTCACCCTGCACGGCGCGGTGCGCCTGCTCTCCGGTGTGCGGCTGCTGTTCGTGGACGACGCGCACCTCCTGGACGACGCCTCCGCCGCCCTGATCCACCAGCTCGCCGCGCACGGCCGCACCCGGCTCGTGGTCGTCGCCGCCGACGACGCCCCGGCACCCGGCGCCGTCTCCCGGCTGTGGACCGGCGAGCTGCTGCCGCGCCTCGCGCTGGCGCCGTTGCGGCGCGAGGAGAGTGCCGAGCTGCTCGCCGCGGCCCTCGGGCACGGCGTGGACCCGCTCACCGCCGACCGGCTGCACCGGCTGTGCGGCGGCGACCTGCGGCTGCTGCGGGAGCTGGTGCGCGCCGTGGTCTTCGCCCCGGTGGACGGCACGGAGGAGCGGGCCTGGCGCGGTCCCGTGCCGGTCACCGCGGCCGTCCGGGAGCACGCCGCCCGCGTGCTCCGCCCGGGCAGGACCGCCGAGCGCGCCGTCCTCGACGCCCTCGCCTTCGCCGAGCCGCTGCCCCTGTCCCTGACCCCGCCCGCCGACACGGACGCCCTCGACCTCACGGCCCTGGCGGAGCTGGAGGCCGAGGGCCTGGTCACCGTCGACGCCCACGGCGCCGCCCGCCTCGCCCACCCCCTGCACGGCCCGGTGCTGCGCGCCGCCGCGGGCCGGCTGCGGGCCCGGCGGCCGGCCCGCGCCCCGGACCGGTGCGGGCCCGCCCTCGCCGCGGAGGCGGAGGCCCTGAGGCGCGCCGTCGCGCGGGACGACGTACGGGAGCTGTCCGCGCCCGTGGGGGAGTGGCTCGCGGCCGAGGGCGCGCCGCTGCCCGCCGGGTACGCCGCCCTGCGCGCCCGGTTCGCCCGGCTCGGCGGGCGGCTGCGCGAGGCCGCCGCGTGGGCCCGCGAAGGGCTGCGCACGAGGGACGACCCCGAATGCCGCGGCGAACTCGCCCTGGCCGAGGCGCAGTCGGGACTCCCGCCGACCGGACACCTCACCGGCGCCGCCGCCGTCTGGACCGCCGCCGCCCGCGGCGACCTCGACGGCGCCGTCCGCGCCGCCGCCCCCTACGACGCCGTCCGGCTCGGCACCCCCGACCCCGTACCCCCCGCCGGCCGCCTCACCGGCGTCTTCGCCGCCCACGCCGACGCGCTCGTCCGCCGGGACGGCCCCGCCCTCGACGAGGCCGCCGAGCGGCTGCGGCGCCGCGGGTTCCTGCTCTTCGCGGCCGAGGCGCACGCCCAGGCCGTCGGCGCGCACCGCGACCCGGCCGCCGCCCGGGCCAGCCGGAGCCGTGCCGCCGTCCTCGCCCGGCGCTGCCAGGGCGCCCGCACCCCCGCCCTGACCGCCGTCATCCTCGGCGAACTCACCGCCCGTCAGCGGCAGATCGTCAGCCTCGCCGCCGCCGGCCTGAGCAACCGGCAGATCGCCGAGCGCCTCACCCTGTCCGTGCGCACCGTCGGCAACCACCTGCACGCCGCCTACACCCGCCTCGGCACCGGCGACCGCGACGCCCTGCCCCGGCTGGTGGAGCCCCCCACGGCACGGTCCGCCTGAGGCCGGGGCCCCAGGGCCTTCTCACGCCGCCCCGAACGCCGAGAACGCCCACCCCGTCGCCTGGTGCACCGCGTCCGCCGGCAGCGCCGCCCGCGCGTCCCGCAGCGCCTCCGCCAGGGACAGCCCCGAGTCCAGACCCTTGTGCAGCGCCAGCATCAGCGGCACCACCGCCGCGTCGTTGACCGGCGCGCTGCACGCCACCACCCCGGCCGTGCCCAGCGGCAGCAGCGCGGTGACCAGGCCGAGCAGCTCGTCCGCGCCGACCGTCGCGAAGCGGGCGGTGTCGCAGCAGGACAGGATGATCCGGTACGGGCTGCGGGCCAGCCGCTCGAAGTCGTGCACGATCAGCGGCCCGTCGGCCATCCGCAGGGACGAGAAGAGCGGACTGTCCGCCCGGAAGGTGCCGTGCGCGGCGATGTGCGCGAGCGCCGCCCCGTCGAGCTCCCGCAGCACCCGGGGCGTCCGGGCCGCCGCCCCCTCCAGCACGGTCACCGTCCCGTACCGGTCGGCCAGTTCGGGCACCTCCGCCCCGCCGCTCGACAGCCCGGGGCCCCGGACCAGGACCTGGCGGCCACCGGCCGGCGCTGCCGTCTCCCCGGCCCGCAGCCAGCTCCGCGCCGACGGCGACACACTGTGCACCCGCTCGCGCAGCACCGGCAGCAGCGCCCACGGCACCCGGTGCAGCCGCCCCGGCGGCACGATCACCACCGGGCCGGTGCCGAGCCGCTCCGCCGCCGGGCCGAGCAGCAGCTCCTGGAGCCGCGCCCCCGCCGCCTCCACCAGCGGCAGCCGTGCCCCGGCCCCGGGGTGGGCCAGCCGCCGCAGCCCCGCCTGGACGTGCTCGGCCTCCCGCTCGGCCTCGGCGAGCAGCCCCGCCTCGAACCGCCGCACCCGCCCCCGCCCGCACAGCAGCACGTGCACCCGCCCGTCGAGCACCGCCAGTTCCACCAGCAGGGTCTCCCCGCCCAGCCGGTCGAGCAGCCGCCCCACGTCGAACCGCCCGGTGTCGTCACGACCCCCGAACCCCGCCGCGCCGCCGCCCCTGATGTGCAGCGTCCGCGATCTGATCTCCCGCTCCAGGCGCCGCTGCTCCCGCTCCAGGGCGGCGATCGGCCGAGCGCCCCCCGTGCGCGCCTCCTCCGCGCGGGCGGCGATCTCCCGGTACGCCGTCATCCCGCTCAGCAGCACCGGATCGGCCGGCGGCCGGGCCGGCGGCGCGGACAGCGCCGTCGCCCGCCACCGCTCGCTCCACTCCAGGAGCCGCCGCGGCCCGCCCGACACCAGGCTCGCCCGCTGCGCCAGCGCCGCCAGCTCCGCACCCTGCGCGGTGGCCCGGGCCCGCAGCTCCGAGGCGCCCAGCGTCATCCGGTGGTCGTCCAGGACGTCCAGACCCCGCCGGCACGCCTCCAGGACGCCCCGCGCCGACCCGGCAGCCTCCGCCCGGAGCGCCTGTGCCGCCCAGCCCGTCATCCGCGCCAGCGGCGGCCCGCTGTGCCGGCGGCGCGCGGCCGACGCCAGATGAGGCTCCGCCTCCGCCCGCCGGCCAAGGCGCAGCGCGATCCGGCCCGCCAGCAGCGACGCCTCAGGCGCGGCCGGCGCGCCCAGGGCGGCCAGCCGCTCCGCCACCGCCGCCGCCTGCGTGACGAGGCGGCCCGAGCGGCGGCCCGCCGCGGCCCGTGCCTCGGTCAGCACCAGCCGCGCGTGCGTCTCGTACCAGGCCCGCCGCTGCCCGGCGAACAGCCGCACCGCCGCCGCCGCGCGCGCCGTCGCGGTCGCCGGGTCGTCCGCCAGGCGGGCCGCCCGCGCCGCGACGAGGAGCAGTTCCGCCCGGCGGGTGGACTGCCCGCCGATACCGTCGAGCGCGGCGGTCGCCGCGTCCGCCTCGGCCAGCGCCTCGGGGGCGAGGCCCGCCGCCATCAGCACCTCGCAGCGCCGGATGGTCAGCATGAACGTCGGCGTGCCGAGCGCCGCGTAGCGCGCCGCCGCCTCGTCGAGCAGCCGCAGCGCCGCCGGCACGTCGCCGGACCGGAAGGCGGCCAGGCCCCGGCTCTCCACCGCGTCCGCCTTGTCGTGCTCCTGGCCCGTGGTGTCCCACAGCGACCCGGCGGCCGTGAAGTCGGCCTCCGCCCGCTCCACCGCGCCGAGCGCCAGATGCACGGTGGCCCGCAGGGTCAGCGCCCGCGCCGTCCAGATCACGTCGCCCGCCTGCCGCAGCACCGGCACCGCCCGCCGCACGTCCTCCAGCGCCTCGCCGTGCCGGCCGAGCACCCACCACACGTACGCCCGCCGGAACAGCACCCGCGCCCTGGTGTGCCCGGTGCCGCGCGCCACGCCCCGCTCGAAGGCCGCGAGGCCCTCCCGGGTGCGCCCGCTGTGCACCAGCGCCACCCCGAGCGTGGCCAGCACGTCCGCCTCCCGGTCGGCGGACTCCGCGCGCGCCGCGAGGTCCCGGGCCCGCCGCAGATGGGCCAGCGCCCGCCGGGTGTCGCCGAAGTCCCGCTGCCAGATGCCGATCACCTGGTGCGCCACGGACGCGTGCAGCGGCGGGGGAGATGCGCCGAGGACCTCCTCGGCCCGCGCCAGCGCCTCGCCGGGGTCGGCGAAGACCATCGGCAGCAGCCCCAGCACCTCGTCGCTTCGCGCCGTCACCCCTCGGATGGTAGTGCTCCGGAACCGTGCCCCACAGCACGGTGTCCGTATCAGTCAGCTGTATCAATCAGCCGTGCGCGGGCTCTGATTGGGGACCGCGGTCACCGGGGGAGGACACGGATGGCACCACAGCGATTCCGCGAGCAGTTCGACCAGATCCAGCGCTCCATGCCGGACGTCCCACTGGCCATGGGCCCGGACGACTCCGCCGAGTTCTTCTACGAGAAGGGCGTCGTCCTCGCCCGCGACGGCGAGGAGGCCCGCCTGGTCGAGGACACCGTCCGCGAGCACTTCACCGCGTCCCCGGCGCTCACCGCCGACCACGTGCGCCGGGCCGGGCCCGAGACCAACCGCACCGGCATCACCCGAATCCAGGTCGGCGACCCGGGCGCGGGCGACGCGGCCGGCGACCTCACGGTGGCGCACGCCCTGCGCTCGCTGCGCACCGTGGAGGGGCGGGCCGGGCGGCGGCTGATCAGCCGCAACCACGTGGTGTCCATCGCGGTCAACGCCTGCCCCGGCGACGAGCCGGTCCCGGTGCCGGTCGCCGAACCGCTCAATCCCGCGCCCGCGGCCACGCCCTACGACGCGGCCACCGCCGTCGCCGTCCTCGTCATCGACACCGGCCTCATGGGCGACTACCGCTCCTGCCCGCTGCTCGCCCACACCGACGGCGACGCCCAGGTCAGCGAGTGCGACGAGGACGGCGTGCTGAAGCAGTACGTCGGGCACGGCACCTTCATCGCCGGGCTCGTCGCCGCCGTCGCCCCCAACACCGACGTCACCGTGCGGGGCACGCTCAACGACGCCGGGGCGATCCTCGAGTCCGAGCTGGGCGCGAAGCTCTTCGAGGCCGTCGACGCGGGCGGCTGGCCCGACGTCCTCAGCCTGTCCGCCGGCACCTCCAACGGCCGCGCCGACGGCCTGCTCGGGCTGCACGCCTTCATGGCGGAACTGCGCGAGCAGCGCACCCTGCTGGTCGCCGCCGCCGGCAACAACTCCAGCGCCACGCCCTTCTGGCCCGCCGCCTACGCCGCCCTGCCCGGCTGGGAGGACACGGTCCTCTCGGTCGGCGCGCTGCGCGGCGACGGCGAGTACGGCGCCTGCTTCAGCAACCACGGCCCCTGGGTCGCCGCGTACGCCCCCGGCGAGCGCCTGGTCAGCGCCCTCACCGGCTTCGGCCGGCCGGTGCCGTACGTCTACCAGCACTCCACCTACGACACCTGCCGCTACGGCTTCACCTACGCCTGCACCTGCCAGTACCCGCGCCACAACGGGGTGCTGAGCGAGCCGGGCGAGGCGCCCGCCAAGCCGGACCAGGTGATGTTCGAGGGCCACGCGCAGTGGAGCGGCACCTCCTTCGCCACCCCGGTCGCGGCCGGCCTGGTCGCCTCGCACATGACGGCCCGCCGGGAGCGCGACCCCCGGGCGGCCCGGCACCAACTCCTGACCGGCAACGTCGAGTTCGCCGAGGTGCGCGGCGCCCACGTGCCGGCGCTGCTGCCGCCGACCTGGCGTCCGGTGCCCGTCGACCCGCCCACCGGCGGAGGGTGAGGCGGCGCCGATGCGGTACGGAACCCTCCGCTCCCCGGCGTACGATGACGAGTCGTACACGAGGGGTGGGACCGTGGACCGTGCAGAGGTCGGGGCGCTCGTCCGGTCGGCCGCCGACGGGGACGCGGCGGCCTGGAAGTCGCTGGTGGACGGGCTCGGCCCACTGGTCTGGTCGGTGGTGCGGGCGCACGGGCTGTCCGACGCCGACGCCCACGAGGTGTACCAGACCGCGTGGTTCCGTTTCGCCCAGCACCTCGGGCGGATCCGGGAACCGGAGAAGACCGGCTCCTGGCTGGCCAGCACGGCGCGGCACGAGTGCCTGAAGCTGCTGCGGGCGTCGCAGCGCCTCACGCCCACCGACGACGTGCGGATCCTCGACCGGCCGAGCGAGGAGCGCACGCCGGAGGAGTCGGTGCTCGACTCGGAGGAGGCCGCCGCGCAGACCGAGCGGGTGCGGCGGCTGTGGCGGGAGTTCGAGGAGCTGGGCGAGCGGTGCCGCCGGCTGCTGCGGGTGCTGATGGCCTCGCCGCCGCCCAGCTATCAGGAGGTGTCCGCCGCGCTCGGCATCGCGGTGGGCAGCATCGGGCCGATCCGCCAGCGCTGCCTGCGCCGGCTGCGGTCCCGCCTCGAGGCGGGGGAGACGGGTGCGGCATGAGTGACGACGACCGTGACGGCGAGGACTTCGGGCCGCTGGAGGAACTCCTGGAGGCCGAGCTGCGGCAGGCCGCCGCGATCCTCGACCCGGTCCCCGCCGAGCTGCGGGGCATCGCGGTGGACGCCTTCGCGCTGCACGACCTGGACGCGGCGGTCGCGGAGCTGACCTTCGACTCCCTGGTCGACGCGCTCCCGGTGCGCGGCGAGGCGGACCCGCCGCGGATGCTGACCTTCGAGGCGGCCGGGCTGACCGTCGACGTCGAGGTGAGCGCCGACGGCCTGATCGGCCAGCTGGTGCCGCCGGGACCGGCCGGCGTCGAGGTCCTCACCGGCCCCCGCGCCCACACCCGCCTCGACGCCGACGACCTGGGCCGCTTCGCCGGCGCCGCCCCGCCACCCGGCCCCTTCGCCCTGCGCCTGCGGACGGGCGGGGAGACGGTCGTCACGGAGTGGCTGCGCACCTAGCGCCGTTCAGCCCGACACGGCGTCCACCAGCGCCGCCAGGCATGCCGCGAGCCGCTCCAGACCCGGCCCCGCCGGACCGCCCGGCTCGGTCATGTACGTGTCCCGGCGGATCTCGACCATCAGCGCGCCGACCTCGCGCCGCGCGCCGTAGTACGCCAGCGGCACGTACGTCCCGCCGAACGGGCTGTCCAGGCCGGTCTCCCCGCACGGCGCGAACGCCTCCCGCGCCGCGGCGAGCAGCTCCGGCGGGGTGTGGAAGGCGTCGGTGCCCAGGCACACCGGCGGGCGCGGGCCGCTGCCGTGCAGCTCGTAGGGGAGCGGCTCGGTCGGGTAGGAGTGCACGTCGATCACGACGGCCCGCCCGGTGGCCGCGAGCCGGTCGGCGACCGCCTCGGTCATCGCGGCGGCGTACGGCCGGAAGTACCGGGCGAGGAGCGGCTCGGGATCGGCCCCCTCGGGGCGCAGCGCCTCGCGGTGCGTGGTCCGCGTGTACACCGCCCCCATCCCGACGGCCGCCATCTCCTCCCGCTCGTCGGGGAACCGCTCGGGGTCCACGACCAGCCGCGACACCCCGTTCACGAACCGCCAGGGCGCCACCCCGGCCGCCTCGGCGGCGCGCGCGGCGATCTCCGCCGTATGGGCGTCGGTGAGGTGGTCCAGCTCCCGCTCCAGCGCGCCGTCGTCCAGCGCGATGCCGGCCCGCACGTCGGCCGGGATCGCCCGGGACGAGTGCGGCACGTGCAGGAGCACGGGGGAGTCGGGGGCGCCCGGCAGGAGGGCGTAGGACGGGCCGGTGTCGGTCACGGGGCACTCCTGGGGGCGAACGGACGGCGAACGCCGGACACCCCGGTCCCGTCGACGGACGGCGGGACCGGGGTGCCGGGGAAAGCGGGACGCGGACGGCTCAGGCGAGGGACGCCAGCGCCTCGTTCCAGGTGGCCGACGGGCGCATGACCTTGGCGGCCTTGGCCGGGTCGGGCTGGTAGTAGCCGCCGATCTCGGCGTGCTCGCCCTGCACGGCGTTCAGCTCGTCGACGATCGTGCCCTCCTGCGCGGTGAGGGTCTCGGCGAACGGCGCGAACGCCTTGGCCAGGTCGGCGTCGTCGGTCTGCGCGGCCAGCTCCTGGGCCCAGTACAGGGACAGGTAGAAGTGGCTGCCGCGGTTGTCGATGCCGCCGACGCGCCGGGTCGGGGACTTGTCCTCGTTGAGGAAGGTCGCCGTGGCGCGGTCCAGGGTGTCGGCGAGGACCTTGGCGCGGGTATTGCCGGTGGCCTCGGCGAACTGCTCCAGGGACGGCACCAGGGCGAAGAACTCGCCGAGGGAGTCCCAGCGCAGGTAGTTCTCCTTGACCAGCTGCTGCACGTGCTTGGGCGCGGAGCCGCCGGCGCCGGTCTCGAAGAGGCCGCCGCCCGCCATCAGCGGCACGACCGACAGCATCTTGGCGCTGGTGCCCAGCTCCAGGATCGGGAACAGGTCGGTCAGGTAGTCGCGCAGCACGTTGCCGGTGACGGAGATGGTGTTCTCGCCGCGGCGGATGCGCTCCACCGACAGCTTGGTCGCCTCCACCGGGGAGAGGATCTTGATGTCCAGGCCCTCGGTGTCGTGCTCCGCCAGGTACTCGTTCACCTTGGCGATGAGGTTGGCGTCGTGCGCGCGGCCCTCGTCCAGCCAGAAGACGGCCGGGTCGCCGGTGGCGCGGGCGCGGGTGACGGCCAGCTTCACCCAGTCGCGGACCGGCGCGTCCTTGGTCTGGCAGGCACGGAAGATGTCGCCGGCGGAGACGGCCTGCTCGATGACGGCCTCGCCGCTCGCGTCGACCAGCCGGACCGTGCCCGTGGTCGGGATCTCGAAGGTCTTGTCGTGGCTGCCGTACTCCTCGGCCTTCTGCGCCATCAGGCCGACGTTCGGCACCGAGCCCATGGTGGAGGGGTCGAAGGCGCCGTTGGCGCGGCAGTCCTCGATGACGGCCTGGTAGACGCCCGCGTAGGAGGAGTCCGGGACGACGGCGAGGGTGTCGTGCTCCTGGCCGTCCGGGCCCCACATGTGGCCCGAGGTGCGGATCATCGCCGGCATCGAGGCGTCGATGATGACGTCCGAGGGGACGTGCAGGTTGGTGATGCCCTTGTCGGAGTCGACCATGGCCAGCTCCGGGCCCTCGGCCAGCTCGGCGTCGAAGGACGCCTTGATCTCGGCGCCCTCCGGCAGGGACTCCAGGCCCTTGTGGATGCCGCCCAGACCGTCGTTCGGGGTCAGGCCGGCCGCCGCGAAGGTCTCGGCGTACTTCGCGAACGTCTTCGGGAAGAACGCGCGCACCACGTGGCCGAAGATGATCGGGTCGGAGACCTTCATCATGGTGGCCTTCAGGTGCACCGAGAACAGCACGCCCTCGGCCTTGGCGCGGGCCACCTGCGCGGTGAGGAACTCGCGCAGCGCGGCGGTGCGCAGCACCGAGGCGTCGACGACCTCGCCGGCGGTGACGGGCACGGACTCGCGCAGCACGGTGGTCGTGCCGTCGTCGCCGACCAGCTCGATGCGCAGCGTGCCGTCCTCGGCGATCACCACCGACTTCTCGGTGGAGCGGAAGTCGTTCTCGCCCATGGTCGCGACGTTGGTCTGCGACTCGGCGGACCAGGCGCCCATGCGGTGCGGGTGGGCCTTGGCGTAGTTCTTCACCGAGGCCGGGGCGCGCCGGTCGGAGTTGCCCTCGCGCAGCACCGGGTTGACCGCGGAGCCCTTGACCTTGTCGTAGCGGGCGCGGATCTCGCGCTCCTCGTCGGTCTTCGGGTCGTCCGGGTAGTCCGGCAGCGTGTAGCCCTGGCCCTGCAGCTCGGCGACGGCCGCCTTGAGCTGCGGGATCGAGGCCGAGATGTTCGGCAGCTTGATGATGTTGGCGGCGGGCGTCTTCGCCAGCTCGCCCAGCTCCGCGAGGGCGTCCGGGATGCGCTGGTCCTCGGTGAGGTGCTCCGGGAACACGGCGATGATGCGTCCGGCCAGCGAGATGTCCCGGGTCTCCACGGGTACGCCCGCCTGCGAGGCGTACGCCCGGACGACCGGCAGGAAGGAATACGTCGCCAGGGCCGGGGCCTCGTCAGTGTGTGTGTAGATGATGGTCGAGTCAGTCACCGGTGCTCCGCTCCACGTCTGCAACATTGCTCGACATCAAGATATCTCCTGATCGGCCCCGGCCCGAAAGGGGTCGTGCGCGGAGCGCTCGGCGGTGTCGCCGCCCGGCCGCTGCTGCGGTATCACCACGGCGCCCTGCTGGAGCGCGACCGTGCGGGCCGGGGCCGGGATGCGGATGCCCTCCTCGCGGTAGCGCCGGTGCAGCCGCTTGATGAACTCGTGCTTGATCCGGTACTGGTCGCTGAACTCGCCGACGCCCAGGATCACGGTGAAGCCGATCCGGGAGTCGCCGAAGGTGTGGAAGCGCACGGCGGGCTCGTGGTCGGGCACCGCGCCGGTGGTCTCCGTCATGACCTCGGCGACGACCTCCATGGTGACCCGCTCCACCTGCTCCAGGTCGCTGTCGTAGGCCACGCCGGCCTGCACCAGGATGGTGAGCTGCTGCTCGGGCCGCATGAAGTTGGTCATGTTCGACTTGGCGAGCTGGCCGTTCGGTATCACCACGAGGTTGTTGGACAGCTCCCGCACGGTGGTCTGCCGCCAATTGATGTCCTCGACGTAGCCCTCCTCGCCGCTGCTGAGCTGGATGTAGTCGCCCGGCTGCACCGTCTTGGAGGCCAGGATGTGGATGCCGGCGAAGAGGTTGGCGAGGGTGTCCTGGAGCGCCAGGGCGACCGCAAGACCGCCCACGCCCAGGGCGGTGAGCATCGGCGCGATGGAGATGCCGAGGGTCTGGAGCACCACCAGGAAGCCGATGGCGAGCACCAGGATGCGGGTGATGTTGACGAAGATCGTGGCCGATCCCGCCACCCCGGAGCGTGAGGTCGTCACCGTCCGCACCAGGCCGGTCACCACCCGCGCGGCCGTCAGCGTGGCCACGAAGATCAGCACCACCGTCAGCACCTGGTTGACGTTGTGCTGCACCGTGCGGGTCAGCGGCAGCGCCGCCGCCGCGCCGGAGACGCCGCCCGCGACCGCCAGCCACGGCACGACCGTGCGCAGCGCGTCCACCATCACGTCGTCGCCGCCCCAGCGCGTGCGGCCGGCGTGCCCGGCGAGCCAGCGCAGCAGCAGCCGCAGCAGGAACGCCCCGGCGAGCCCCGCGACCAGCGCGATGCCGGCCCGTACGGCGTGGTCCATGGTGAGGCCGTGTGTCACCGGCCACCTCCGAATCCCCAGATGAGCGAACGCGCCGATCCGTACGCCTCCACAAGGGAGTTCGCCCGGCGCGACCCCTCATCCTGCCCCATCCGGGGAGGCACCCCGTACCGCGCTCAGATCACCCGCGCCCGCACCAGCGCAGCCAGCGTCAGCGCCCCGGGGGCCAGCGGCAGCCACACGGTGACGGCGCGGAAGGCGAGGGCCACCGCGGTGGCCGGCGCCGCGGCGGCGCCCGCCGCGACCAGGGCGACCACCAGGGCCGCCTCGACCGAGCCGAGGCCGCCGGGGGTGGGCACCAGCGCGACGGCGACCGTGGCCGCCAGGTAGCCAGGGCCAGGTGCCCGGCCGGTACGGACAGGCCGAGCGACCGGGCGGTCAGCACCAGCGCGCCGGCCTGGAGCGCCGGGAAGGCGAACGCGCCGCCCCACAGCGCCAGCGCCCGCACCGGGCGCGCGTGCACCGCGCGGGCCTCGCCGAGTGCCGTGCGCAGGAAGGAGCCGGCGGCCGTGCGCAGCCGCCGCACCCCGAGCAGCACGACGGCCGCGAGGACCGGCACCGCGACCGCGGCGACGAGCAGCGGGCCGAGTGCCGCCGCCGGCAGCAGCCCGTCGAGGCGCAGGGCGCCGGGGAACGCCAGGAGGAGCAGGCCGAGCAGGGCGACCCGGCCGGCCGCCTCCGCCAGCAGGTACAGCGCCAGCGCGGCCGAGGAGCGGGCCAGCGGCAGCCCGCACACCGCCAGGAACCGCAGGTTCACCGCGCCGGCGCCGAGGCCGGTGGGCAGCAGGTGGTTGGCGGCGCCGGCCGCGAACTGCACGGCGACGAGGCGCCCGGCCGGCAGCCGCTCCACGACGGCGCCCTGCCGGGTACAGGCCGCGGCCGGCCAGGTCAGGCAGGTGGCGCAGCCGGCCGCCAGCAGCCAGGGCCACTCGGCGCCGGCGAGCAGGCCGAGGCCGTCGGCGAGCACGGCACGGTGCCGCACCGCCACGACGGTCACCAGGAGCAGTGGCAGCGCGCACAGCACGGGGCGGACCGGCAGCCGGCGGGGGAGCCGGAGCGACGGTCTGTCGGGGGGACTCTCGGGAAGCTGGACCACGGTCACAACAGCAGAGATTCCCCGACCGGCGCCGCTTACGAGTGTCCGACGCGCGAACACCGCCTTACGGGCCTTGACCTCGACAAAGGTCGAGGTTCTAGCGTCATCGGCATGAGCATGGAGACCACGGCCTGGACCCAGCTGCACAGCGTCCTCAACGCCGAACGCGACCGCCGCCCCCTCGCCCGCGCGACCCTGCGCCGCGTCGGCGCCTTCGCCCGCCCGCACCGCACCCGCATCGTCCGCTTCGTGCTGCTCGGGGTGGGGACCGCGCTGCTCGCCGTCGCCACCCCCGTCCTGGCCGGCCGCGTCGTGGACGCGATCGTGTCGGGCGGCGACCCGGACCGGGTGGTGCGCCTGGCCCTGCTCATCGCGCTGATCGCGCTCGCGGAGGCGGGGCTCGGCATCCTGTCCCGGCGGCTGTCGGCGGTGCTCGGGGAGGGGCTCATCCTCGATCTGCGCACGGCTGTGTTCGATCATGTGCAGCGCATGCCGGTCGCGTTCTTCACGCGTACCCGCACGGGCGCGCTCGTCTCCCGGCTCAACAACGACGTCATCGGCGCCCAGCGCGCCTTCAGCAACACCCTGTCCGGGGTGGTCACCAACCTGGTCACGCTGCTCCTCACCCTCGCCGTGATGCTCACCCTGTCCTGGCGGATCACCCTGGCCGCCCTGGTGCTGCTGCCGGTGTTCGTGCTCCCGGCCCGGCGGATGGGCCGCCGGATGGCGCGGATGCAGCGCGAGGCCGCCACGCTCAACGCGGCGATGGGCACCCGGATGACCGAGCGGTTCTCCGCGCCCGGCGCCACGCTGATCAAGCTGTTCGGCCGCCCCGGGGAGGAGTCCGCCGAGTTCGCCGCCCGGGCCCGGCGCGTCGCCGACATCGGCGTGCGCACCGCCACCGCCCAGGCCGTCTTCATCACCGCCCTCACCACCGTCTCCGCGCTCGCCCTGGCGCTGGTCTACGGGCTCGGCGGCCGGCTAGCCCTCCAGGGCTCCCTGGACCCCGGCGCCGTGGTCGCCCTCGCGCTGCTGCTCACCCGGCTGTACGCGCCGCTGACCGCCCTCGCGGGCGCCCGCGTGGAGGTGATGAGCGCACTGGTCAGCTTCGAGCGGGTCTTCGAGGTCCTCGACCTCACCCCGCTGATCGCCGAGCGCCCGGACGCCCGGCCGGTCCCCGAGGGCCCGGTCGCCGTCGAGTTCGAGGACGTGCGCTTCGCCTACCCGGCCGCCGACCAGGTCTCCCTCGCCTCCCTCGAAGAGGTCGCCGCGCTCGACACCCGGGGCGGCGCCGAGGTCCTGCACGGCCTCTCCTTCCGCGCCGAACCCGGGCAGACCGTCGCCCTGGTCGGCTCCTCCGGCGCCGGCAAGTCCACCGTCGCCTCGCTGCTGCCCCGGCTCTACGACGTGGACGCCGGCGCGGTGCGGGTCGGCGGCGTCGACGTCCGCGAGCTGACCGCCCGGTCGCTGCGGGACACGGTCGGCATGGTGACCCAGGACGGCCACCTCTTCCACGACTCCGTCCGCGCCAACCTGCTCCTCGCCCGCCCCGAGGCCACCGACGCCGAACTGTGGGACGCGCTGGGCCGCGCCCGTCTGGACACCCTCGTGCGGTCCCTGCCGGACGGCCTGGACACCGTGGTCGGCGAACGCGGCTACCGGCTCTCCGGCGGGGAGCGCCAGCGGATGACCATCGCCCGGCTGCTCCTGGCCCGGCAGCGCGTCGTCGTCCTGGACGAGGCCACCGCCCACCTCGACAACACCTCCGAGGCGGCCGTCCAGGAGGCCCTCGCCGAAGCCCTGAAGGACCGCACCGCCCTGGTCATCGCCCACCGGCTGTCCACGGTCCGCGCGGCCGACCAGATCCTGGTGGTCGAGGCCGGCCGCATCGTGGAGCGCGGCACGCACGACGAACTCCTCGCCGCCCGGGGCCGCTACGCCGAGCTGCACCGGGCGCAGTCCGGACCGCGGGCGGTGCCGGAGGCGGCGTGACCGGCCGGGCGCGGGTGGGCGGAAACTCATCTGGTCCAACCAGTTGACCAGATATCGTTCGCGGTGGACGCTGTGCGCCATGACAGAGCAACCCCTGCGGCGGGAAGCCGTGTCGGACCAGCTCTTCTCCCGACTGCGCGACCGCATCCTGGGCGGGGCCCTGGCGCCCGGCGCCGCGCTGACGGCGGAGCGGGAGCTGGCCGCGGAGTTCGGCGTGAACCGGCACGCGGTGCGCGAGGCGGTCAAGCGCCTCCAGCAGGCCCGCCTGGTCGAGGTCAGCCACGGCGGTCGCACCCTGGTCCTGGACTGGCGGCGCACCGCGGGCCTGGACCTCGCGGTGCACCTCGCCGGCGCCGCCACCCCGCCGGACCTGGCCGGACTCGCCCGCGACGCGCTGGAGATGCGCGCCTGCGTCGGCGCGGACGCGGCCCGGCTGTGCGCCGAGCGCCGCACCGACGAGCAGTCGGCGGCGATCACCGAGGCCGCGGACGCCTACCGCACCGCCGGGCCCGACCTCGCCGCCCTCGGCGCGGCGGACGTCGCCTGGTGGCGGCTGATCGTGGCGGGCTCGGGCAACCTCGCCTACCTGCTCGCCTTCAACAGCCTGGTCGGCGGCACCCTCGCGGTCGGCGAGGCCCCCGCCGACGGGCGCGCCGGGGAACTGCTCGACGTCGCCGCCCACCTGCGTCTCGCCGAGCTGATCGAGGCGCGCGAGGCCGCCGCCGCCGAGCACCTCGCCCGCCGCCTGCTCCAGCGCAGCGTGCCCGCCGCCCCCGTGACCCCCGAGAGGAGGGCGGGCTGAGATGATCCCCGCCGTCGTCTACGCCATACCGTTCTTCGTCCTCCTCGTCCTCGTCGAGGCGCTGTCCTACCGCTTCCTGCCCGACGACGAGGAGCGCGGCTACGAGCTGCGCGACACCGCCACCAGCCTGTCCATGGGCGCCGGCAGCCAGGTCGTCGGACTGCCGTGGAAGCTGTTCGCCGTGGTGGCCTACGCCGCCGCCTTCGCCCTCTCGCCCTGGCACCTGTCGGCCGCCTCGCCGCTGACCTGGGTGCTGCTCTTCTTCGCCGACGACCTCGCCTACTACGCCTTCCACCGCGCCCACCACCGGGTGCGGGTGCTGTGGGCCGGGCACGTCGTGCACCACTCCAGCATCCGCTTCAACCTCTCCACCGCGCTGCGGCAGAGCTGGACGCCGATGACGACCCTGCCCTTCTGGCTGCCGCTGGCGCTGCTCGGCATCCCGCCGTGGATGATCCTGCTCCAGCAGTCGGTCAGCCTCGTCTACCAGTTCTTCCTGCACACCGAGCGGGTCGACAAGCTGTGGCGGCCCGTCGAGTGGTTCTTCAACACGCCCTCGCACCACCGCGTGCACCACGGCTCCAACAACGTCTACCTGGACCGCAACTACGGCGGCATCCTCATCGTCTGGGACCGGCTGTGCGGCACCTTCGAGGCGGAGGGCGAGCGCGTCGTCTACGGGCTGACGAAGAACATCGACACCTACAACCCGGTGCGGGTCGCCTTCCACGAGTACGCCGCCGCCTGGCGGGACGTGCGGGGCGCGCGACGCTGGCGGGACAAGGCGGGGCACCTCTTCGGCCCGCCCGGCTGGCAGCCGAAGGCCGAGGTCTGATGCCCCCGCTGCTCCTCGCCTACGCGGCGCTCGCCGTCCTGGACCTCACCGGTGTCGCGCTGCACGCCGAGTGGCTGGAGTGGGTCACCAAGCCGCTGCTCGCCCCGCTGCTCGCCGCACACCTGTGGCGGGCAGCGGGCAGGGCGCACCCGCCGGTCCTCGCCGGCCTCGCCCTGGCCACCGCGGGGGACGTGCTCCTGCTGGTGCCCGGCCGGGCCGCCTTCCTCGCCGGCACCGCCTGCTTCCTCGGCACCCAGCTCTGCTACCTCGCCGCCTTCGCCCACCAGGGCGCCCTCGCCCACCTCCGGGCCAGGCCCTGGCTGTACGGCGGGGCCCTCGCCGTGTGGGCGGCGGCCAACGCGGCCCTGGTGCCCCAACTGGGCCCGCTGGCCCTGGTGGTCGCCCCCTACAGCCTGGCCCTGGTGGCGATGGCGTCCGCCGCGGACGTGCTGCGCCCGCTCGCCACCCTCGGCGGCGGCCTGTTCGTCGCCTCCGACCTGCTGGTCGGACTCGGCGTGGCCGGCGTGGAGTTCACCGGCCGCCGGGTCCTGGTGATGGCGACCTACGCGGCGGCGCAGTACCTCATCACCGAGGCGTTCGTCCGCACGGCGCTCACTGGCCGCCCAGGCCCGTCGTCGCCACCGACTTCACGATGTGCCGCTGGAAGAACAGGAACACCAGCACCAGCGGCGCCGCGGCCAGGACCGCCGACGCCATCGTCTGGGCGTACACCACCCCGTAGGCGTCCTTCACCGCGGTGATGCCGACCGGCAGCGTCATCAGGGACGGGTCGGAGGTGGCGACGAAGGGCCACAGGAAGTTGTTCCAGGCGCCGATGAACACGAAGACCGACACCGCGGCGAGCATCGGCCGGGACAGCGGCAGCATCACCGACCAGAAGGTGCGCAGGTGCCCGGCGCCGTCCAGCCGGGCCGCCTCCTCCAGCTCCTTGGGGATGGTGTCGAAGTGCTTCTTCAGGATGAACACCATCACCGGCGCCACCGTCTGCGGCAGGATCACCGCCGCGTAGGTGTCCACCAGGTCGAGGGTCAGCATCTGCCGGAACCACGGCACGATCAGCAGCTGCGGCGGCACCAGGATGGCCAGCGTGCTCAGGGCGAACAGCGTCCGGCGGCCACGGAAGCGGGTGCGGGAGAAGGCGTAGCCGGCCGTCGCGGAGACGGCCACGGTGATGAGGGTGACCGCAGCCGAGATCAGGAAGCTGTTCAGCATCCACAGCGGCAGGTCGCCGCGTTCGATCACGGTGCGGAAGCCGTCGAGGGTGAAGCCGCCCCGCGGCCAGAACCAGTGCACCGGATCGCTGGCGTCCTGGTCGGACTTGAACGCGGTGAGCACGGCCCAGGCCAGCGGCAGCAGCCACACCACCGCGAGGACGGCGAGCGCCCCCAGCGCCAGCACCCGGGCGAGCGGACCGGGCCCCAGGGTCAGGTTGGGCCCCCGCTGCACGGCCGGACGCGTGCGGCGGGCCCGGTTCCCGGCCGGCACGGGCGAGACGGTGCGCCGGGAGGGGGTCGTCTGGGGTTCGGCAGAGGTGGTCATGTCACTTCTCCCTGCGGCGGAGGGCGAGGAACTGCACGGCGGAGGCGAAGAGGATCAGCGCGAAGAAGACATAGCTGATGGCGGACGCGTAACCCAGGCGGTACCCGGTGAAGCCCACGTCGTAGAGGTACTCCACGACCGGCCGGGTCGAGCCGTTCGGGCCGCCCTTGGTCAGCAGGTACACCTGGTCGAAGACCTTCAGCGAGGACAGGATCTGGAGCACGGTCACCACGCCGGTGATCCGCCGCAGCTGCGGCAGCGTCACATGCCACAGCCGCCGCCAGGCGCCCGCCCCGTCCAGGGCCGCCGCCTCGTAGAGGTGGTCGGGCACGGACTGCAACGCGGCCAGGAACAGCAGGAAGTTGAAGCCGACCGTCCACCACAGCGTGGCGACGACGATGGCGTACAGCGCCACCGACTCGTCGCTCAGCCAGGCGTAGCCGTCCAGGCCGACCGCGGTCAGCAGCTTGTTGTACAGGCCGAGATCGGGCTGGTAGAGCCAGGTGAACAGCAGCCCCACCACGCCGACCGGCAGCAGGTAGGGGGTGAAGAACGCCAGCCGCCACACCCACTGCCCCGGCAGCCCGGTGTGCACGAGCAGCGCCATGGCGAGCGCCACCACGACCAGCGGGACCGTCGAGATCAGGGTGAACCACACGGTGTGCCCGACGGTGCGCCACATCTCGGCGTCGCCGAGCGCCTCCGAATAGTTGTCCAGACCGACGAACGACGGGTCCTGGCTCGCCAGCGAGGTGTCGGTCAGGCTCATCCACGCGCCCTCGACCAGCGGCCACACCATGAACAGGGCGAACAGGACGAGGAACGGCAGGGCGAGGAGCAGCCCCGGCGGTACGGCGCGGCGCAGCCGGGCGCCGAGCCCGCCCGGGGCGAG
The DNA here is from genome assembly GCF_043202555.1 of Streptomyces sp. NPDC048182. Taxonomy (NCBI): domain Bacteria; kingdom Bacillati; phylum Actinomycetota; class Actinomycetes; order Kitasatosporales; family Streptomycetaceae; genus Streptomyces; species Streptomyces sp. NPDC048182. The sequence continues at coordinate 126,511 of NZ_JBIDAQ010000015.1, read as the reverse complement.
AGGGGTGGACATGCTGCCTCCTTCGGGACGGCGGGCGGGTCAGGCCGGGCTGGGCTGGGAGAGGAAGGTGTCGAAGCGCGCGAGCATGGCGCGGGCCGTCCGGTCCGGGCTCAGCCCGTCGAGGAGGGCCCGCTGGAGCGTCTGCGCCATGGCGGTCTGGAAGTCCGACCCGGCGCCCGCGAACCACACCGCCGGGTCGAGCACCACGTGCCCCGCGGCGCCCGCGTACCGCGCCTGCGGCTGGAGTTCGCGGTAGGCCGCGGTACGGGTCACCGGCTGGTACGCCGGGATGTGCCCGGCCCGCGCCCAGACCTGCCCGGCCTTGAGGATCGCCGCCACCGCCTGGTGGATGCGCCGGCGGTGCGCCTCGTCGGGGTCGTGGCGGCGGGGCAGCACGAAGGAGTGCGAGTCGGCGTAGACGGCCGGCGTGCCGAAGACGGTGGGGAAGGGGGCGGCCCCGACCTTCGGGTCGGCCTGCTGGAAGGTGCCCAGCTCCCACTCACCGGAGAGGATCATCGCGGACTGCCGGTTGGTGAAGGCGGCGATGGCCGCCGGGTAGTCGTGGCGGCGCGGGTTGGTGCGGCCGTCGAACAGCTTCACCATGAAGGAGATGACCTCGGCCATGGCGTCCACGTCGCCCTTGGCGGGCCCGCCCTCGGGCAGCTCGAAGTCGTTGCCGGTCTGCCGGTACAGCCCGTAGAACAGCCGCCAGCCCTGCGCGTAGTCGTTGACGTGGCCGAAGTCGATGCCCTGCCCGCCGGACGCCTTCGCCAGCTCCCGGCCCGCCGCCAGGAAGCGCTCGGGGGAGTCGAACGCCCCCGCGTCCAGGGCGCCGTCACCGGTCAGCAGCCCGGCCTTGCGGGCCGGCTCCGGATGGAAGAACACGATGAAGGGGTGGGTGTCCAGCGGGACCGCGTACGTCTGCCCCCGGTACCGGGTGCGCTCCCAGACGGCCGGCGCGAAGTCGCTCTCGTGGACGCCGAACTCCGCGAGCAGGCCGGTGTCCCAGGGGTCGAGCAGGCCGAGCGGCGCGTAGCCGGCGAGCCGCGACATGTGGGCGACCGCGACGTCCGGGCCCCGGCCGCCGGCCGACGCCATGGCGAGCTTGGTGTAGTACGGGGTGCCCCACTCCAGCACCGTCCGCTCCACGTCGGTGCCGGGCATGTCCGGGCGGGCGGTGTCCACCAGCTCGTTCAGCAGGGCCCCGTCGGCGCCGCTGAACAGGTCCCACAGGCGCACGGTGCCGGGGTCCCCGGCCGCCGCGGCGGAACCGCAGGCGCCCAGGGCCCCGCCGCCGAGCAGCACGGCGGCCGAGGCGAGCGAGGCCCGCAGCATCCTCCGTCGGGACAGGTCGGCCATGGCTCTACCTTCCTTACCTCACGTCGTTGTGCGTCGTCGGGGGCGGATCAGGGCGCGGGCGTGCGGGACTCGGAGGCCGCCGGGCGGGTCTGGGCCCGGTGCAGGACGGCGGTGTCGAGCTTCTCGCTGCGGTCGAAGGCGTAGACGCCGTTGCGTTCCTGGAAGACGTCCGTGAGCTGCGTGTAGCAGTAGCCGAACATGTCCGGGTCGTCGAGCAGCACGTCCACCAGGCCGGTGAAGCGCTCGGTGAACTCGGCGGCGCTGCGCGGCCGTTCGCCGTACCCCCAGGAGCTGCCGGTCTCGTCGCCGGCCGCGGTGGCCGCCGCCGCGGGGTCCCACCAGATGCCGCCGAACTCGGAGCAGAAGTACGGCTGTCCGCGGTAGGGCAGCGACCAGGTGCGCCCGTCCGGGCCCGCGTTGACGTACGGGCGGTCCTCGGCGAGCCCGGCCATGGTCTTGGCGAAGGCGCGCGGGTCCTGCTCGTAGCAGTGCGAGTCGTACACGTCGGTCTCCGCCACGCGGTGCGCGTAGCCGGAGGCGTCGATGACGGGACGGCTCGGGTCGGCGAGCTTGGTGGCCAGGAACATCGCCCGGGTGACGTCGTCCAGCTGCGTGATCCGGTCGTGCAGGTGCTGGTACGTCTCGTTCAGCGGGCACCAGCCGATGATCGACGGGTGGGAGTGGTCCCGCTCCAGGGCCTCCAGCCACTGGGCGACGTAGGAGGCGTCGGGGCGCTGGTTGTCGTCGCGCACGCCGCTCTCGCAGCCCCAGTCGCCGAACTCGCCCCACACCAGGTAGCCGAGCCGGTCGGCGTGGTAGAGGTAGCGCTCCTCGAACACCTTCTGGTGCAGCCGGGCCCCGTTGAAGCCGGCCCTGATGCCCAGCTCGATGTCGCGGACCAGGTCGGCGTCGGTGGGGGCGGTCATCAGGCCGTCCGGGTAGTAGCCCTGGTCGAGGACGAGGCGCTGGAAGAGGGGCTCGCCGTTGAGCAGCACCCGCTTGCCGCGCAGGGCGACCGAGCGCAGCCCGGCGTACGAGCTGGCCGCGTCCACCACCGCGCCCTCGGCGTCGAGGAGTTCCAGGCGCAGGTCGTACAGGTGCGGGTCGGCGGGCGACCAGGGGCGCACCCGGTCCTCGGGCACGGTGAGCACCAGCTTGGGGGCGAGGTCCAGGTCGGCGCGGGCGGCTGCGCTCACCACCTCGCCGCGGGCGTCGGAGAGCACCGCGCGCACCCGGTGGCCGGGCAGGTTGGCGGTCACCGGCAGCTCGACGTGGAAGGCGCCCGAGCCCAGGTCGGGCGTGACGCGCGGGCGCTTGAGCCGCACGGCCGCCGGCACCGGCTCCAGCCACACGGTCTGCCAGATGCCGGTGGTCCGGGTGTAGTGGCAGTGCGTGTTGGCGTACCAGGTGGCCTGTTTGCCGCGCGCCTGGAGGCCGTGCCGGCTGTCCCGGGCGCGCACCACGATCACCGCCTCCTCGCCGGGGGCGGCGACGCCGCGCAGCTCGGCGGTGAAGGGGGTGAAGCCGCCCCGGTGGCGGGCCACCTCGGTCCCGTTGACCCAGACCGTCGCGTCGTGGTCGACGGCGCCGAAGTGCAGCAGCACGTCGGAGCCGGCCCACTCGGCCGGGACGGTCACGGTGCGCCGGTACCAGACGGCCTCCAGGAAGTCCGTCTCGCCGACCCCCGACAGCTCCGACTCCGGGCAGAACGGCACGGTGATCTCGCCCGCCGGCTCCCGCTCGCGCAGCCCGCGCTCCAGGCCGCTGTCGCCGCGGTCCACCTCGAACTGCCAGCGGCCGTTCAGATTCAGCCACTCGTCGCGGACGAACTGCGGCCGGGGGTACTCCGGACGCGGGACGTCCGTCCGGTTCGCGGGCAGGGGCATGCTCATGCTGCTCCTTGTGGTGCGGGGTTTGTGCTGGTGCCCGTGGTGGGGCGCTCGGTACGGGCTTATGCGACCACACGATTACATCGATGTAAATGCCGGCGGCGAAATGTGTTCGGCCGTGCGTTCGCGATGCGTTCGCCGGGCGCGCGCGGGTGGCCGACTTCTCGCGCCGGAGCTGCGGTTACGATCCCGAGGACGGCGAGGAGAGCGAAGCACAGCATGGGCAGGCCGAGGATCAAGGACGTCGCGGCGTACGCGGGCGTCTCCCCGAAGACGGTGTCGAACGTCCTGAACGACTACGAGCACGTCTCCGAGCGCACCCGGACCGTGGTCCGCGAGGCCATCGACGCCCTCGGCTACCGGGTCAACATCGCCGGCCGCCAGCTGCGCCGGGGCCGCACGGGCATGATCGCGCTCGCGGTGCCCGACCTGGACGTCGCCTACTTCGCCGAGCTGGCCCGGCACGTCATGGCCGAGACCGAGCGGCTTGGCAGCACCACGCTCCTGGTGGAGACCGGCGGCCGGCGCGAGAAGGAACTGGCCGCCGTGCGCGGCTTCGACGCCCAGTTCACCGACGGCGTGATCCTCTCCCCGCTGGCCCTGCACCCCCGCGACCTGGCCGGCCGCGACACCCGGCTGCCGCTGGTGCTGCTCGGCGAGAACGACCCCTCAGGCACCGCCGACCACGTCGCCATCGACAACGTGGCCGCGGCCCGCGAGGCCACCGCCCACCTGCTCGCCCGGGGCCGCCGCCGCATCGCGGTGGTCGGCGGTGAGACGCACGGCCCGCAGAACACCCGCCGGCTGCGCACCGCCGGCCACCGGCAGGCCCTCGTCGCGGCGGGCGTCCCGGTCGCCGACGACCTGGTGCTGCCGGTGCCCGCCTTCCGCTGGGCCGACGGCGCGAAGGCCGCCCGCGCCCTGATGCGGCGCCCCTCGCCCCCCGACGCCCTGCTCTGCCTCAACGACCACCTCGCCCTCGGCGCGGTGCGCGCCCTGCACGAGGACGGCTGGTCGGTCCCCGCCGACCTGGACGTGGTCGGCTTCGACGGCATCGAGGCCACCCGCTTCAGCGTCCCCTCCCTCACCACCGTCGCCCCCGACAAACCGGGCATCGCCCGCCGCGCGGTCCGGCTGCTCCTGGACCGGGTGGAGGACCCGGCCGGGGGACCGGCCCGCGACGAGACGGCGGGGCACCGGCTGATCGTGCGGGAGAGCTCGGGCGGCTGAGCGGCGCGGGCCTTGCCGTCACGGGGGCGAAGGGGGCTCCCGCACCGGTGGGGGCGGGAGAGGGTCCCCCATCGGTGGGGGCGGGAAGGGCTCCCGGCCGGGCGGCGCGGAGGGCCGGTGCCGGGAGGCCGGGGTGCCCCCGGACGCGGGTGATGCCGGACGCCGGTGACCCCGGACTGGCGCGGCGATGAGTTCCGAGCCCCCGGACGGTCGACACTGGAGAGGAGAGAGAGGGGATCCGCCATGACGTCACACGAACTCGCCGACAACCCCACCACCGAACTCGACGCCCGCTACAGCTCCGCGCTCCAGCCCCGCCCGGGAGCCCGTGACGCCGCCCCCACCGAGTGGGCCGAGGCGTTGCGGGAGATGGCGGGCGCGGAGATCTTCTGGGTGTCCACCGTGCGCCCGGACGGCCACCTGCACGTCACCCCCCTGATCGCCGTCTGGCACGGGGAGGCGCTGCACTTCTGCACCGGCAGGGACGAGCAGAAGGCCCGCAACCTCGCCCACGACCCGCACTGCGCGCTCACCACCGGGGGCAACGCGCTCACCCAGGGGCTCGACCTGGTGGTCGAGGGCCGCGCGGAGCGGGTCACGGACCCGGCGGCCCTGGAGGAGGTGAGCGCCGCGTTCGAGGCGAAGTACGGCGAGCACATCACCTCGCCCGAGGGGACCTTCCACGGCCTCGGGGAGGGGCTCCGCGACGGCCGGGACCTGGTCTTCGCGGTGGCGCCGACCACGGCGTACGGCTTCGGCCGGAACGACGGCGTCTACACCCACACGCGCTGGACGTTCAACGCCGGGGAACGTCCCTGACGTACACGACCCCGTCGACGCGGGTCAGCCGGGCCGGGTCGAGCGGGGCGTAGCCGAACCACGGCGACTCCCGCGGGACGGCCCCGCCGAGGGCTGCGGCCAGGCGGGCGGCGTCGACCAGGCAGGCGTCCTTCGGGAGCGCGTGGAGAACGCCCTCCAGGGTGTCCGGCGGGGGAGTGCCCACACCCCGGTGCTCGATCGTGCCGAGGGCCGTGGCCAGGAAGGCGTACGCCGTCCCCAGCCGGGCGTGCGCGAGGGCGCCGGCGCTCCACCACTCCACCGGGGTGTGGCCCCACATGCGCATCGTGCTCTTCTCGCGCTGGAGGTGGCTGTTGTGCGCGTGCACCAGGACCGGGCTCCGGTCGGCCAGTGCGAGGAGGTTGTCGGCCATCATCAGGTCCCGCAGCCCCAGCAGGCGGGTCATGCGGGCCGGTGACGGGTCGGCCATGGCGTGGTGGTAGCGCAGCAACCCCACGGCGGTGCGCCCGTACAGCCCGGCCCGCTCCCAGTCGTCCCGCGTCCCCGCCGCGAGCAGCTCCGGCGTCCGCGTGCCGAGCAGCGCCACCAACTCGTCGGCCAGCAGCCGCAGCCGCTCCGCGTCGGCCGACCGCCCCGCGGAACGCCCCGGGTCGGTCATCGCGTCGGGCTCGGTCCACCGCTCGTCGGCGCCGAGCAGCCGGTCGAGCGTCTCCGCGTCGCAGGGCAGCAGGCCCGCCTCGACCCGGTCGGCGAGGTGGCGGTGGAGCGCGGTGAGGGCCTGCCGGGGGCTCGCGGCGCCGGTGATCTCCAGCGGTCCGTCCAGCCCGGCGAAGCGGAGCCGCTCGGCCGGGGGCCGGGTCTCGTTGTACGCCCGCATCCAGCGCACGAGCGCGCGGTTGGCGGCCGAGTCGCCGAAGCCGTGGCTGAAGCCGCGCGCCATGACGTCGTCCAGGGTGCCGGTGCCCGAGACCACGTGGTCGTCCACGATCAGCCCCCGCAGGCAGTCGCTCTCCAGAGCGATCGTCCGGTAACCCTCCCGCTCGGCCAACTGCCCGAAGAGGTCGTTGCGGAGGTCGAGGAGCATGTCCTCGCCGTGCGTGGGCTCGCCGAGGGCGAGCACGCGGGGCCGGGCCGGCAGCAGCCCCATGACGGTCGCGGCGTCGACGGAGCGGGCGGCCGGTGCGAGGTCGGCGGTGGTGTCGGTAGCCATGTCTCAACGCTATCGTTGAACCTACGGTTGAAACTCAGCCCGACTATCCTCGCGCTCATGGTGCGAAACCCTCAAAGCCGCGAACACCTCCGGCCCGTCGACCTGGCCCGCGGGCACGGTTTGTCCACGCAGGCGGTACGGAACTACGAGGAGGCCGGCATCCTCCCGCCCGCCGAGCGCACCCCCAGCGGCTACCGCGCCTACACCCCGCTGCACGCCGAGGCCCTGCGCGCGTTCCTCGCCCTGGTGCCCGGCCACGGCCACCAGACGGCGGCGTCGGTGCTGCGGGCGGTGAACCGGGGCGCGGAGGACGAGGCCCTCCGTCTCGTGGACGAGACCCACGCCCAACTCCTGGAGGACCGGCGCACCCTCCAGGCGGTGGAGGACGCCCTGCGAGACCTCGACCGCGACCCCGCCTCGGCGCCCGCACCGGCCGCGCCGGGCGACACCTTCATCGGCCCGCTGGCCGGCAGGCTCGGCATCCGCCCCGCCACGCTCCGCAAATGGGAACGCGCCGGCCTGGTCCACCCGCACCGCGACCCGCACACCGGCTACCGCGTCTACGGCAGCGCCGCCGTACGGGACGCCCGGCTGACCCGCCAACTCCGCCGCGGCGGCTACCTGCTGGACCAGATCGCCCCCCTGATCACCCAGGTCCGCTCGGCCGGCGGCCTGGCCCCGCTGGAATCCGCCCTGCGGGAGTGGCGGGCCCGCCTGTCCACCCGGGGCCGGGCCCTGCTGACGGGCGCCGCGGCACTGGAGGCGTACCTCAACCGGCGCTCGTCCTGAGGCGCGGGCCAGGTCTTCCGACCGCTCCAGGGAGGGCGGTCGGCCCCGACCGCTACGGGTGCTCGACCGCTACGGGTGACCTGTGCTCGGTGATCGTGCGGAGCAGCAGGTCCGCCGCCACCCCCGCGCCGTCCGCGCGGACCGTGCCGGCCACGGCGCCCGCCCGTGCGCGGGTCTCCGGGGCGAGGGCCCTCGACAGTGCCGCCGTCAGTGAGGCGACGGTCGGGGTGCGGTCGTGGTGGGCCGCGCCGATGCCGAGGTCGGCCACGCGGGTGGCCCAGTAGGGCTGGTCCGCGATCCGGGGGACCAGCACCTGGGGTGCCCCGGCGCGGGCCGCGGTGGTCGTGGTGCCCGCGCCGCCGTGGTGGACGACGGCGGCCACCCGGCCGAACAGCGCCTGCTGGTTGACCTCGCCGACGACGAGGCAGTCGTCCGCGTCGTCGACCGCCGCCAGGCCGGCCCAGCCCGAGGCCAGCAGGACGCGGCGGCCGAGGGCGCGGCCCGCCTGAGTGGCCACCCGCGCGATGTCCTGCGGGGCGTGCGCGGCCATGCTGCCGAAGCCGACGTACACCGGCGGTTCGCCGGCCGCGAGGAACGCCTCGAGCCGGGCCGGCAGCGGGCGTTCGTCGGGCAGGATCCACGCTCCGGTCTGGACGGGGTCCAGCTCCGTCAGGCCCCGGGACGGACACAGCACCGGGTCCGCCGCCAGCCACGGCCGGTCGGTGAGGACGTGGTCGCGGACGTTGTCCACCGGGGGCAGGCCGAGCGCCGCGCGGTGGTCGTTGAGCGCCCCGCCGTACAGGGCGTTCACCCGCTGGGCGTCCTGTTCCCACAGCACCCGGTGGTCGGTCTCCTCCGCCGGGGAGGGCGTGCCCGGCCGCGCCCCCGGGCGGAAGTGCCGGGACGGGAGCCCGAGGACGTGGAAGCAGGCGAGGACGTAGGGAATGCCCAGCTTCTCGGCCACGTCCCGCGCGCCGGCCGGCATCAGCCCCGTCGCCAGCACCGCGTCGCACCCCTCGGCCGCCGCGCCGAGCGTGGCGAACCGCGCGGCGACCAGTTCGGGGGCGAGCCGCAGGGCGTCCCGCGCGTTCGGCGGGGTCGGCCCGGCGACCACCGACCGCACCGTCGGGCCGAGCGGCACCAGGGGCACGCCGGCCCGTGCCAGCAGCGCCGCGAACTCCTCGTCCGGCGGCGCGCAGACCCGCGCCTCCGCACCCCGTCCGCGCAGCGCCACCGCCAGCGCCGCCAGCGGTTCGACATCCCCGCGCGATCCCCAAGTCATCAACAGCACGCGCACGCGGCGCCCCCTCGGCTAAGCAGTTTCCGGCTCTCGGCCGCCGAGTGTGCGGCAGGACGGGGGCCTTGCCGCAAGCCCCCCGGTGCGCTATAGGTTGATAGTGGCAGGGAGTTGCGTACTCCCTGCCTTCGTCATGTCCGGCGCGGCACGGCCCGAGCGCCGGGGAGGGCGTGCCGGGGAACGCGTGCCGCCGGGCGCCGGCGCCGGAGAAAAAGAGGGGCTCGGTCCCGGGCCCGGCTGTCACGATGCCCGCATGACGACACCCACGGAGGCACTGCTCATCGGCGGTCGCGCCGGAGTCGGCAAGACCAGCGTGGCCTGGGAGGTCTCCGCGCTGCTGCGGGCCCGCGACATGCCGCACGCCGTGCTCGAAGGCGACTACCTGGGCCAGGTGCACCCCGCCCCCGCGGACGACCCCGACCGGTCCCGGCTCACCGAGGCCAACCTGGCGGCGCTGTGGGCCAACCTCGCCCGGACCGGATGCCGGCGACTGGTCTACACGAACACCGTCAGCGTGCTGCCGGAGACCGCCGGCATGTTCCGGCGGGCCATGGGGGAGGAGGTGCGGATCGTGCGCGTCCTGCTCACCGCGTCCGACGCGACGGCCCGGGCCCGCCTGACCGGCCGCGAGCGCGGCTCGGAACTGGAGCACGAGCTACGCGGCAGCGTGCGCAAGGCGCGCCTGCTGGACGAACGGGCCCCCGCGGACGCCGTGCGGATCGCCACCGACGGCCGGTCCGTCCCCGACCTCGCCCGCGAGGTGGTCGCCGCCACCCGGTGGACCGGCCCCGACGATCGGTGACGGGCCGGAGGACTAGCGCTCCGCGGTGGACCCCGTCGCCCCCGGCCGGGGCGTGGCCGGCTGCTCGGCGGCGTCCGAGAGGCGGTCGAGCAGGTCCGGGACGGCGAGCAGCATGCGTCGCTCGTCCGGGGTCAGCCGCTCGGCGATGGTCCCGGCCACCCAGCGGCGGCGCGTGCGCCGGTCGCCCTCGAGTGCTCGGACGCCCGCCGGAGTGAGCGCGATGAGGAAGGAGCGCCCGTCGTGCGGGCTGCGGGAGCGGCTGACGAGGCCGGCCGCCTCCAGCGCGGCGACGGTGCGGCTCATGCTCTGGTGCTTCACCCGGTGCGCGGCGGCCAGGGCGGCTATCGTCCGCGGGCCCTCGCGGTCGAGCGTGCCCAGCGCTGAGGCGTGCAGCGGCGGCACGGTGTCGGCACGGGCGCGAACGGCGCGCACGAAGCGGCCGATCGAGCGGCGCAGCTCCTCCGCGATGTCCTCGTGGTTCACGTCCATCGGTAAAATATACAATGCTGCTGTACATCTTCCCCGGCCGGTGCGACGAGAAGAACCGGCGGGACGAGAGAGAGAAGAAGCCCGTGCGCCTCACCAAGTACGCCCACGCCTGCGTCACCCTCACCGACGGCGACCGCACGCTGCTGATCGACCCCGGCGCCTTCACGCCGAACGCGGCCGAGCTGCTCACCCGCGCCGACGCGGTCCTGGTGACCCATGAGCACTTCGACCACATCGACGAGAACGCCCTGCGGGCGGAGCTGGCCAAGCGCCCCGACCTCACCGTCCACACCACCGCGGAGGTGGCCGCGAAGCTGGGCGAGCAGGCCGTGGCCGTCACGGCGGGCGACCGCTTCCAGGCCGCGGGCTTCGACGTCGCCGTCCACGGTGAGCAGCACGCGCTCATCCACGCGGACATCCCGCTGGTGCAGAACGTCGGCTTCCTCGTGGCCGACCGCGTCTTCCACCCCGGCGACTCGTACCACGTGCCGGACACCCCCGTGGAGACCCTGCTGGTGCCGACCAGCGGTCCGTGGACCAAGTTCGGCGAGGCCGCCGACTTCGTCCGCGCGGTGCGCCCCGGCCGCACCCTCCAGATCCACGAGCTGATGCTCAGCGAACTCGGCCAGAACTCGGCCGCCATGTTCCTCGGCAAGGACGGTCTGACCGGCGTCCCGTTGAAAACTCTCGCCTGGGGCGACTCCACCGAGGTCTGAGCGGCGACCATGGAGGGGACGACCGTCGAGGAGGGGGCGAGGATGCGGCGTTACGTGGTGGTGGGTGCCGGCGCGGTGGGCAGCGCGATGGGAGGTCTCCTGGCGCGTGCGGGCCGCGAGGTCCTGCTCGTCGCCCGGGGTGAGCACGCCCGGGTGGCCGCCGCGAAGGGCCTCCGGCTGCGCTGCCCGGACGGCGCGTGGACGGTGCCGGTCCCGGTGGTGACGGGGCCGGAGCAGGTGCGGCTGACGACGGACGACGTGCTGCTGCTCACGGTCAAGACCCAGCAGGCCGAGGCGGCCGTCGAGCAGTGGGCCGACGTGCCGGTGCACGACGGGACCGGACGGAACGCCGGGCGGGCGGGCGACCTGCTGCCCCTGCTGACCGCGCTGAACGGGGTGGCGGCCGAGGACATCGCGCTGCGCCGCTTCTCCCGCGTCTTCGGGGTGTGCGTGTGGTGCCCGACGGTCATGACGGACCCGGGCGAGGTGCTCGTGCGCGGTGTCCCGGTGCGCGGCATTTTCCATGTCGGCCGCTACGGCGGCGCCCGGGAGCAGGGGGAGGGGGCGTTCCTGGACGACCTCGTGGCGGACGCGGACGCCGCGGACCTGCGCGTGCTCCTCCCGGACGACGTGATGCCGTGGAAGTACGCGAAGCTGCTGGCCAACCTCGGGAACGTGCTGCAGGCGCTGCTGGGCGACACCTCGGGCGCCGAGGACGTCCTGGAGGCCGCCCGGTCCGAGGCCCGCGCCGTGCTGGCCGCGGCCGGCGTCGTGCTGCCCGGCGAGGACGAGGCACGCGCGGCCCGGGCCGACCTGGAGGTGCGCGAGATCCCCGGTGAGCCGGCGCGACTCGGCGGCTCCTCCTGGCAGTCGCTGACGCGCGGCACCGGCAACATCGAGACCGACTACCTGAACGGAGAGATCGTCCTGATGGCCCGCAGGCTCGGCCTGAGCGCCCCGGTCAACGCCGATCTCACCGCCCTGGCCCGCGCCGCCGCGCGGGCGCGGCACCGGCCGGGAGACCTGACACCGGCCGAGCTGCGCGGCCGCCTCGCCCGGTGACCGGCGGGCGGCGCCCGCGGTGCGTACCCCGGTCCGGGCGGCCTCGCTCACCGCCCCGGCGCACCGCTCCCCGCCGCCCCGTCGACTACCTTGTCACTGCGGAGGACACGCATGTATAACAGCGCTGTATAACGTTGTAAACCAACATGCAGGGGCTCGGCGCACGGCTCACGGTCACCGCACCTGACCCGCTCCGACACCCGATTTCGGGCCGCTCCGGAAGGGAATGCCGTGCGGGTCAGCCTCAAGGACGTCGCCGCGCACGCGGGGGTCTCCATCAAGACCGTCTCCAACGTGGTGAACAACTACCAGCACGTCACCCCCGCGATGCGCGAGCGCGTCCAGCGCTCCATCGACGTGCTCGGCTACCGCCCCAACCTGGCCGCCCGGCACCTGCGCAAGGGCCGCACCGGCATCATCGCGCTCGCCCTGCCGGAGCTGGGCAACCCCTACTTCGCCGAGTTGGCCGCCGCCGTCGTGGACACCGCCGCCGAGCACGACTACATCGTGCTGCTCGACCACACCGGCGGGCGTCGCGAGCAGGAGCTGCTGGTCAGCCAGGGGTTCCGGGCGCGGGTCATCGACGGGCTCATCCTCAGCCCCATCGAGCTGGAGGCCGAGGACCTGTGCGACCGGGACGAGAACGTGCCGCTGGTGCTGCTCGGCGAGCGGGACTACGGCCTGCCCTACGACCACATCGCCATCGACAACGTCGCCGCCGCCCGCGGCGCGGTCCGGCACCTGCTCGACCTCGGCCGCCGCGAGGTGGCCTTCATCGGGGCCCGGCGAGGCCGCAGCGAGCCCGCGCAACTCCGGGTGCGGGGCTGGCGGGAGGAGCTGACCGCCGCCGGACTCGCCGCTGACGCCGGTCTGGTGGCCGCGACCGACGGCTGGGGCCACGCGGACGGCGCGGCGGCCATGACCCGCATCCTGGAGAGCGGGCGCCGCCCCGACGCGGTGTTCGCCTACAACGACCCGATGGCCATCGGTGCGATGCGGGTGCTGCACGAGCGGGGCCTCAGGGTCCCCGAGGACATCGCCGTGGTCGGCTTCGACGACGTCATCGAGGGGCGCTTCGGCGCGGTGACCCTCACCTCCGTATCGCCGGACAAGGAGGCCATCGGGCGCCTCGCGGTGGAGTCGGTACTCGCCCGCCTCGCCGCCGAGGCGGCCCCCGACCCCCGCCGGGTCTGGGCGGCCCACCGCCTGGTCGCCCGGGAAAGCACCCTGGGCCACCGTGCGGGCGCCTGACGGCGGGTCAGGGCCGAGAGGAACGCGGCACGGCACCGGGCGGCCCCGTGCAGCCGGGTCCCTCACGGGCGGGCCCCGTGCTGCTGGGTCCGGCACAGCCGGGTGCCCTGCGGGTGGGCCCCGTGTTGGAAGGCCCGGCACAGCCGGGCCCCCTACGGGCGGGCCCCGTGCCGGTGGGTCCGGTACAGCCGGGTGCCCTGCGGGCGGGCCCCGTGCTGGCGGGTCCGGTGCAGCCGAGTCCCCCACGGGCGGGCCCCGTACAACCGGGTCCCGTACAGCCGAATCCCCTACGGACGGGCCCCGTACCGGCAGACCCCGTACGGCGATCCGCGCCCACGCGGCGGCCCCCCCGCACCCCCGCCCACCCCTACAGCGCCGCCCCCTCCAGACACGTCCCCTCCAGGCACGCCCCCCGCAGATCCGCCCCGGACAGGTCCGCCCCCCACAGATCCGCCCCGCACAGGCACGCGTCCCGCAGCACCGCCCCCGCCAGCACCGCGTCGCTCAGGTCGGCGCAGCGCAGTACCGCCCCGACCAGCCGGGCGCCGCCCAGGTCGGCGGCGGCGAGATGCGCCGACTCCAGGCGCGCCCCGCTCAGGTCGCGGCCGGCGAGGGTGATGCCCTCCAGGTCGAGGCCCGTCAGGTCGGCGCCCGCCAGCGATCCCGGCGCGGCGGCCAGGGCGACACCCGGCACAGGGTCTTCGTCATACATGCCGGCACTCCATCTCGACAACGTTGTCAACTCCCGTGGCCATCCTGTCGCCCGCCTCCGGGAGCGTCAAGGGACGCCCGCCGGGCCCCGCCGTGCCCGCAGGTTGTGCACAGGGGGTTTACAGCACTCTTCCAACGATGTAAAAACCTCCTTGCGGCGGACGTGACAACGTCTCGTGCCGGGGGAGAAACGCCGTTCCCGCTCGTGGCACCGCCTGTCCGCTCCCCTCAACCCTTCTCAGCTCTCCGCGTCACCCGGATCGGGGTCACCATGCAGCGCAGCTCTCACCGTCCTCGTCACTTCGCCCGCCCCGCGGCCGTGGCCCTGGCCGCCGCGGTCGCGCTGACCGCCTCCGCCTGCGCGAAGTCGGAGGACGACGGGTCGGACGACACCAAGTCCTCCGCGTCCGCGGCCGACGCCGGTCAGAAGGTCGCCACGCCGAAGGCGGGCAGCAAGAGCTGCACCGTCGACGCGTACGGCGCCAAGAAGCTTGACCTCAAGGGCGCCACCGTCGGCTTCTCCCAGTCGGAGAAGGAGGCCAACCCCTTCCGCATCGCCGAGACGCAGTCCATCAAGGACGAGGCGAAGAAGCGCGGCGTGAAGCTGCTGACGGCCAACGCCCAGTCGCAGTTCTCCAAGCAGATCAGCGACGTGCAGGACCTGCTCGCCAAGGGCGCCGACCTGCTGGTGATCGCCCCGCTCAACTCCGACGGCTGGGACCCGGTGCTCCAGGCCGCCGCCGCCAAGAAGGTCCCGATCGTCACCATCGACCGCAAGATCAACGCCACCGCCTGCAAGGACTACGTCTCCTTCATCGCCTCCGACTTCGTCGGGCAGGGCAAGCGCGCCGCGGATCAGATGATCGAGGCCACCGGCGGCAAGGGCGAGGTGGCGATCCTGCTCGGCGCGGCCGGCAACAACGTCACCACCGAGCGCACCAAGGGCTTCAAGGACCAGATCGCCGCCAAGGCCCCCGACCTGAAGGTGGTCTTCGAGCAGACCGGCGACTTCGCGCGCGAGAAGGGCCAGCAGGTCACCGAGCAGCTCATCCAGTCCAAGCCCGGCATCAAGGGCGTCTACGCCGAGAACGACGAGATGGGCCTCGGCGCCGTCGCCGCCCTGAAGGGCGCCGGCAAGAAGGCCGGCGACGTCAAGATCGTCACCGTGGACGGCACCCGCAACGCCGTCCAGGGCATCGCCGACGGCTGGATCAGCGGCGTCATCGAGTCCAACCCGCGCTTCGGCCCGCTCGCCTTCCAGACCCTGGACACCTTCACCCAGGGCAAGGAAGTCGCGCAGGACATCATCATCGAGGACAGCGCCTACAACGCGGACAACGCCAAGCAGGACATCGGCAAGGCGTACTGATCCCGACCGGGGGCCCGTCCGGCACGGGCCCCCGCCCGCCTCACCCACACGCACACTTCCTGGAGGCACAGGTGGCACCCCCCGCCGAAGTCCTCGCCGTCCGCGGGCTGAGCAAGACCTTCCCCGGCGTCCGGGCCCTGGACGACGTCGACCTCACCCTGCACGCCGGTGAGGTCCACGCGCTGATCGGCGAGAACGGCGCCGGCAAGTCGACCCTCATCAAGCTCCTCACCGGCGTCTACCGGCCGGACGCGGGAGACATCACCTTCCAGGGCGGCAAGGTCTCCTTCGCCACCCCCCTGGAGGCGCAGAAGGCCGGGATCTCGACCATCTACCAAGAGGTCAACCTCATCCCGCTGCTGAGCGTGGCCCGCAACCTCTTCCTCGGCCGCGAACCGCGCACCCGCCTCGGCCTGCTGGACTTCGCCCGGATGAACCGCGAGGCCGAGCGGGTGCTCGCCGAGTACGGCGTCCGCGTCGACGTCCGCCGCTCGCTGCGCACCCTCGGCGTCGGCGCCCAGCAGATGGTCGCCCTCGCCCGGGCCGTCGCCACCGAGGCGCGGGTCGTCATCATGGACGAGCCGACCTCCTCCCTCGAACCCCGCGAGGTCGAGACCCTGTTCTCGGTCATCCGCCGGCTGCGCGACGACGGCATCGCCGTGGTCTACGTCAGCCACCGCCTGGACGAGCTGTACGCCGTGTGCGAGACGGTCACCGTGCTCCGCGACGGCCGCCGCGTCCACCACGGCAGGCTCGCCGACCTCGACCGCCTCGCCCTGGTCTCCACCATGCTCGGCCGCGAACTGGGCGAGGTCCGCGCCGAGGGCCTCACCAAGTTCAGCGGCGACCACCACGCCGCCGACGCGGCTCCCGTGCTGGCCGCCGAGGACCTCGACGTCCCGCACCGGCTGCACGGCGTGTCGGTGACCATCCGCCCCGGCGAGGTCGTCGGCCTCGGCGGGCTGCTCGGCTCCGGGCGCACCGAGACGGCGAAGGCCATCTCCGGCGCCCTGGCGCTGCGTTCGGGCAATGTCACGGTGGCCGGCGTGCCGCTGCGCGGCGGCTCCACCCCGGCCGCGATCCGGGCCGGCGTCAGCCTCCTCCCCGAGGACCGCAAGAGCGAGGGCATCGTGCCCGGCCTGTCGGTCCGCGAGAACATCGCCCTCGCCGTGCTGCCCCGCCTCTCCCGCTTCGGCCTGGTCTCCGAGGCCCGCGTCGACGCCATCGTGGACACCTTCATCGAGCGGCTGCGCATCAAAGCGTCCTCCCCGCACCAGAAGGTCGGCGAACTCTCCGGCGGCAACCAGCAGAAGGTGCTGCTCGCCCGCTGGCTGGCGATGAACCCCAAGGTCCTGCTGCTCGACGAGCCCACCCGGGGCATCGACGTCGGTGCCAAGGCCGAGGTGCAGAAGCTCGTGGACGAACTGGCCGCCGACGGCCTGGGCGTCCTGCTCATCTCCTCCGACCTGGAGGAACTGATCGAAGGGTCCGACCGCGTGGTCGTACTGAAGGACGGAGCCGTCGTCGGCGAGCTGACCGGCGAGGACGTCACCGAGGACAAGCTGATGCGCACCATCGCAGGCGACGCCCCCGCGGCGCCCCGGGGCGGGCACGCCGTCACCGCGGTCACCACGGTGAAGGAGGCGGCCACCGATGGCTGAAGCCACCGCCGGGGGAGTCGCCCTCGACAAGGCCCGCATCCTGCAATGGCTCCAGACGTACGGGGTCTACGCGGGCGTCGCCCTGCTCCTGATCGTCAACATCGCCATCACCCCGCACTTCCTGTCGGTGGAGAACTTCCGCACCCAGGCCGTGCAGGTCGCCCCCGTCATCATCGTCGCGCTCGGCATGGCCCTGGTCATCGGCACCGAGGGCGTCGACCTGTCGGTGGGCGCCGTGATGGCGCTGGCGGCCGCCGTCACCGCCCTCTACCTCGGCTACGGGCTGCTGCCCACCCTGCTGATCGTCGCGGTGTTCGCGGCCGGCGTGGGCCTCGCCAACGGGGCGCTGGTCGCGTTCATCGGCGTGCAGCCCATCGTCGCCACCCTGGCCCTCATGGTCGGCGGCCGGGGCATCGCCCTGGTGCTGCTGCCGCAGCTGAAGGACCTGCGCAACCCGACCCTGGCCGACCTCGGCTCCGGCGACATCGTGGGGATCCCGTACCTGATCCTCATCGCCGCCGCACTGGCCTTCCTGGTGGCCTTCGTGGTGCGCCGCACCACCTTCGGGCGCCAGCTCCTCGCCATCGGCGACAGCCGCCCGGCCGCCCAGCTCGCCGGCCTGCCGGTGCGCCGCGTCCTGATCATCGTCTACGTCGTCAGCGCGCTGCTCGCGGCCGTGGCCGGCGTGCTCGCCACCGCCCGGCTCCAGGCCAGCGACCCGACCTCGCTGGGCAACCTGATGGAGCTGTCCGCCATCACCGCGGTGGTCGTCGGCGGCACCCCGCTCACCGGCGGCCGGGTCAACATCGGCGGCACCGTGGCCGGCGCCGTCCTCATCCAGCTGCTCACCGCCACCCTCATCAAGCACGATCTGCCGCCCTCGTGGACCCAGATCGCCCAGGCCATAGTGATCGTGTGCGCGGTCTACGCGGCACGGGGACGGGGGAAGCGATGACCGTCACGAACACGGACTCACCCGTGACCACCGCGAGCAACGAACCCACCGGCGAGACCGCGCCGGCCGGCTCCGCCCGCTCCGAGCGGCTGAGCGCCCTGGTCCAGCAGCACGGCGCGCTGGCCGTCCTGGTCATCGTCTCCCTGGTGGCGTCGTTCAGCTTCGACTCCTTCGCCACCGGCGACAACCTCGGCAACATGGCCACCAGTTCGGCCTTCCTCGCCGTCGTCGCCCTCGGCATGACCTTCGTCATCATCACCGGCGGCATCGACCTCTCGGTCGGCTCCCTGTTCGCGCTCGGCGGCGTGCTGGCCGCCTGGGGCTCCCGGCACGGCACCTTCGTCGCGCTGCTGCTGCCGCTCGCGGTGTGCGGCCTGATCGGCGTGGTCAACGGGCTCCTCGTGGCCCGCTCCCGCCTCGCGCCGTTCATCGTCACCCTGGCCGCCATGCTCGGCGCGCGCGGCCTGATGCTGTCCCTCACCGACGAGGGCGCCGACACCTACCTGATCGGCAAGGACTCCGTCCTCGCCGAGCTGGGCCAGGGCAAGACGTTCGGCGTCGGCAACCCGGTGTGGATCACGCTGCTGCTGTTCGTCGCCGGCGCGATCGTGCTGCGCCGCACCCGCTTCGGGCAGCACGTGTACGCGGTCGGCGGCAACGAGGACGCGGCGGCCCTGATGGGCGCCCCGGTGGCCCGCACCAAGATCCTCGTCTACACCCTCTCCGGCCTCCTGGCCGGCCTGGCCGGCGCCCTGAACGCCGCCTGGCTCGCCTCCGGCGTGACCATCCTCGGCAACGGCATGGAACTGGACGCCATCTCCGCCGTCGTCATCGGCGGCACCCTGCTCACCGGCGGCCTCGGCTACGTCAGCGGCTCGCTGGTCGGCGTGCTGCTGCTGAAGGTCATCCAGAACGTCATCAACCAGATCGGCTCCCTCGACTCCTCCTACCAGCAGGTCGTCAGCGGCGCGTTCCTCGCCGTCGTCGTCATCGCCCAGACGTATCTGGGCCGCAGGCGCCAGCTCATGTGACCCCCCGACACTCCGACACCCACCCCCGAGAACCCCGGACGCGGCGGTCGTG
This sequence comes from Streptomyces sp. NPDC048182, assembly GCF_043202555.1. Lineage (NCBI taxonomy): Bacteria > Bacillati > Actinomycetota > Actinomycetes > Kitasatosporales > Streptomycetaceae > Streptomyces > Streptomyces sp. NPDC048182. The sequence goes on along the minus strand of NZ_JBIDAQ010000015.1, from coordinate 107,840 downwards.
CCTTCTCTCGATCCCGGCCGCCGCGTCCGGACCCACGGCGGGCCGGCACCACCGCACCGACGGTACGGACCGGCCCGTCGTCGTACACGCACGTCTCCCCGCCCCCACTCAGCAAGGAGTCACGATGCGTCGACCACCCGCACGGCGTTCCCCGGTGCCCTGGCTCAGACGGCGAGCGCACCGGGCCGCCACCGCCCTCGCGGCACTGGCCCTCCTGGGCGGCACCGCGCTCACCGCCGCCGCTTCCGGGACCGCGAGCGCCGCGCCGCAGGCGTGGACCCCCAAGCCCGCGCCCCTGACCACCCCGTGGACCAACCAGGTGCCCACGGCCAACCCGCTGCCTGAGTACCCCCGCCCGCAGCTCACCCGGCCCGACTGGGCCAACCTGAACGGCATCTGGGACTTCGCCGTCACCTCGGCGGGCGCCGGCCAGCCCGCCACCTTCGGCGAGCAGATCCGGGTGCCCTTCGTCGCCGAGTCCGCGCTCTCCGGCATCCAGCGCAGGATCACCCAGAACGACAAGCTCTGGTACAAGCGCACCTTCACCGTGCCGTCGAACTGGAACGGCCGCCGCGTCCAGCTCAACTTCGGCGCCAGCGACTGGCAGACCACGGTGTGGGTCAACGGCCGCCAGGCCGGGGCCGCGCACAGCGGCGGCTACGACGCCTTCACCTACGACATCACCGACCTCCTCAACGGCGGCACCAACACCATCGTCGTCTCCGTCTTCGACCCCACCCAGACCGGTGGGCAGGCGATCGGCAAGCAGCGCATCAACGACGTCACCCCGCACCCGGGCGGTGGCATCTTCTACACCGCCGCCTCCGGCATCTGGCAGACGGTGTGGCTGGAGCCCACCAACGCGGCCCGCGTCGACCGCCTCGACATGGTGCCCGACCTGGCCAACAACCGCCTGAAGGTCACCGTCCGCGGCGCCGGCACCAGCGGCGGCCAGCAGGCCCGCGTCACGGTGTCCACCGGCGGCACCACCGTCGGCACCGCCACCGGCACGGTCGGCAGCGAGTTCTACGTGCCCGTACCCAACGCGCACCGCTGGACCCCGGACGACCCGTTCCTCTACGACGTCAAGGCCGACCTGCTCTCCGGCTCCACCACCGTCGACTCCGTCGGCAGCTACACCGGCATGCGCACCATCTCCGTAGCCAACGTCGGCGGCGTCCTGCGGCCCGTCCTGAACGGCCAGTTCGTCTTCCAGACCGGCACCCTCGACCAGGGCTACTGGCCGGACGGCATCTACACCGCGCCCACCGACGCGGCCCTCCGCTTCGACCTGCAGAAGCACAAGGACCTCGGCTTCAACATGGTCCGCAAGCACATCAAGGTCGAACCGCAACGCTGGTTCTACTGGGCCGACCGGCTCGGCCTGCTCGTCTGGCAGGACATGCCGGCCATGGACACCCGCACCCCGGACGCCGCCGCCCGCACCCAGTGGGAGGCCGAGTACGACCGCATCATCGACCAGCACCGCAGCTCCCCGTCGCTGGTGATGTGGGTCAACCAGAACGAGGGCTGGGGCCAGTACGACCAGGCCCGCATCGCCAACAAGGTGAAGGCGGCCGACCCCTCGCGCCTGGTCGACAACATGAGCGGCATCAACTGCTGCGGCGCCGTCGACGGCGGCAACGGCGACGTGCTCGACCACCACGTCTACGTCGGCCCCGGCAACACCGTGCCCAGCTCCACCCGCGCCGCCGTCCTCGGCGAGTACGGCGGCCTCGGCCTCAAGGTCGCCGGACACGAGTGGTACCCGGGCGGCGGCTTCAGCTACGAGGACCAGCCCGACGCCGCCCACCTCACCAACCGCTTCATCGGCCTCCTCGACGCCCTGCGCCAGGTACGCATGCCCCGCGGCCTGTCGGCCTCGGTCTACACCGAGATCACCGACGTCGAGAACGAGGCCAACGGCCTGCTCACCTACGACCGGCAGGTGGTCAAGGTCGACGAGGCCCGGGTCAGGGCCGCCAACCAGGCGCTGATCAACGCCTCCCGCGGCAACACGACGCCGGCCACCCTGCCGGTCAACCAGTACAAGTCGCTGCGCGTGGTCACCCCGGGCTTCAGCGACCGCTACGTGCGCCACCAGGCGGGCGCCGCCCGCACCGACGTCGTCAACTCCGGCAGCGACGCGCTGCTGAAGAACGACGCCACCTGGCGGATCGTGCCGGGCCTGGCGAACAGCTCCTGCTACTCCTTCGAGTCGCGCAACTACCCGGGCCAGTACCTGCGCCACCGCGAGTTCCGCGTCTACAAGGAGGGCGGCACCGACGACCTGTTCCGCAACGACGCCACCTTCTGCCCGGTGCCGGGCGCGAACGGCTCGGTGCGGATGTCGGCGTACAACTTCCCCGACCAGTACCTGCGCCACTACGACTCGACGCTGTACCTCGCCACCCCGGGCGGCACGCACGCCTGGGAGGGCCCGTCCCTCTTCACGGAGGACACCAGCTGGGCGGTGGAGGCGCCCTGGGCGCCCTGACCGGCTGAGCCGAAGAGCAGAGAGCGGTGGGGGGCCCCGCCGGGGGCGCCCCCCCCCCCGGCGGGGAGGGCCCCCCGGGGGCCCCCCGGCGGCCCCCCCCCACCCCCCCGGGGGGCCGCCCCCCCCCCGGCCGGGGGTCCACCACCCCGCCG
>NZ_JBIDAQ010000015.1:0-105181 GCF_043202555.1 Streptomyces sp. NPDC048182 | reverse complement strand
CCGGGGGGGCGGGCCGGCCCCGTTGCCGGGCGCCCCCGGGGGGGGGGGGGGGGCCGCGGGGGCCCCCCGCCCGGGGGGCCCCCCCCCCCCCCGGGGGGGGGGGGCCCGGGCGGGGCCCCCCACCCCTCGCGTCTGTCAGGCCCCGGCGGGCGCCGCCGTGCTGTCCCGGACCACCAGCTGGGTGGCCAGCTCCACCCGGGGCAGGTTCACGTCCTCGCCGTCGATGAGCCGCAGCAGCGTGCCGGCGGCCATCGCGGCCATCTCCTGCAGCGGCTGGCGGACCGTGGTCAGTGCCGGGTCGCTCCACCGCGTCACCGGCACGTCGTCGAAGCCGACCACGCTGATGTCCTCGGGGACCCTGAGGCCCCGCTCGCGCAGCGCCGTGTAGGCGCCGAACGCCTGGAGGTCGCTGGCCGCGAAGACGGCCGTCGGCCACGGGCGCCCGGCGTCCTCCGCCTGGGTCAGCAGCGCCGCCATCTCGTCGTGCCCCGAGCGGTCGTTGAACTCCCCGTGCCGCACCGCGCCCTCGGCCACCGGCAGCCCGGCCGCCTCCATCGCCGCGTGGAAGCCGTCCGCGCGGGCCCGGCTGCACAGCAGCTGCCGGGGACCCGCGAGATGCGCCACGCGGTGGTGGCCCAGCTCGATGAGGTGCTCGGTGGCGGCGATGGCGCCCGCCCAGTTGGTCGCCCCGATCGTCGGCACCGTCGGGTCCACGTTGCCGACCGGGTCGACGAGGACGTACGGGATGCCGAGCGCCCCCAGCTTGGTGCGCTGGCGCACGGTGAGGTCGGAGACGACCAGGATCGCCCCGTCCGAGCGCCGGGCGGCGAGCTGGTCGAGCCAGGCGTTGGTGCCGGCGGTGCTGCCGTGCACGGCGGAGAGCATCATGCTGACGCCGTCGCCGCGCAGGGCCTCCTCGGCGCCGCGGATGATCTCGATGGACCAGAGGCTGTCCAGCTCGTTCAGGACGAGGTCGACGACCCCGCCGCGGCGTCTGGCCCGGCGCGGCTGGTAGTGGTGGCGGGCCATGATCTGCCGGACGCGGTCGCGGGTGGCGGTGGAGACGTCGGCGCGTCCGTTGAGCACCTTGGAGACGGTGGCCGTGGAGACTCCGGCCTCGGCCGCGATGGTGCCGATGGTCACCTTCGCCGCTGGTCGTGTGCTCATCGGCCGTCCCGTCCCCGTCCGCTGCCGCCGTGCCCGGCCGGGCACGCGGTGGCCGCCGGCCGGGCTGCCGCACCGGTCCGGAGTCCTCCCCGAAGACTATGCCGCCGCCGCCCCGGCCGGGCCCGTCCCCTCACGCCCCGTCCTCGCCGTCGGCGCGGTAGTCGAGCCCGGCGAAGTCCGCCGGGTGCCCGCCGCCGGTGAGGTCCTGGGCCGCGACGCCGACGAAGGCGCCGGTGAAGCCCCAGCTGTCGAAGTGGCCGTCGTCGCCGCCGACGGTGGCGTACTCGTCGGACAGCCGGGCCACGTCCAGGCGCGGGCCGAGCTGCCGCCACCGCTGGTCCGCCGCGTCCCACCAGGCGAAGGTGCCGGTGCCGCCCGCGCAGGCCAGCCGCAGCCGCACCGGGCCCGACCCGGGTACCGGCACGGGGGCCGCCGGCTCGGCGTACCGGCCGCGGTCGCAGGTGGCGAGGCGCAGCACGCGGCCCCGCTCGTCGTCGTGGGTGAGGTGGGCGTAGTGCCACAGCGTGGTGTTGTACAGATGCACCAGCCCGGCCATGTGCCGCGCGGAGGACGGGGCGAAGGACACCTCGGCCTCGAAGGTGAAGTCCGTGTGCTGCTGGCGGCGGGCGACCAGGCTCTGCCGGTGCCGCGAGGACAGCGACTCGGCGCCGCGCAGCCGCAGGCCGTCGCCGCCTGGGGCGGGGGAGAGCCAGGACGGGTCGGGATGGCGGCGCAGCGTCATCCACTGGGGGGGCAGCACCCCGCCGGAGCTCGGCGCGGTCAGGGGCGTGGCGGCCCGGGCGCGGGGCGCGGGCACCCGCCGAGCCGGGCGGCCCTCGCCGGCGTCGCCGGTGATCCGGGGCCAGCCGTCGGCCGTCCAGTGCACGCGCTGCACGGCGGTCTCCCGGCCGAGCACGCAGGCGCCGCGCGGGCTGAGCGGGCGTGCCGTGAGGTGGGCCAGGTACCACTCGCCGCCGGGGGTGTCGACCAGGCTGCCGTGGCCGGCCTTCTGCAGGTCCAGGGCGTCGTCGCCCCAGGAGGTGAGCAGCGGGCCCGCCGGGTCGGGGACGTAGGGGCCGGTGGCCTCGCGGGAGCGGGCGACGGTGACGGCGTGCTCCCAGGAGGTGCCGCCCTCGGCGGTCATCAGGTAGTACCAGCCGTCCCGGCGGTAGAGGTGCGGGCCCTCGGTGCGGCCAAGGGCGGTGCCCCGGAAGACGCGGCGCGCGGGGCCGGTCAGGGTGCGCGCTGCGCGGTCCCACTCCTGCATCAGGATGCCGGCGAACGGATCGCGCCCGGGCCGGTGCTCCCACTCCAGCCACAGCAGCCAGCTGCGGCCGGTGCCGCCCGCGCCGGTGTCGTGGAAGAGGGACGGGTCGAAGCCGTGCCCGGGCAGCGGGACCGGGTCGGACCAGGGACCGGTGATGTCGGTGGCGGTGACGACGTGGTTGCGGACGTCCTTGAACGCGCCCGCCAGGCTGGTCACGTTGGAGTAGACGAGGTGGAACAGCCCGTCGGCGTAGGACAGGCAGGGCGCCCACACGCCGCCGGAGTCGGGGACGCCGGTGAGGTCGAGCAGCCGCTCCTCGGTCAGCGCGCCGCCCAGCGGACGCCAGGTGACCAGGTCGCGGGAGTGGTGCAGGGTGACGCCGGGCAGCCACTCGAAGGTCGAGGTGGCCAGGTAGTAGTCGGATCCGACCCGCAGCAGGGAGGGGTCGGGGTGGAAGCCGGTCAGGACGGGATTGCGGATCGTCGGCGTCGGACGGTCCTCGGGGGCCGGGGTGTCGTTCCCGGTGGTGGGGACGGCGGCGGTCATCAGGTCCTCGGTCTCGGTCGGTGGTGGAGGAGGTCCGGGTCAGCCCTTGACGGCGCCGGCCATCACGCCGGAGACGATGCGGCGGGCCAGCAGCGCGAACAGCGCCAGGACCGGAAGGACGGAGACGACGACGCCGGCGAGCATCAGGGTGTAGTCGGTGTAGTAGCCGGCGGCCAGCTGGTTGAGCGCGATCTGCACCGTGCCGTTCTCCGGCGGCAGCGCGATCAGCGGCCAGAAGTAGTCGTTCCAGGCGAACATGAAGGTGAACATGCCGAGCACGGCCGCGGTGGAGCGCACCGCCGGCCAGGCCACGTACCAGAAGGTGCGCAGCTGCCCCGCGCCGTCCATCCGGGCGGCCTCGATCAGCTCGTCCGGGACGTTCTCCTCCATCGCCTGCCGCATCCAGAACACGCCGACCGCGGAGACCAGCGCCGGCACGATCAGCGAGCTGAGCTTGCCGTACAGGCCCATGTCGGTGACCAGCAGGTAGAGCGGGATGATGCCGAGCTGGGTGGGCACCATCACGGTGGCGACCACGACGACGAGCAGCGCGTTGCGGCCGGGGAAGCGGAGCTTGGCGAAGGCGTAGCCGGCCAGCGAGGACAGCAGGACGTTGCTGACGGCGGTGGTGCCGGCGACGGTGAAGGAGTTGCCGAGCGCCTTCCAGAAGTCGACGGTGTCGAAGACCCGCCGCATGTTCTCGATCAGATGGCCCCCCGGCACCAGGGACGGGGTGGAACCGCCGAGGACGGAGTTGTCGCTGTGCGAGGCGACGACCACCGTCCAGTACAGCGGGAAGACCGAGGCGAGAACGACGGCGGCGAGCATCGCGTAGGCCAGCGGTCCGGCCGAGTCGTGGTGCCGGGGTCCGGTGGCCCGGGGGGCCTTCGCGGCGGCGCGGGCCGGTCGGGTGCCTCGGCCGGTCTCGGCCGGGGGCGCGGGGGCGGTCACGGACGGTGCCATGAGCGGGCTCCTTTCGGTGGGCGGCCGGCCGGTCAGCGGTCGGAGCCGCTCAGGCGTCGGGTCAGGTAGAAGTTGAGGGCCGCGACGAGCGCGATGACCAGGAAGAGCACCCAGGAGATGGCGGAGGCGTAACCGGCGTCGTTGTTGATGAAGCCGTACTTGTAGAGCATCAGCGTCAGCGTCTGGAACTGGTGCTCCGTGCCGCCCTCCGCGTTGGCCTGGGAGTCGAAGAGGAAGGGCTCGGCGAACAGCTGGAGGCCGCCGATGGTGGAGATGACCACGGTGAACAGCAGGGTGGGCCGGATCGAGGGCAGCGTGATGCGGCGGAAGGTCAGGAACCGGCCGGCCCCGTCGACCATCGCCGACTCGTACAGCTCGCGCGGCACGGCCTGCATCGCGGCGAGGTAGATCAGCGCGTTGTAGCCGGTCCAGCGCCACATCACCATGAAGCTGACCGCGAGGTGCGAACTCCAGGTGTCCGCCGTCCAGTCGACCGGGTCGCTGATCAGGCCGAGGTGCTCGAGCACCCAGTTGACGACGCCGAAGTCCCGCCCGAACAGCTGGGAGAAGACCAGCGCGACGGCGACCACCGACACGTACTGCGGCACCAGGACCAGCGCCCGCCAGGTGGTGCGGGCGCGCAGCCGGCGGTCCAGGAGCCAGGCGACGGCCAGGGCGAGGATCAGCTGCGGGACCGTGGAGAGCAGGAAGATGCTGAAGGTGTTGAAGGTGGCGTTGTAGAAGTCGGGGTCGGCGAACAGGTCACGGAAGTTGTCCAGACCGGCGAAGCCGGCGTCGCCGGACAGCCGGTCCCAGTCGTGCAGCGACACCCAGAAGGTGTAGATCAGCGGGTAGAGACCGAAGACACCGAAGACGAGGAAGAACGGCGCGACGAAACTGTAGGGGACGAACAGCCGCCGCCCGCGGATCGTGACGCCGGCGCCTTTGCGGCGGGGCGGTTTCGGGGCGGTGACGACCGCCATGGTGTCCTCCTGGCAGGGACGAACGGGCTGGGAAGAGGGCGCGGGTGCCGTCCCCCGGACGGCACCCGCGAGGGTCACGGCGTCAGTGCTTCAGGTTCTTCTCGGCCTCGGAGAGCGCCTTGTCCCACGCCTCGTCCGGGGAGGCCTTGCCCTGCTCGACGGTCTGCAGCGCGTTGGCGAAGGGCAGCCGGACCTGCTGGTCCTTGGTGCCGCGGAAGCTGGGCTTGAGGTCCTTGGCGGACGCGGCGAAGATCTTCCCGGTCGGGGCGTTGTCGAAGTACTCCTTGCGGGTGCCCTGCACCGCCGGGTCGGACAGCGCCGAGGTCACCGAGGGCAGCGACCCCGTCGGGCCGGTGAAGATCTTCTTCTCCGAGTCGGCCGAGGTCAGGAACGCGGCCAGCTCCGCCGCCTCCTTGGCGTGCTTGCTCTGCTTGGGCACGGTCAGGAACGACCCGCCCCAGTTGCCGCCCCCGCCGGGCACCGCGGCGATGTCCCACTTGCCCTCGCCGTCGCTGCCGGCCGCGGTCTGGATCAGGCCGGTCATCCAGGCCGGGCAGGTCATGGTGGCCATCCGGCCCTGCTTGATGCCGGCGTTCCACTGCTGGCTGAAGGGCACCAGGTTCGCCGACTGGCCGTCGGCCGCGGCCTTCGCGGTGGCGGTGAAGGCGGACTTCACGGCGGGGTTGCTGTCGCCGATGTAGGAGTCGCTCTTGTCGAAGAAGCCCAGTTCGGTCTGGTTCATCAGGGCGCTGAAGACGTTGCCGGCCGCGTCGAACCAGGCCTTGTCCTTCACCTTGCCCCGGAAGGTCTCGCCGGTCTTGAAGTAGGCGTCCCAGGTGGGCCACAGCTTGCCGACGGCCTCGCGGTCGGTGGGCAGCCCGGCCTTGGCGAACAGGTCCTTGCGGTAGCAGATGGCGAGGCCGCCGACGTCGGTGCCGTAGCCCATCACGAACTTGCCGTCGTCCGCGGTGGCCTGCGACCACTTGTAGGGCAGGTACTCGCCCTGGCGCTTGGCGGCGCCGTAGTCGGCGAGGTTGACGAACTTGTCCCTCACCTCGCGGAACTTCGGCATGTAGCCCTCCTCGATCGCCACCACGTCGGCGGCGCCGCTGCCCGAGGCCAGCTGCGTCGAGAGGCTGTTGTGGTGCTGGTCGAGCTGGGAGACCCGCTCCTTGATCACCACGTCCGGGTGCGTCTTCTGGTACTCCGCGATGAGCGGCTTGTAGCCGAAGTCGCTGAAGGTGGCGACGGTCAGGGTGATCTTCCCGTCGGCCGAGACCGAGTCGCCCGAGGAGCAGGCGGCCAGCGAGAAGAGGGTGGTCAGGCCGGCCGCGGCGGCGAGGGAGCGGCGCAGGCGTGAGGAGCCCATGCGGGACCTCCAGTGAGGAGTGAGCGAAGGAAGGAGGGACGGTGTGAAGTCCGACCGACAAGGTGCCGTCGAGCGAAACTCTCTGTCAATGGTTACGGAGAAGTTTCGCTGAACACCCGCCGCACTAGCCGTCGACTGGTTACGCCGGAGCCGCCGCTACCAGCTTCTTCGCCCGAAACTTACGCGACCCATTGACGTAACAATCCGGTGTCTCCACGATGCCGGGCAACACCTCCGCACAGCACGAACGGGACGAGGAGACTTCACCGTGAAATCCCTGCGAAGACGAGCCGCCGCCGCCCTGGCCGGCCTGGCCACGGCCGCTGTCCTGGGCTCCCTGGGCTTCGCCTCCGGCACCGCCGAGGCCGCCGTGGCGGCCCGCAACCTGCCGGCCGACGGCAAGGTCCTCGCCCTGATGGGCCAGGACAGCGACACCCTCGCCGCCTACAAGCGCGACGTCCTGGACAACTCCGGCCTGAACGCCCCCAAGCCGGGCGGCGTCACGCTCTACACCAACCTGGTCCTCGGCGGCAGCCCCGAGCCGCTGGCCGGCATGAACTCCCCGGCCAACTGGGGCAGCGGCACGGTGGACTTCGCCGGCACCCTCGCCCAGTACCCGAACTCCGCGCTCGCCGTCGGCCTCTACCTCTCCGACGCCACCAGCGGCTGCAACAACCAGCCGCTGCGCGCCATCATCGGCACGAACGACAGCGACGTCACGGCCGGCAACCCCAGCCTGATCAGCCAGTACCGGGCCAAGGTCGACCAGATGGTCACCAAGCTCAAGAGCTACGACCGCCAGGTCTTCCTGCGCATCGGCTACGAGTTCGACGGCCCCTGGAACTGCTACAACGCCGACTACTACAAGAAGACGTTCGCGTACATCAAGGGCCGCATCGACGCCCTCGGCGCCACCAAGGTCGCCACCGTCTGGCAGACCGCCGCCTGGCCGCTCAACACCAACCCCGACCACCCCGAGTGGAACTACGTCGTCACCGACCCGGCCCACTACGACACGTGGTACCCCGGTGACCAGTACGTGGACTGGGTCGGCCTGTCCGCCTTCTACGGCGCCGGCTCGGTGGGCACCCAGTGGGGCTGCAGCAGCTACGACACCTCACCGACCGGCCTGCAGAACCGCGTCCTCGACTTCGCCCGAGCACACGGCAAACCGGCGATGATCGCCGAGTCCTCCCCGCAGGGCTACGACAACGGCGCCCGCACCAAGAGCTGCATCATGCGCAAGAGCCCGGCCGGCACCAGCGCGGAGACCATCTGGAACGAGTGGTACAAGCCCTACTTCGCCTGGATCACCGCCAACCGCGACGTGATCCGCGCCGCCGCCTACATCAACACCGACTGGGACAGCCAGACCCAGTGGCAGTGCGCCGACGGCGCCGCGGCCGGCGGCCCCGGCTGCGCCAACGGCTACTGGGGCGACGCCCGCATCCAGGCCGACCCCACCATCCGCGACCGCTTCCTCGCCGAACTGCGCACCGCCCAGTGGGTGAACGGCACCGGCACCCCCGGCCCGACCCCGACCCCGACCCCGACTCCCACGCCGACGCCCACCCCCACCCCGACCCCCACGCCCACCCAGCCGCAGGGTGACTACACGCAGGGCGTCAGCAACGGCGTCATCTGGTTCAAGCCGGCCAAGACCGCGTCCTTCGTCACCGTGCACTACCGCGTCAACGGCGGCGCCGAGCAGAACTACTTCCTCGACTACAACGCCGGCGCCGGCCGCTGGGAGAAGGCCGTGAGCCTGCGCTCCGGCGACACGCTCACCTACACCTTCGACTACCAGCCCAGCGGCCAGACCGCCCAGATCAGAACCCCCTCGTACACCTACCGCACCCCCTGACCGACCCCTTCCCCCACCGGGGCCCGCACACCCCCCTCGTGCGGGCCCCGCAGTCAGGAGCCCCCATGCACCCCCGCCCCACCCGCCTCGCGCAGGCCCTCCTCGCCCTCGCCGTCCTGCTCGGCCTGACCGCCGGCACCGCCACCGCGGCGGCACCCGCACCGGCCCCCGCCGCCGCCACCAACCGCACCCTGCTCATCGGCCAGTCCACCAAGTCAGCCTGGGACGACTACACCGCCTCCGGCAGCGGCACCCCGGCCGGCGGCTCGGTGTACTACGAGGTCAACTCGGGCAACTGGGTCGGCGCCGGCCACGCCGCCTACGCCGACTTCCTCACCAGCCGGAACGCCACCGTGCAGGTCGGCATCAGCTGGAAGGACAACCCGCCCGGCTTCACCGGCGGCGACGAGAACGCCAAGGCCGCCCGCTCCCGCCAGGTCACCCAGGAGCTGGCCAACGGCCAGTGGGCCGACCGCTTCACCCGCCTGACCGACTACATGAACGCCCACCCCGGCTCCATGTTCCTGCTCCGCCTGGACTACGAGGTCAGCAGCTACTACCACTGCACCACCCCCGACTGCTCCTCCTACAAGGGCGCCTTCGCCCGCATCCGCTCCCTGATCAAGAGCCGCATCCACCAGGACAACGCCCGCTTCGTCTTCCACCCGGTGCGCGGCGAGTACGAGGCGCTCTACCCGGGTGACGCCGTCACCGACCAGATCGGCGTCTCGGTCTTCGCGCACGAGCTGTGCCTGCCCATCCACGACCTCGGCGGCTACCTCTACAACGGCACCCCGCCCACCAACTACGACACCGCCGCCCTCCAGTGCCGCAACGCCTACATCGGCACGGACAGCAACGGCAACCAGGCCGCCGTGTGGAAGAACTGGGACTACGACGGCAATGTGCTGAAGATGATGAAGTTCGCCAAGGACCACGGCAAGAAGATGATCGTGTCCGAGAGCGGCATGATGAACTTCACCGACGACGGCGCCGACACCAGCGGCCTGGAGCCGGTCCGCGGCGCCACCTGGGTCCGCCGCCTCTTCGGCCTGATGGACTACCGCGGCCCCATCCCCAACCTGTCCGGCACCTACGACCTCTCCGACGTCATCACCACGGTGGCGTACATCAACCTGGACTTCCGCTATGGCTGGGACGGCATCCAGGACGGCACCTTCGACTTCCCGCCCAACTCCACCTGGTTCGCCGACGGCAGGCTCTCCCGCTACTCCGACGCCCGCACGGCCTTCTGCCAGGGCCTCGCCGCCCGCGGCTTCACCACCCGCTGCGGGGCCTGAGCAGGCACCGCACACACGACGCGGCCCCGGCGGGAGAGGAACCCTCCTCCCGCCGGGGCCGCCCCCACGCGCCCGTGGCTACTGCTGCGGGCGCTCCTGCTCGTAGAGCGCGGTCACCTCCTGGTCGGTGAGCGCCTTGTCGTAGGCGTGCACCTCGTCGACGGCCCCGTTCCAGAAGTCACCCGGGTTGCCGTCCCACTGGGCGCGGCCCACGGTGAGCGGGCCCGTGCTGGCGTAGGCGGGGCCGCCGGCGGCCGTCGCCGCGAGCTTGCCGTCGACGTACAGCTTGATCTGGTTGCTCGTGGCGTCCCGCACGCCGACCAGGTGGTACCAGCGGCCGGTCTGCGGGGTGGTCACCAGCCGGGCCCGCTGCTCGCCGGGCGTGCTGAAGGCGAAGGCGCCCTGGCCGTACTGGAGGTAGAACGGGCTGGCCTGGCGGCGGGTGTCCTGGCTGACCGCGGTGGCGTAGTTGCCGGGCAGCCCGTCGAGCCGCACCCACGCGGAGACCGCGTAGCTGCCGGTGGTGTCCAGGACGGGACCGGCGGTCTCGGCGGACTGGTCCTTGCCGTCGAACTTCAGCGCGCTGCCCTTGACGCCGGGCGTCCAGGTGGTGCCGGCGGACAGCTTCAGGGCCTTGCCGTTCGGCCCGGAGTCGGCGGCGGTGGTGCCGCTGCCCTCGTCCAGGGCCCAGTGGCCGCCGCCCTTCAGCTCACTGCCGGGACCGCCCGCCGCGGCGCCGGCCGCGATGACCTTGCGGTTGATCTCCCGCACCCGGACCGGGTCGACCTTGATCTCCCGGCGGTCGTAGGTGTAGAGCCCGTTCAGCTCGTTCTCGACGTCGGTGATCTGTGTGTACACCGAGCCGGACAGCTCGGCGCCGGCCTGGTCGAGGTAGTACTTCTCGGTGTTCTCGACGTACTTGCGGGTCAGCGCCTCCTTGTCGTCGACGCCGCTGTAGATGACGGTCGGGGCGCCCGGCCAGATGTGGCCCGGGGTGCGCAGCACGAAGCCGCCGTGCTCGCCGTCCATCGCGGCCCGCTTGTCGTCCGGGAAGGGCGGGTCCTCGTTGTTGTAGTCGTGGTGGTCGATGATGTCCCCGGTGCCGGAGTCACCCTTGGAGTTGCAGCAGTTGACGCCGCTGTGCGCGTTGACGACCCGGGAGGGGTCGGCTGCCTCGACGGCCTGCACGATCTTGCCGGTCGCGTCCTTGCTCCGCTCGCCCCAGCCCTCGTTGAAGACGATCCAGCCGATCACCGAGGGGGAGTTGTGGTGCTGCCGCATGGCGGCCATGCCCTGGTCGGTGAACGCCTGCTGCCCGGAGTCGGTGGCGGTGTCGCCGGAGACGAAGTCCTGCCACACCAGCAGGCCCAGCCGGTCGGCGTGGTAGAACCAGCGGTCCGGCTCCGTCTTGATGTGCTTGCGCACCGCGCTGAAGCCCAGCTCCTTGTGCGCCTTCAGATCGAAGGCGAGGGCGTCGTCGCTCGGCGCGGTGTACAGGCCGTCCGGCCAGAAGCCCTGGTCCAGGGTGGCCAGCGAGAAGATCGGCTTGTTGTTCAGCACCAGCTTCTGGAAGCCGCCGACCTTCTGGACGGCGATCTTGCGCATCCCGAAGTAGCTGCCGACCTTGTCGGTCGAGCGGCCGTCGGTGAGCTTGACGTCCAGGTCGTACAGGTACGGGTCGTCCGGGCTCCACAGGTGCTGCCGGGCCACCGGCAGGTGCAGCTTCTGGCCCGCGGGACCGCTGACCTTGCCGACAACGTTGCCGCGCTTGTCGCGGGCGACCGCTTCCACCCGCGCCCTCGGCGAGGCGCCCTCGGCGTCGACGGTCACGGCCAGCTCGCCGGCGTCGATGTCGGGCGTGGTGACCAGGGTGTCGATGGCCGTCTTCGCGACCGGCTCCATCCACACCGTCTGCCAGATGCCGGACGACTGGGTGTAGAAGATGCCGCTCGGGTTGGTGGACTGCTTGCCCTTGGGCTGCTCGGAGGCGCCGGTGTCGGTGACCCCGACGACGACCTCCTGTGGCCCGGAGCCCTTCAGCGCGTCGGTGATGTCGGCGCTGAAGGCGTTGTAGCCGCCGGTGTGCTCGGTGACCTTCTTGCCGTTCACCCAGACGGTGGCCTGGTAGTCGACGGCGCCGAAGTTGAGCTTGAGCCGGTTGTGCTGCCCGCCCTTGCCGACCTGCCAGTTCTTCGGCACGTCGATCAGTTTGCGGTAGAACATGTGGTCCTCGTGCCGCTCGAGCCCGGAGAGCTGCGACTCCACCGGGTAGGGCACGGTGATCTTCTCGTTCAGGTCCTTGCCGAAGACCGGCTGCTCGCCCGCCTTCGCACCGCTGAACTGCCAGGGACCGTTGAGGTTCTTCCACTTGGACCGCACCTGCTGGGGGCGCGGGTACTCCGGCAGCGGGTGCTTGGGGTCGACCTGGTCGCCCCACTTGGTGGTGAGCCGGTGCGCGGAGTCGTTCTGCGCCCAGCGGACGATCTTCGGCACCGCCTTGCCGCCGTCGGTCAGCCCGCCCGCGCCGTCGTAGCTGAATTTCACCTGCTGGTTCTGCTGGATCGGCTCGGCGAGCGTGATCTGCAGGGAGTTGCGGTCGCCCGGCACGGTCCTGACCGACTTCACCGGCATCGGGGTGGTGTCGGCCTCGACCTCGAGGTGCTCCGCGACCGTCGACAGGTCGCCGCCGACGCGGCCCTCGAAGCGGGCGCGCAGCGTGCGGCCGTCCTCGGTGACCGACGGCTCGACCGGGTAGACCTCGAAGCCGTCCGGCGGGGTGAAGGCCGTCTGGGGCACGATCTGCTTGGGCAGCGTCGGCGTGGACCAGCGCAGGAACATGTTCGCGCCGCCGGTGTCCTGGAACATCTCCAGGCGGAACTCGTGCTGCGTCCCGGCGGTCAGCCGCACCGCCGCGCTGGTCTGCTCCTTGTCCCAGTCCGGCTGCCAGTGGTCGATGACCGGCTTGCCGTCGATGAAGAGGCGGAAGCCGTTGTCGCCGATGGCGTAGAAGGTGTAGTCGTCGGTGGCCGGCGCCTCGATCTTGCCGGTCCAGCGGGCGGTGGTGTTCTCGGTCTGCCCGGTCAGCTCCTGGAACGTGCCGGTCAGGCCCGAGAAGTTGACCTGCGGGTCGAGCGAGGTGCCGCCCAGCTCGGCGAAGTCCCGGGCGCCGGGCGCGGACATGCGGAAGTACTCGCCCTTGAGGCCGTGTACTTGGACGGCGGCCTGCCCGGCGGCGGGCCGCGCGGCGGGCGCGGCCGTCGCGACGGGGGCCAGCGCGGCTGTCGGCAGCAGCAGCGCGGCGGCGATCAGCAGGGCCCGGGTTCCGGCTCTGGGACGGGGGTGTCGTGGTGTCATCGGACCTTTCCTCGTACCGGGGTGCGGCTCTTTCAACGTTGGAAAGCGAGTAACAGCGGAATGACAACACGCCACTTGTGGACTGTCCAGACCCTGTGCGCCGTGCTGCGCGGGGCGTTGACAGGTGCTGCGCAGGTCACCATGCTGTGACCGCGTCCTTTCATCGATGTAAACCCGTCCGTGGAGGTGACCATGAAGCTCGTCCGCCGTCTGCGCGGCCCCGTTGCCGCCCTGTTGTCCGGTGCGCTCGCCGCCCTGCTGCTGACCCTGTCCTCGGCCGGCGACGCCCGCGCGGGGCAGACCGCCCTGCGCGCCGCCGACCCCAGCGTGCTGCGCGTCGGCGGCACCTACGTCTCCGTCCAGTCGACCGGCGGCGGCATCGCCGTGCGGCAGGCGTCCTCCACCGACGGCCTCGCCGCCGCGCCCGCGCGGCAGATCTGGTCCGACACCCGCAACCTCGGCGAGGTCTGGGCCCCGGAGGTCGTGCGCGACGGCGGCCGGTACCACGTCTACTTCTCGGCCGGCCGCGGCAACGCCCACCGCATGTACGTGATCAGCTCGGCGAACCCGGACAGCGGCTACACCGGCGAGACCCAACTGGCCCTGCCGGACGGCAAGTGGGCCATCGACGGCACCCTGTTCACCTTCAACGGGCAGCGCTGGTTCGTCTGGTCCGGCTGGGCCGGGGACACCAACGTCGAGCAGAACCTCTACATCGCCCGGATGAGCAGCCCGACCACGCCGACCGGCGCGCGGTACGTCATCTCCCAGCCGCGCGAGAGCTGGGAGCGGGTGGTCGGCAACCCGTTCATCAACGAGGGGCCCGAGGCCATCAAGGACCCGAACGGCCAACTGCACGTCGTGTACTCCGCCAACGGCAGCTGGAGCGACCAGTACTGCCTGGCCGACCTGAGGCTGCGGGCCGGCGGCGACCCGGCATACGTGTGGGACTGGTACAAGTCCAACGGCTGCCTCTTCGGCTCCAACCGGGCCACGATGATGGCCGGCTGGGACCCCACGCTCCATGTCAACGGCCCCGGCCACCACAGCTTCGTGCTGCTCGACGGGGACATCGGCACCAGCCCGCCGGCCGGCCCGCGCTTCCCGCTGATGTTCCACGCGGTGCCCAAGGGCACGCTGTACTCCTGGGCCAACCGCTACTGGTACACCGGCTCCTTCTGCTGGTGGGGCAACACGACCTACCGCCGGGCCAACGTGCCGGGCCCGACGACCGACACCGGCTGGAGCCTGAAGTTCTTCGAGTGAGCGATGGCATCGTGCGCGGCCAGGCGTGCTAGAAGGAAGCCATGCTGCCCTCAGGCTCCTACGACGCCGTGATCGTCGGCGGCGGCCACAACGGACTGGTCGCCGCCGCCTACCTGGCCCGGGCCGGGCGCTCCGTGCTGGTCCTGGAGCGCCTCGACCACACCGGCGGCGCGGCCGTCTCCACCCGCCCCTTCGCCGGCGTCGACGCGCGGCTGTCCCGGTACTCCTACCTGGTCAGCCTGCTGCCGCCGAAGATCGTGCGGGATCTCGGCCTGGACTTCCGCACCCGCCCCCGCCCCGTCTCCTCGTACACCCCCGCCGACCGGGACGGCCGCCCCACCGGCCTGCTGGTCGGCGGGGACGAGGCGCGGACCCGGGAGTCCTTCGCCCGCCTCACCGGCTCCGAGCGCGAGTACGCGGCCTGGCGACGCTTCTACGCCATGACCGCCCGCGTCGCCCGCGCGGTCTTCCCCACCCTCACCGAACCCCTCCCTCATCGCGAGGAGCTGCGCCGCCGGGTCGACGACGACGACGCCTGGCGGGCGCTGTTCGAGGAGCCGGTCGGCGTCACGATCGAGGAGACCTTCGCGGACGACCTGGTGCGCGGCGTCGTCCTCACCGACGCGCTGATCGGCACCTTCGCGGACGCACACGACCCGTCCCTGAAGCAGAACCGCTGCTTCCTCTACCACGTGATCGGCGGCGGCACCGGCGCCTGGGACGTCCCCGTGGGCGGCATGGGCGCGCTCACCGACGCCCTCGCCGACGCCGCCCGGGCCGCCGGCGCGCACCTGGCCACCGGGCACGAGGCGGTACGGATCGACACCGACGGCCGCACCGCCGAGGTGACGTGGCGCTCGCGCGACGCCGAGGGCACCGCCGCCGCCCGGCACGTCCTGGTGAACGCCTCGCCCGCCGAACTGGCGGCCCTCACCGGCGCGTCGCCGCCCCCGCCCGCCGAGGGCGCCCAGCTGAAGGTCAACATGCTGCTGACCCGGCTGCCGGCCCTGCGCGACCCCGCGGTCGACCCCCGCGAGGCGTTCGCCGGGACCTTCCACATCGCCGAGGGCTACGGGCAACTGGCCGCCGCCCACGCCCGGGCCGCCGCGGGGGCGCTGCCCGAGGCCCCGCCCGCGGAGATCTACTGCCACTCGCTGACCGACCCGACGATCCTCGGCCCCGACCTCGCCGAGCGCGGGCTGCACACCCTCACTCTCTTCGGCCTGCACACCCCCGCCCGCCTGTTCGCCCGTGACAACGACGCCGTGCGCGCGGAGCTGCTGGCCGCGACCCTCGCCCAGCTCGACGCCCACCTGGCCGAACCGCTGGCCGGCTGCCTGGCCACCGACGCCGACGGCCGGCCCTGCGTCGAGGCGCGCACGCCGCTCGACCTGGAGCGCGACCTGCGGCTGCCCGGCGGCCACATCTTCCACCGCGACCTGTCCTGGCCCTACGCCGAGGAGGGCGCCGCCGGCCCCTGGGGCGTGGCGACGGCCCAGCCGAACGTGCTGCTGTGCGGGGCGGGCGCGGTGCGCGGGGGAGGGGTGAGCGGGGTGCCGGGGCACAACGCGGCGATGGCCGTGCTGACGGGCGGGCATCCCCCGCACTGAGCGGGGTCGGCCCCGGTGCCCGCCGGCTCACCGTCACGGGCTCCTCAGTCCGCCGAACGCACCCACCCCGACGCCCCCACCCGGGCCGCGTCCGCCGGGCGGGCGTCGTGGAAGAGGAGTCGGCCGGGGGAGTCGGCGCGCAGGGCGTCGACGTAGGCGCCGCGGCCCACGTAGAGCCGGTCGGTCGTGTAGCGCCAGCGCAGGGTGAGGGAGCGGGTGGACGGGAGGTCGGCGGAGAGGTGGTGCCAGGCGCGGCCCGACCAGCCGGTGACCGAGCCTGTCGGACGGGGCTCGGGGGCCTCGCCGTGGGCGGTGGTGGTGAAGGGGAGCGGTTGCCAGGTGGTGCCGCCGTCCGTGCTGGACTCCAGGACGAGGGTGTCCGCGGCCGGTTCGGTGTCCCACCACAGGGCGCAGCGCAGCCGCGCTCGGCCGGCCGAGGTGTCGAGGGCGGGCAGCGTGAGCGTGGCCGTCGTGGCGTTCGCCGTGCCGGAGAACCAGGCGGTGCGGCCCTGCACGGGGCGGACCGGTACGGCCCGGGCCAATCGGGTGCCGGCCGCGACGCGGGGCGCCGAGCCGGAGCGCCAGGTGCGCACCGGGTGCACCGAGTTGCCCAGCACCACGAGGAAGGAGTCGGTCGTCGGGTCGAGGACCAGCGAGGTGCCGGTGAAGCCGGTGTGCCCGGCGGTGCGCGGGGTGGCCATCGCGCCCATGTACCAGTGCTGGTACAGCTCGAAGCCCAGGCCGTGCGCGTCGCCCGGGAAGGCGGTGTTGAAGTCGGTGAACATCAGCTCCACCGACTCCGGGCGGAGGACGCGCGCCCGCCCGTAGCTGCCCCCGTTGAGCAGTGTGCGGCCGAGGACCGCCAGGTCCCAGGCGGTGGAGAACACCCCGGCGTGGCCGGCCACCCCGCCCAGGCCGAAGGCGTTCTCGTCGTGCACCTCGCCCCACACCAGCCCGCGGTCGAGGCCCGACCAGGGCTGCCGGGCGTCCTCCGTGGCCGCGACGCGGGGCCGCCAGGAGGCGGGCGGGTTGTAGCGGGTGCGGGTCAGGCCCAGCGGGGCGGTGACCTCCTCGCGCAGCAGCACGTCCAGCGGGCGGCCCGTGACCTGCTCCAGGACCAGCTGGAGCGAGATCATGTTCAGGTCCGAGTAGAGGTACGCCGTGCCCGGCGCGCTGACCGGCGCCTCGTCGTAGATCAGCCGGATCTGCTCCTCGCGGGTCGGCGCGCCGTAGAGCGGGATCCACGCCCGGAACCCCGACGTGTGCGTGAGGAGCTGGCGGATCGTCACCCCTTGCTTGCCGGCCCGTCCGAAGTCCGGCAGGTACGCGGCGACCGGCGCCGTCAGCTCCAGCGCGCCCCGCTCCAGTTGCTGCACGGCGAGGATCGAGGTGAACAGCTTGGAGACCGACGCCAGGTCGAAGACGGTGTCCGCCGCCATGGGAATCTGCTCCCCGGGCGGGAACTCCACGCCGGTGTCGGTCTTCTCGTCGTACGCCCGATAGCGCACCGCCATGCCGATCGGCTCGTGCAGCGCCACGGCGCCGCCCCGGCCCGCCAGCAGCACCGCCCCCGCGTACCAGGGGTGCGCGGGGGAGGGGCCGAGGAAGGTCTCGGCGTCGGCGACGAGTTGCCGCAGATGCCCGGCGAGCAGCCCGGCGCGCTCGGCGGAGCCGTGCCGCAGGGTCGGCCGGGCGGTGCGGTCCCCGGCCGCCGCGGCGGGCCCGGCCGCGAACGGCGCGAGGGCCAGCGCGCCGCCCAGGGCCAGCGCACCGGCGCCCATCTGACGCCGGGTGAGACCATCACCCGACGCAGGGGGACTGCTCTGCGAACCGCTCGACACCCGTCCGGTCACCGCAGGGCCTCCCGCCGCCGACGCTGAAAGTATCTTTCCCAGATCCTCGCGTGGAGTGAAACTTTCCTGTCAACGGCGGACCCTGTCAATGGGGGCGCGGTCACCGGTCGACCTTCGGCCGACGGCCGGCACCGGACGGCTACCTCCTGGCAGCCGAACGGCTCGGGTCCCACCCGCCGGGTGCGTGGTCGTCGAGGGCGCCCCGGCAGGAGTGGCCGCGGGAGTCGCCGCGGGGTGCACGGTGATCGGGCTCGCCACGACCCACGCCCCGAACCCCGTTGCGGGCGGCCGTCCGCACCGGCCATGATCGGCGCCATGCCGACCTTCACCGCCCCCGACGGAACCCGCCTCGCCCACCACGTCACGGGCGAGGGCACCCCGCTGCTCGTCCTCCCCGGCGGGCCGATGCGGGCCTCCCGCTACCTCGGCGACCTCGGCGGGCTGGCCGGCGCCGCCCACCGTCGGCTGCATCTGCTCGACCTGCGCGGCACCGGCGACTCCGCCGTGCCCGCAAACCCGGCGAGCTACCGCTGCGACCGGCTCGTGGACGACGTCGAGGCGCTGCGGCTCCACCTCGGCCTCGACCGCGTGGACCTGCTCGCGCACTCCGCGGGCGGCAGCCTCGCGATGCTCTACGCCGCCCGGTACCCGGAGCGGGTGGCCCGCCTGGTGCTGGTCGCCGTCACGCCGTGGGCGCTCGGCATGCCGGCCACCGCCGAGGACCGGTTGGCCGCGGCGCGGCTGCGCGCGGACGAGCCCTGGTACCCCGAGGCCATCGGGCCCTTCGAGGCGTGGCTGGCCGGCACCGGGGACTTCGACGACGTCTTCCTCCCCTTCTTCCACGGCCGCTGGGACGACGCGGCCCGTGAGCACGTGGCCCGTGGTGAGAGCGAGACCAACGAAGGGGCCGCCGACGTCTTCGGCGCGCCCGGCGCCTACGACCCGCCGGCCACCCGCGCCGCGCTCGTCCGCTGCACCGCCCCGGTCCTCGTCCTCGCCGGCGCCCGCGACGGCGGCCCGAACCCCGCGCTGGCCCGCCGCACCGCCGAGGTCTTCCCGCACGCCGAGGTGAGCGTCCAGCCGGACGCCGGGCACTACCCCTGGCTGGACGACCCGGAAGACTTCACCACCCGGGTCGCCGCCTTCCTCGCCGGCTCCGGCGATGCCCTGTCGGCCCCCGGGGCCGCTCGCTAGGCTGACCCCGGACGACGCATCCGGGAGGAGCACGGACGTGACCGAGAGCACCACCCACCAGCGCCCGCTCGCCGGCTGGGACAAGCCTGAGCTTGATCTCAGCAACGCGCAGTGGCAGCCCGGCAGCCGGGGCCTGGGGGACGTACAGATCGCCTTCGTCGAGGGTTTCATCGCCATGCGCAACGGCGGCAGCCCGCACAGCCCCTCCCTGATCTTCACCCCCGCCGAGTGGGGCGCGTTCGTCTCGGGGGCCCGGGACGGGGACTTCGACCTCACCTGAACCGCCGGGGGCCGCCGGGCGTCCGATGAGGGGGTGTTCCCGCCCGATTTCCGGACACGCGACCCCCAGGGCCCTCCCGGCGCCGTCACCTGGGCCAGGCTGACGCCCGGGGGGAAGGTCGTAACCCCGGAGGTGAGGAACCCATGAGCACCCTGCCGGTCATCGCGGCGGTCGACGGTTCGGACGACAGCCTGCGCGCCCTGGACTGGGCCCTCGACGCCGCCCGCCGGCGCCGGGCCCCGCTGCGGGTGGTGCATGTGCGCCAGTACGCCGCGTCCTGGGCGCAGACCGAGGTCCTGACCGCGGGCCCGCCGGACACCGGCGAGGACCCGGTGCTCGAGCGGGCCCGCGACCACGTGCGGGGCCGCGAGGAGAAGCCGGCCACCGAGTTCACCTCCGCGGAGGGCCTGCCCGGCGCCGTCCTGCCCGCGCTGGGCGCCGACGCCCAGCTGCTGGTGCTCGGCTCCCGGGGCCGCGGCGGCTTCGCCGGGCTGCTGCTCGGTTCCAACGGCATCGCCGCCGCCCGCGACGCCGCGTGCCCCGTCGTGGTGGTCCCCCGGCCCGGACGCGAGGTGCACGGCGAGGGGCCGGCCGGACCCGGGCCCCGGGTCGTCGTCGGCCTGAACGTGGACAGCCCCGACGAGACCACCCTCGCCTTCGCCTTCACCGAGGCCGCGCTGCGCGGCGCCCGGCTCCAGGCCGTCGCCGCCTACCCGGCACCCGTGCAGAGCTGGGCCGGCGCCGGACAGATGGTGCCGCCCGTGATCGACGAGGTCTCCATCGA
Source organism: Streptomyces sp. NPDC048182 (assembly GCF_043202555.1). Lineage (NCBI taxonomy): Bacteria > Bacillati > Actinomycetota > Actinomycetes > Kitasatosporales > Streptomycetaceae > Streptomyces > Streptomyces sp. NPDC048182. The sequence continues at coordinate 85,380 of NZ_JBIDAQ010000015.1, read as the reverse complement.
GAGCGAGACCCGGGTGCTCGCCGACGGCCTCCTCGCCGAGCACCGCGAACGCCACCCCGGCGTCCAGACCGACCTGGACGTCCTCCAGGGCGACACCGCCGGGCACCTCGTCGCGGCCTCCCGGGACGCCGAACTGGTGGTCGTCGGCCGCCACCGCAGGCGCCTGCTCGCCCCCGCCAGGATGCTGGGCTCCGTCACCCACGCCGTCCTGCTGCACGCGGCGGCACCCGTCGCGGTGGTCCAGCCGGCCCCGGCCGAGGAGTGACCGGCGCCGGCCGCGTGCCCGGACCCCGGGACCGGTCTCCGGGCACGCGGCCGGTGCCGGTCCCGGGCACGTACCATGGCGGCATGTCGTTCCTCCGCCGCCGCAGCGCCACCCCCGCCGGGCCCGACTTCGACGTACTGGCCATGGACCCGGGCGACTGGCCCGGGAACCTCGGCGCCGGCCTGCTGCCCGCGCCGGACGGCACCTGCCAGGGCGTCTTCCTGCGCTACGACCTGTTCGGCGGGCGCGGCCCCGCGATGATCATCGGCAATCTCCCGGAGGGCTCCCCGGCCCGCGAGACCGCCGAGGGCGAGATCCCCTTCGAGGTCGCCCAACTGCTCCTGGCGCTGGAGAACGACGAGGAGATCACGGTCGTCGGCTCCGAGGACGTGCCGGTGATGCAGGGCGACAACCTGCTGATCGTGCGCCGCCTCAAGCTCTCCGAGAGCCGCATCTCCTGCGTGCAGTTCGACCGCAGCGACCAGGTCCTGGTGACCATCGCCGCCTGGGACCGCCCCATCACCGACGACCTGTACGCCCTGCTGAAGCCGCTCCCGGCGGAGCTGTTCCAGCAGGGCTGACGCTCACCCACGGCTCATCCCCGGCTCACCCGGCGGCTACTTCGCGGTCGCGACGCTCACGTCGGCGGCGCGCACGTACGCGACCCGGTGGCCGTACTGGATCTCGTAGTACAGGTCGGAGCCGCGCACCACCCGGTGCGAGGACTCGTCGAAGGTGACCGCGTAGTAGTACTCGCCCGGCACCTTGTCCCCGACCACGTACTTCTGGCCCTTGGGGAGCGTGTACTTCAGCGGCGAGACCGCCTGCACCGGGACGTCCGCCGGGTACGCGCCCGCCTCCGGGTACGCCCGCCCGTACACGGGCACGCTCTCCAGGCCCTCGCGCGGGGTGATCGTCTTCCCCCGGGCCGGCACCGACGCCGGGTGCCGCTCCGGGTCCTGGAACCACGCCTTCTGGCCCAGGTACCAGACGGCCGTCCAGTCGCCCCACCGGTCGGCCACCGCGTACTGCTGGCCGGTGGAGACCCGGGACGACAGGTCGTTCACGCCGGTCGTCGGGGTGGTGCCCAGGCCGATGTCCTTCACCAGCGGCGCGTTCACGTCGTGGTCGGTGTACAGCCGGACCTCGCTGGAGCCGTGCGCCGCGCAGGGCGTGCCGGCGGTCTCGCACCCCGTGTACACCGGCTGGTTGGTGTCGTAGTCGGGGCGGATCGTCACCACGCCGGAGTGCTTGCCGCCGGTCTGCGTGACGGGTGCGCCGAGCAGCCGGAAGTAGTGCCGCCAGTCCCAGTACGGGCCCGGGTCGGTGTGCATGCCCGGCACCGTCGAGGAGGTCGGGCCCGGCACGTTGTCGTGGCCGAGGATGTGCTGCCGGTCCAGCGGGATGCGGTACTTCGCCGACAGGTAGCGCACCAGTCGCGCGGAGGAGCGGTACATCGCCTCCGTGTACCAGGCGTCCGGCTCGGCGAGGAAGCCTTCGTGCTCCAGGCCGATCGAGTTCGCGTTGACGTACCAGTTGCCCGCGTGCCAGGCGACGTCCTTCGCCTTCACGTGCTGGGCGATGTGCCCGTCGGTGGAGCGCAGGGTGTAGTTCCAGGACACATAGGTCGGGTCCTGGACCAGGTTCAGCACGCCGTCCCAGGCGCCCTCCGTGTCGTGCACGACGATGTACCGGATGCGCTGCGAGGCGGGCCGGTTCCCGAGGTCGTGGTTGCCGTAGTCGCCGTCGCCGAACTCCTCGTACGGCGCCGGGATCCACTCGCAGGACACCGACTTCGGGCACTCGGTGCCGGCCGCCGAGCCGGCGCGCAGGCCGGTGCGGGGCAGCTGCGCGGTGTCGGGGGCGGTGCCCGGGCGGGCGGCCAGGGCGACCCGCTGGCCGGCGTCGGTGGTGCGGGCCTCGCCGGTGCGGATCACGTCGTACACGTCGTTCGCGTACGCCGCCGCCGTGCCGGAGTCGTCGGCGCCGGAGAAGCGGGCCACCGCCGCGTACCAGTCGGCCGGGTCCGCGCTCAGCGGCTCGCCCGCCGCGCGCTGGGCGGCGGCGAGCAGGGCGGCGCCGCCGGCCACGTTGGCCGCCTGGTCGGTGCGCAGCGCCTGGGGGCTCAGGCCGGTCAGCTCGGCCGCCCGCGGCAGCGTCGTCAGCCGGGCCGGGAGCGTGGTGGGGGCGGCGGCCGTCGCCGTCGGGTGCAGGGCCGCGCGGGCGTCGTCGCCGCGCGGGTCCTCGGCGCCCTCGCCGTGGTGCGAGGCCCCGGCCAGCGCGGTGCGGGCGTCGGTGAGGTGCATCGGGCCGTAGCCGCCGGTGACGCTCGGGGCGCCGCCGTGGCCGTCCCAGCGGGACTGGAGGTAGGAGACGCCGAGCAGCACGCTCTGCGGCACCTTGTACTCCCTGGACGCCTCGGCGAACGCCTGCTGGAGGCGGTCGGCCGCGGCCGGCGCGTCCGGTGTGCCGGCGGCGGACGGCGCCGCGCCGAGCAGGGGCAGCAGCAGGGCCCCCGCGATCAGGGCCGGGGTGGGGGATCCTCGCAAAGCGGCCTCCTGGTGAGTGGGGCGTGGCGGGGGTGTGGCGCGACGTGCGGGGCCGGGCGTGGACCAGTGGTACCGGGCCGCCCGACGATCCGTCAATCATGCCGCCGCAAAGGCGATTCCCCATGTCACCGCGGACTCCCCGGCGCGTACGGACGGCTTTCGCGACGCCACCGCACGGGCCTGCGCGGCGTCAGTGGCGTACACCATTGGGGGCCGGGCCAGGCGACCGTGCCGGCCGAGCGCCCCGGCGCGGGTCGGGCGCCGGAACGCCCGCGGCGCGCCCCGGGAGTCGTTCCCGGAAGGCGCGCCGCGGGCGACTTGGGCCGGGTCAGCGGGTGCCGACCGCCGCGCGGACGGCCCGGCGGGCCAGCTGGCAGTCGTCGTGCAGGCGGCGAAGGAGCAGCCGCTGCTCCTCGCCGGTGGGCATCGCTCCCGCGGGGACCGGTGCCGGGGCCGGGTCGTGCATCGAGCGCTGCACGGCCATCTCGTAGGTGCGGATCTCCCGGGTCAGCACCAGCATCAGGTTCACCAGGAACGCGTCCCGCGCGGCCGGGCCCTGTGCCTGGGCGAGCTGGCTGAGGTGGCGGCGGGCGGCCGGCGCGTCGCCGAGGACGGACCAGAGCGTCGCCAGGTCGTACCCGGGCAGGTACCAGCCCGCGTGCTCCCAGTCGACCAGGACCGGGCCCGCCGGGGACATCAGGATGTTGGACAGCAGCGCGTCACCGTGGCAGAACTGCCCCATGCCGTGGCGCCCGGCCGCCTGCGCGATCCCGTGCAGCAGCTTCTGCAGGTCGCCCAGGTCCCGGTCGGTGAGCAGCCCCAGCTCGTGGTAGCGGGAGATGCGGGCCGCGTAGTCCAGCGGCGCGTCGAAGGTCCCGGCCGGCGGACGCCAGGCGTTGAGCCGGCAGACCGCGTCGAGTGCCGCCCGGATGTCCGCCCGCGGCGGGGCCTGGAGCGGATGCCGCTGGAGCGAGGCCACCCGGCCCGGCATCCGCTCGATGACCAGCGTGCAGTTCTCCGGGTCCGCCGCGATCAGCCTCGGCACCCGCACCGGCGGGCGGTGCCGGACGAACGAGCGGTAGGCCGCTATCTCGTGCCGGAAGCGCTCGCTCCAGGCGGGGGAGTGGTCCAGTAAACACTTGGCGACCGCCGTGCTGCGACCGGTCGTCCCCACCAGGAGCACGGACCGGCCGCTGCGGCGCAGCACCTGCACCGGGGTGAACTCCGGGCAGATGCGCTGCACGGTGCCGATCGCCGCGCGCACCTGGGCACCCTGCGGCCCCGAGAGGTCGATTCTGCCGCTGAGCGGCTGCGTGCCCGGGCCCGCGCCGCGCACCCGGCCCGCGCCGGCCACCTGGGCCGGCCGCGCGGGGGCGAGGTAGGGGCCGCCGCCCGCCGCGGGGCGGGGGTGCAGCGCGCGCTGCGGGGCGGACACGGAGGACGATGCTGCGTACATGGGCGAGACAGATCCCTTCGTGTGCCTGCGGTTGCTCTGCGGTGCCCGCCGCGGAAGCGGCCCGAAGGCGGCTACCGTGCGGCGAGCGCACCGCGCCGTCCGACCGGCCGCCGGGTCCACCCTGGGGAGTGGCCCCCGGGCGACCGGGTCGGGGTGGCGCATATCTACCTGACACTGTTCGGCCCGTGGCACACCATCTGGCGGACCCTGGCGAACGGTGGCGAATAGTCGCTCGGCAACCCGCACGGGGCTACTGTCAACTCAGCCGAGAACCTGGGGGCTTGACGTGAGCGCAGAACCCAACACCCGCCTCTCGGACCTGTTCGGCCTGGCCGGCTGGTCCAAGGGCGAACTCGCGAGATTGGTCAACCGGCAGGCGGCGGCCCTCGGCCACCCCCAACTGGCGACCGACACCTCGCGGGTGCGGCGGTGGATCGACACGGGAGAAATCCCGCGCGATCCGGTGCCCCGGGTGCTGGCGGTGCTGTTCACCGAGCGTCTCGGCCGTGTCGTGACCATCGAGGACCTCGGTCTGGTTCGGCCGGGGCGCGCAGGAAGTCGGCAGGGCGACGGGAGAGCACACGACCCCGACGCCGTGCCGTGGGCGCCCGAGCGGACCGCGGCGGTCCTCACCGAATTCACGGGAATGGACCTCATGCTCAACCGACGCGGCCTGGTGGGCGCGGGCGCCGCGCTCACCGCGGGCTCCGTACTCAGCAGCGCCATGCACGACTGGCTGCGCACCCCCCCTGCGCTGACCGCCGGCACCTCCCACCCCCAGCCACCCCTCGACGCCGACCCCGCCGGCTTCGACCGCTACGAGGCCGCACCCGTCGGCTCCGACGAGGTCGAGGCCCTGGAACGCTCCGTGGAGGTGTTCCGCGCCTGGGACGCCGCCCGCGGCGGCGGCCTCCAGCGCAAGGCCGTGGTCGGCCAGCTCAACGAGGTGGGCGGCATGCTCGCCTACCACCACCCCCCGCACCTCCAGCGCCGCCTGTGGGGCGTCGCCGCCGACCTCGCCGTGCTGGCCGGCTGGATGTCGCACGACGTCGGCCTGGAGCCCACGGCGCAGCGGTACTTCGTCATCGCCGCGCACGCCGCGCGCGAGGGCGGCGACCGGCCCCGCGCCGGCGAGGCGCTCTCCCGGGCGGCCCGCCAGATGGTGCACCTGGGCCGGCCCGGCGACGCGCTCGACCTCATCGGCCTCGCCCACTCCGGCTCCGGCGAGGAGCTGCTGCCCCGTACCCGGGCGATGTTCCACACCATCGAGGCATGGGCACAGGCGTCGATGGGCAAGGGCCAGGCGATGCGCCGCACCCTCGGCCGGGCGGAGGAGCTGTTCGTCTCCGACCGGAGCGACGCGCCGGTGCCCGGCTGGATGCAGCTGTTCAACGAGGCCGACCTGTACGGCATGCAGGCCCTCGCCCACCGCACCCTTGCGGAGTTCGAGCCGGCCGCGGCGGCGCACGCCCAGTCCTGCGCGGACAAGGCCCTTCAGCTGCGGGTCGACGCCCAGCAGCGGTCGAAGATCTTCGACTACCTGTCGATGGCCTCGGCCTGCTTCATCGCCGACGACCCCGAGCAGGCGGAGCGGCACGCGCGCCGCGCCCTGGAGTCGATGGGCTCCAACTCCTCCCAGCGCACCTGGGACCGGCTCCGCCAGATGAACCGGCTCACCGACCGGTACGCCGACCACCTGGGGATCCGGCAGCTGCGGGACGAGATCGCCCGGGCCATGCCCAGGCCGCGCACCGCGAAGGGAGGCGCCGGCCGCGTCGGCACGGCCGCGGTGTAGCGCCGCTACGGCACCACCGGGGCGACCGGCACCACCCGGGCGACCAGCACGCAGACCTCGCCCGCCCCGGCGAACGCCCCGCGCACGATCCGCAGGCCCTCCCGCGCCGAGCCGGCCCCGGCCAGCCGCGGAGCCAGGTCCAAGAGGTCACGGAGGCGCTCGGGCGACGGCGCGCCGGTGTGCAGCACCAGCAGGTCGCCGTCCCGCAGGGCCGCCTCGCCCGGTCCGTCGAGGGCCCGCCCCGCGCCGTCGCGGAACAGCAGCGGCGCGGGGCCGCCGGCGCGCGCCCACACCAGGGCGCCGGGCCGGTGGCCGCAGCACACGGTGGTGTGCGGCGGGGGCAGCGCGGTGTCCGCCACCAGCCGGGCCAGCCGGTCCGGCAGCTCCTCGACCCCCGCGCCCGCCGCGGCCAGTCCGCGCACCGCGCCGATCAGCAGCGCGGCGTCCCTGCCCGGGTCGGTGCCGGGCCCGGTCAGGTCGCCGACGGCGAGCAGGGAGGCGTCGTCGCCGAGCGCGCAGGCGTCGAACCAGCCGACGCGGCGCGGCCCCTCGGCCGGCGGCGGCAGACGGACGGCGGCCAGGTCCAGGCCCGGCCGCGCCGGGAGCGGTGAGTGCAGGGGACCGTGCCAGGGCGGCGGCACTGTCCCGGGCGCTCCGGCGGGCCGCGCGGGGCGGCCGAGCGAGTCGCGGGTCCTACTCACCGCCCGCTGGCTGCGCCGCAGTTCGCTGACGTCCCGCAGCACCGCCCACATCGCGGCGGTGCCGCCCTCGGTGTCGAGCACCGGCTCGCCCATCATGTGCACGGTGCGCACGGTCCCGTCCGGCCGGACGACGCGGAACTCCCCGTCCACCGGGCGGGCGTCGACCAGGCAGTCGGTGACCATCGCGGTCAGCTTCGACCGGTCCTCCGCCGCCACCAGGGAGGGCAGCTCGTCCAGGCCGAGCGGGGCGTCGGCGGGGTCGCGGCCGAGGATCCCGTACAGGTCGGCGGACCACTGCGCCTCGTCCGTCAGCAGGTTCCACTCGGCGCTGCCGACCCGGCTCAGCAGCGAGCCGGTGCGCGGTGCGGGCGCCGGTTCGTCCCGCAACTGCGCGAGGTGGGCGTCCAGATCGCTGAGCTGATGCAACGCCAGTTCGCACAGGGCGCGCCGCCAGCGCCCGAGCGGGTCGGCCCCGTCGCGCGGGGTGTCCCGCCGCACCGCGTCCACGTCCCCCCGCAGCCGCCGCGCCTGGGAGATCAGGGCATCGACGGCGGGACGGTCCGCGGAGAGAGGGGACGACATGGCGCACTCCGATGTGCAGCAGGTACGACCGGGAAGAACCGCTACGACTGTGGCACAGCCCTCAGCGACCCGTAAGGGATTCGGCGGCACACGATACGGTGGTGCTCCTGGCATATGCCAGCGTCTCCCCCGAGCGACCTCGCCGCACGAACGCCGTATCCGAGCAGCTGCTCAAGTCGTAGTCGACCTACGGGAATTGCGGGCGATGCGGGTCGTCACCACCCGTTGGTGCGCACGGTCCTCGCACGCACGTTCCACCCTCAAGCGAGGTCGTACAGCCCCGGCCGGTCGGCCAGCTCCACCACCGTGCGGACGCCGGTCGTCAGGGAGCGGACGCCGGCCTCGGCGACCGCGGAGGCCGCGTACCCGTCCCAGGCGCTCGCCCCCGTCACCGCGCCCCGCCGGGTGGCGTCCACCCACGCCTGCACCTCGCGGTCGTAGGCGTCGGAGAAGCGTACGAGGTAGTCCTGCGGCACCTCCTCGCGGGTGCCGCCCGCCGACGTGACCGCCATGCCGTGCGCCGCGCCGATCCGCGCGCTGCCCGCCTCGCAGACCGCCTCGCAGCGCACCTCGTACCCGAAGCCGCAGTTGACGAAGACCTCCACGTCGACCAAGGCGCCGCCGTCGGTCTCGAACACCGCGAACTGCGGGTCGAGCAGCCCCTCCGGCGCGCCGGCGGACGGCCGAGGCCGCAGCACCGTCACCGCCGTGATCTCCTGCCCGAGCAGCCAGCGGGCCGCGTCGATCTCGTGCGAGACGGAGCTGTCGATGAGCATCGCCGAGGTGAAGTGCGGCGGCGAGGAGACGTTGCGGTGCACGCAGTGCAGCATCAGCGGCCGACCGATCCTCCCCCCGTCGAGCAGCGCCTTCAGTCGCAGGTACTCGGCGTCGTGCCGCCGCATGAAGCCGACCTGGGTCAGCCGGCGCCCCAGCCGCGCCTCCGCCTCGGCCACCCGCAGCGCGCCCGCGGGATCGGGCACCATCGGCTTCTCGCACAGCACGGGCAGCCCCCGCGCGAAGGCGGCGAGCAGCGCCTCCTCGTGAGCGGGCCCCGGCGAGGCGATCAGCACGGCCCCGACGCCGGGCGCGTCCAGCGCGGCCTCCGCCTCCGCGTGCACGGTCACCCCCTCGATGCCGGCCGCGGCGTCCTTCGCCCGCTCCACATCGGGGTCGGCCACGGCGGCCACCCGGGCGCCGCTGACCACCCGGTCGAGCCGCCGTACATGGTCGGCGCCCATGTGTCCCGCGCCGAGCACCGCCACACCCAGAAGTCCGCTCATGCAGGACAGGCTTTCACGGACGTCAAGCAGCGAGGTCGAGGGCGCTCAGTAGCGCAGCACCCCGGCGATGCCCTCGGCCTCCCCGAGCGCCCCGTCCGGTACGAAGCGGACCTCGGCCCCGGTCTCCAGGCACTGCTCCACGATCTCGTCCACCACGTCCTCGCGGGCGTCGAGGTCGCCGGCGTCCGCGAAGACGAGATGGTCGCCGTCGTCGCGGACCGTCACCCGGTAGTTCTCCTCCACGGCCAGCAGCCGCACCCGTCCCTCGCGCACCGACTGCCACAGCTCGTCCACCCCGGCCGCGAACTCCTTGCGCCCGCGCGCCGCGTCCAGCTCCCGGGCGACGGCGTCCGTCGCACCGCGCGCCGCCTCGGCGACCGCCGGGCGCACCGCCTGCCACACCGCCTCGGCGGAGCTGCCCGCCAGGCCGCCGTGCGGCACGTGCACCGCGTCGCGCACGGCGCCGCCCGCCTCGTCGAGCAGGGTCAGCGCCGCCTCGGGGCCGGTCACGTACAGCGGCCGGGGGTGCGAACGCAGCACCCGGGCCATCGCGTCGCCGGCCGCGCGCAGGAACCGCCGGGTGCCCTCGTCCCGGAAGGTGCTGGGGGCGTCGCCGATCCGCTCCTGGCGCTCGGGGTCGAAGTCCTCCGCGGGCCGGTCCAGCGGGAAGCCCCCGGCGTGGTCCTCGGCCACCCGGTCCACGCCGCCGCTCCACAGGGTGGCCCGGTCCGCCGCGACCGACAGCACCCAGAAGGGCTGCCCGGCGGTCTGCGCGGCGACGAGGTTGCGGGTGAGGAAGGTGTCGGAGAGGACCACCCGTTCGGGCACGGACCGCGCCAGCGTCCAGACCTGGTGCTCGCCCGGGGCGGCGTAGATCACCAGTCCGTCCTCGGCGTGCGCGAGGTCGACCTCGGCCAGGGCCAGGTCCAGCTCGCGGGCGACGTCGGTCCGCCGCTCGCGGGTGACCGCCGGGTCCTCCTCCAGGCGCCGCTTGGCCTCGGCGACCACGTTGCGCAGCCGCACCGGGTCCTGGGCGTTGTCGGGTTCGCGGCGGTGCGTCGGGGTCAGCACGGACACCGCCGGGTAGGGGCGGGGGCGCCGCAGCCCGGCGAGGATGGCGGGACTCAGATCGTGCTCCATGCCAGCACCATAGGGCGGATGGACGAACCGGGCATGTGGAGCAATCCGCCCGCCCGCCCCGGCCCGGCTCAGCCGGACGCCTGCCCGGACTCCTCCGGGCCGCACGAGCTGCCGTCGGGCGGCAGGGCGCCGTAGAGCAGGAAGTCGTCCACCTTGCGGTGCACGCACTTCGACGAGGCGTAACCGGTGTGCCCGTCGCCCTTGTTGTCCAGGACCACGGCCGGCCGGCCGAGCCGCTTCGCCGTCTCCTCGGTCCAGCTGTACGGCGTCGCCGGATCGCCGCGCGTGCCGACGAGCAGCATCTTCGCGGTGTCCAGGTCCTTGACGTCCTCGCGGACGTAGTCCGTGCCGCGCGGTCGGCCGTAGCACATCAGCACCTGGGTGAGCCGGTAGCGCCCGAAGACCGGCGAGGCCGCCTCGTAGCGGGCGCGCAGCGGGCTTAGGGAGCGGGTGAGCTGCGCGGCGCTCGGGCGGTCGGGGTCGTCGGCGCAGTTGATCGCCATCAGGGCGGCCGGCAGGTTGTCCAGCGGGACGTCCTCCTGGTCGGTCAGCCCGGCGCCGCCCGCGCGCAGCGGGAAGGTGCCGCCGCCGGAGACGAAGCTCTGCAGGCCCCGGGTGTCCCCGTCCTCGATGAGCTGCCCGACGGCCCGCTCCAGGGAGGGCCACAGCTGCCGGCTGTAGAGCCCCTGGCCGATGGCGCCCACCAGGTCCTGCCCGGTGAAGGGCTCGCCGAAGTCCGTGGGCACCGGGTCCTCGTCCAGCGCGCCGACCAGCCGCAGCGCCTCCGTACGGGCCTGCCGGGCGTCCGTGCCGAACGGGCAGGCGATGTCCTCGACGCACCAGTCGAGGAAGTTCTCCAGCGCCCGCTGCTGCCCCCGCGCCCCGGCCAGGCCCTGCTCGGCCAGCGGCTCGGTCAGGGTGTCCACCCCGTCCAGGACGACGCGGCCGACCTTGCCGGGGAACTCGGCGGCGTAGACCGAGCCGAGCCGGGTGCCGTAGGAGAAGCCCAGGTAGTTGAGGTGCTTGTCGCCGAGCGCCGCGCGCATGACGTCCATGTCCTTCGCGGCGTCGACGGTGCCTATGTGCGGCAGCACGGGGCCCGAGTGCTTCGCGCACTCGGCGGCGGCGTGCCGCAGCTGCTCGAGCGCGCCCTTCGGGTCCTTGATCTCCTCATCCCCGCTGGTGGCGTCGGAGATCTCCGTGGTGGCCGGGCCGCAGCTCACCGGCGAGGACCGGCCGACTCCGCGCGGGTCGAAGCTCACCACGTCGTAGGCGTTGGTGAGGTGCAGGAAGTCCTTCCCGCCGGCGGCGAGTTCGGTGACCCCGGAGCCGCCGGGCCCGCCGAAGTTCAGCAGCACCGAGCCGCGCCGGTCGCCGGTGGCCCGGTAGCGGGCCAGCGCCACGTCGAGGGTGCGGCCCTTCGGGCGGGCGTAGTCGAGGGGGACGGTGACCTTGCCGCACTGCAGGTCCCTGGGGGCCTCCCGGTCCGCGCACGCCGACCAGCGGATCCGCTGGTCGTAGAAGCGGGACAGCGCGGACGGCGCGTCGTCCGCCGCGGCGGCGGGCAGTCCCGCGCCGAGCAGCGCCAGACCGAGCGCCCCGCTGACCGCGCAGCGCCGGACCGAGGGCCGAGTCGACAGCTTGGCCTGCATCGATGCCTCCCGGACGTCCCGTCGCGGACCGGTGGGCCGGCGCCCTCGCCCACCATAAGCGGGGTGTGCGCGGACCGCCTCCGGACGGTGACGGCACCGGCGGGGGGCGACGGCTGTTCGACGCGGCGGCCACCCGATGGGGTGAAAGGCCGATAAGCCATAACTCCGATGGTGCGCCCGCGTTGACCCCGGTGCGGGTGAGCGCCCGCGAACTCGTCTGGAAGGGCTGGGAAACCGCATGAGAAGGGTTACCCGAAACGGTGTGCTCGCCGTCGCCGCCTCCGGCGCGCTGGCCGTGACACTGCCGGCGTACGCCGCGTTCGCGGCCGACGGCGCCGGCGCGGACGGCTCCGCGACCGGCTCGCCCGGGCTGATCGCCGGCAACACCGTGCAGCTCCCGGTGGACGTGCCGGTCAACGTCTGCAGCGACACCGTCAATGTGGTCGGGCTGCTGAACCCGGCCGCGGGCAACCGGTGCGCCAACGACGCGGGCTCCGGCGCGCGGCACCGGGACGCGGGGAGCCGGGGGACGGACCGGGCCGGGGGCTCCGGCGGCGCCACCGCCAAGGGCGGCGAGTTCGGCTCGCCGGGCGTGCTGTCCGGTAACGGCGTGCAGCTCCCGGTGCACCTGCCGGTCAACGTCACGGGCAACAGCGTGAACGTGGTGGGCATCGGCAACCCGGCCACCGGCAACGAGTCGTCCAACGGCTCCACGCGGCCCCCCGCGCCGCCGGAGAAGCCCGCCGAGCCCGCTCCGGCACCGAAGCCGGCGCCGCCCACCACCCCGCGCGCGCACCCGCGCCCGGCGCCGCCCGCCGCGACCCCGCAGCTGGGGGCGTCCCTGGCGCACACCGGGGCCGACGAGACGCTGCCCGCCCTCGCCGGCGGCGCGGCGCTGATCGTCGGCGGCGCGATCCTCTACCGGCGGTTCCGCCCGGGGGCGCGCTGATCGCGTACACCACACGGCACGGAGGGGCGGTACGTCTGACTCGACGTACCGCCCCTCCGTGCCGCGCCCGGTGCCGTCAGCGGTGCCTCCGGGACCGGGACCGGTCCAGCGCCGCCACCCCGACCGCCGCCAGGACGATCTGGATGAGCCACTCGATCCAGTCCACGCCGTCGGTGTCGGCCACGTCGAACGCCCCGGCGATCAGGGAGCCGATCCAGGCGGCCACGATGCCGACCAGGATGGTCCACAGAATGCCGATGCGCTGCCGGCCCGGCACCACCAGCCGGCCCAGGATGCCGATGACGATACCGATGACGATGGCGCTGATGATGCCGTCGATCTCCATTGCCGCCCCTTCTGCTCAGGCCCTCCGCTGCCCTGCTTCTGCCCGCTGTTCGGGCGTGCAGTCCGACGGTGTGTTCGAGCGTGCGGGGCGGCCGTGCCGTGCGCCGTTCTAGGGCTTGCGCGCGCTCCGTGCCGCGGTGAGCAGGCAGACCGACCCGAGGGCGAGGGCCAGGGCGCCGATGACGATGTTGTTCCAGATGACGCCGGTGTCGGGGGACGAGCCGACGATCCACGGCGAGATGATCATCCAGATGCCGATGGCGCACATCGCCCCGCTCAGCCCGTACATGCGCTCCGGGGCACGGGTGAACCCGAGGGCCAGCAGGCCGAGGGCGATGCCCATGATCAGGTTGTGCGCCACGAGGGCGGGCTGGCTGGACGTGAAGTGGACGATCCAGGGGGACGCCGCGCAGTACAGGCCGACGAGGAACGCCGGTCCGTCCACGAGCGCCACATCCCGGCCGCCCAGCATGCGGGCGTAGCGCGCCTGCATCTCCGGGGCGTCGGGATGGCTGGTGATGTCGCTGCTTGAGTGCGAGACGTTGGCCATGAGTCGTCTCCTTCGCCTTGCGATGGGCAATGGCCACTTATGCCCATTTTGCTCTTATTTCTCCCTTATGTGTAGTGCTGGACGCGAGGTTGACCGGTGTGCATGTCCATGCTCATCCCGGGCAATCGGATGGTGCGCACGCGGATTGTCCGCACCACGTACGTTCGAGTCGATTGGCCGATGCTGGAGGTGTGTGCCGTTATGGGCGCGAAGGTCTTGGAAAGCTTCCCCGCCGGGTCCCCGCGGGGTTCGTGGCCGGCGGAGGAGAGTGCGGCGGCACACCGGGCGGCCGGCGAGTCGGCGACGGTCGTCATGGATCTGAAGACCGACGCGTTCCTCGTGGTCGTCTCCCGTGACGAGGAGTCACCTACGGCGTGACCGCCGGTCCGCCCAGCGCGTCGAGCGTGCCGCCGTCCGCCAGCCGCCCCGCGACCCGCACCGAGGTGTCCGCCGGTGCCCGCACCGCGAGGGTGTGCTGGTCGGTGCGCGCGGTGACGTCCCCGCTCACCGTGAGGCCCGCCACCTCCCGGCTGCCGGCGGCCAGCAGGTACCGGCCGCCGTCCGGCGCCCGCCAGCGCGCGGCGGCGACGACGTCCTGGCCGAAGTGGCCGCACAGCGCCGTGGAGCGCGCCAGCGCCACCACCCGGGACTGCCGCGTCCGCTCGGCGCCGGCGGTGGCGCGCAGGGCGACCGCCGCGTCGCCGGGGCCCTGCCAGGTGACCGCGCGCGAACACGACCAGACGGCGTGCCCGCCCGAGCGCGGCAGGTCCTGCTCCGCGAAGTCCCAGAGGTTCACCGCGCGCACCTCCTCGTCGAGCCCCGCCAGCGCGCACGCCGAACGGGACCAGGCCACCAGCGCCGCGGGACCGGTCGCCTCGCGAGGCTGGCGCGCGGGTGGCGCGCCCTTGCCGGGCAGCGGCGTGTAGGTCAGGTGCACCGGCGAGAGGCTGCCGCGGCCGGCCAGTAGGAAGGCGTGGTCCTCGGCGATCCGGGTCGAGGACCGCAGTTGCAGCACCGCGCGGCTCCCGCAGGCCGGACCGCTCCCGATCACCGGTACCCGGCCGGTCACCCCGTCCCGGCCGACCCCCAGCGGCCGGGCCGCGACGTCCGGGCGCAGCAGGTCCCGGGTGCCGGCCTCGGCGATCCACGGGGCCAGCAGATAGCGCGCCGAGCCCTTCCGGACGTCCAGGGCGACCGCGGCGGCCGTGGTCACGTCGGCGTCGTCGGCGCGGGCCACCGCGAGGGCGGCCGGACCCCGCCCCGTGGCCGGCTCGCTGTACCGGGCCAGGCGCAGTCCGTCGTACAGCAGGACGACGGTGCGGCCGGACACCGGGCCCGCGTAGAGGAGTTGGGGTGAGCGCGGCGGCGGGTCATCGGCGGTGCCCGGCGCCCGGGTGACCGTCGTCTCCCCGGGCGGCTCGGCCCAGGTGGACAGGGCGCGGGCGAGCAGGCCGTCGTCGTCGATCCGCGCGCCGCGGGCCGGCCAGGCGGTGAAGTCGACGCGGGAGGTGTCCGCCCAGCTGTCCGGCGGGCTGCGGTGCAGGTCGTCGGCGCGGGGCACGGCGACGGTGGCGGACCGGTCGGGGCCGCGGTCCCGGTGGCCGTCGTTCAGGGCGAGCAGCGCCGTCGCCGTCACCGCGGTCGCGGCGACCACGCCGAGGGCCAGCCGGCTGCGGCGCCGGCGGCGCAGCAGGTCCGTGGGGTGGGCCTGGACGGTGCAGGCGTCGAACTCCTGCGGTCCCGCGCCGGGTTCGGCCGCGTCCGGCACCGGTCCGGCCGCCGGGCCGAGCCGCGCCGCCGCGCGCAGCGCCCGGGCCGGGTCGGCCACGCCCGCGGCGCGCAGGACCAGTTCCGTCTCGCCCTCCGCCAGGCCGTCGAGGCGGCGCAGCACGAAGGCCGCGCGGGTGCCGGCGTCCACGCCCGCGAGGAGGCGGCCGAGCACCATGTCCTCGGCGCTGCCCGAACGCGGGAAGAGCCGCAGGCCGAGGACGACCGGCAGCCGGGGGACGAGCGCGCGCGGCGGCCGGGCCCGCTCCGGCCAGCCCCGCGGGCGCCGGGTGTGGCGGAGCGCGGCCCCGAGCACGGCGGCGCGCAGCCGGTGCCGGGCGGGCACGCCCTCGGGCGCGGCCCCGCCCCGCGGCGGCGGAACGTGCGGGGCCCGGCCCGGCCGGCCCTCGGGGAGCGAGCGCTGGACCAGCGAGTGGGCCAGCAGCACCCGTCGGTGCCTGCCGAACGAGGGCGGCAGCACCAGATAGGCCAGCCGTACCAGGTCGGCGTACTGCTCGACGAGCAGGGATTCGGTGTGCAGGGTGTGCGTCCGGGCCGCGCGGGCGGAGTCCCGCAGCCGACTGAGGGGCATGGTGCTGCCTTCCACGACCGGTGATGTGCAGGTCGTCCTCTCAAACGAGTGAATCGCGTGATGGTCACACGGGCCCCGACCCCGGGAGCCGGGTAGGCGGTTGAGCTGGTCTACACCCTTGACTGGTACATACCAATGCGGTTCAGTGTGGCTACCCACCTCCCCCCCCACGGCCCCCACGCCGTGTCCCCCCACCAGGAGGCAGCGCCGTGTCCCTGCTCAGGCACCGCTTGTCCGCCGTACTGACCGCCCTCGCCCTCGCGGGCGCCGTGCCCGCCCTGTTGCCGGCCGGCGAGGCGTCCGCCGCCGCGTGTTCGAGCTACCCGAACTGGACGGCCGGCCGGTCCTACAACACCGGCGACATCGTCCGCTACACCGACGGCAAGGCCTACATCGCCGAGCACGCCAACCCGGGCTACGACCCCGTCATCAGCACCTGGTACTGGGAGCCGTACGCCTGCGACGGCGGCCCGCAGACGCCAGCCGGCGACTTCGTCGTCACCGAGGCCCAGTTCAACCAGATGTTCCCGGGCCGGAACTCGTTCTACACCTACGCAGGACTCAAGGCGGCCCTCGCCGCCTACCCGGGCTTCGCCAAGACCGGCAGCGACACGACCAAGAAGCAGGAGGCCGCGGCCTTCCTCGCCAACGTCAGCCACGAGACCGGCGGCCTGGTCTACGTCGTCGAGCAGAACACCGCCAACTACCCGCACTACTGCGACACGAGCCAGCCCTACGGCTGCCCGGCCGGCCAGGCCGCCTACTACGGACGCGGCCCGATCCAGCTCAGCTGGAACTTCAACTACAAGGCGGCCGGCGACGCCCTCGGCATCGACCTCCTGAACAACCCCTGGCTGGTGCAGAACGACGCGGCCGTGGCCTGGAAGACCGGCCTCTGGTACTGGAACACCCAGTCCGGGCCGGGCACCATGACCCCGCACAACGCCATGGTCAACGGCGCCGGCTTCGGGCAGACCATCCGCTCCATCAACGGCTCCCTGGAGTGCGACGGCCGCAACCCGGCGCAGGTGCAGAGCCGGGTGACGAAGTACCAGCAGTTCACCCAGATCCTCGGCGTCGCGCCGGGCGGCAACCTGTCCTGCTGACCCGGTCGGGCGCCGTGCGAGACTCCGCCGATGACCACTGAAACGATCACCGCGGAGTCCGCGGGCACCTGGATCCTCGGCGACCTGCCCGTCCGCCGCGTCGGCTTCGGCGCGATGCAGCTGACGGGCAGCGCCGCCTTCCACCTCGGCATCCCCAGCGACCGCGAGCGCTCGCTCGCCGTGCTGCGCCGGGCGGTCGAGCTCGGCGTCGACCACATCGACACGGCCGCCTTCTACTTCTCCGCCCTGCGCTCCGCCAACGAACTGATCAACCGGGCGCTCGCCCCGTACGCCGACGACCTGGTGATCGCCACCAAGGTCGGCCCGTACCGCGAGTGGTCGGGGGAGTGGGGCACCTCGGCGCGCCCCGAGGACCTGCGCGCCCATGTGGAGGAGAACCTCCGCCAGCTCGGCCGCGACCACCTCGACCTCGTGTACCTGCGCCGGATGCGGCAGGAGTCGATAGCCGAACACTTCGGTGCGCTCGCCGAGTTGCGGGAGGCCGGCCTGATCCGGCACCTCGGCCTCTCGAACATCGCACCGGCACACCTGACCGAGGCGCTGGAGATCGCGCCCGTGGTGAGCGTGCAGAACCGCTACGGCCTCGGCTTCCACACCCCCGTCACCGACGAACTCCTGCCCCTGTGCGGCGAACGGGGCATCGCCTTCGTCCCCTTCTACGCCATCGCCGGCGAGGCCGGGCCCGAGGGCGCCGGCACCGCGCACGAGGAGCAGGTCCGCGCGGTCGCCGACGCGCACGGCGCGAGCCCGACCCAGGTGCGGATCGCCTGGACCTTGCAGCAGGGCCCGCACGTCCTCGCCATCCCCGGCACCGGCGACCCGGCGCACCTCGCCGAGAACGTCGCGGCCGGCGCGCTGCGCCTCACCGACGCCGAGCTGGCCCTGCTGGACGACGCCCGCACCGGCTGACCGGCGGCCGGCGCGTCACACGGTCCAGACGCCGTCCCGCATGAGGTGCCGCCCGCGCAGCTCGGGCACGCCGTGCCAGGACTGGACCGCGTGCGGGCGCACCCGGAACCAGTCGTAGGCCGCGCTCTCCCGGCGCGGATCCCAGCCGGTCTTCGCGGCGAAGGCTTCGGCGGCGGCGGGCGGCACCCCGGCCGACGCGTACGCCGCCACCGCGCCGTCGATCAGCACCACGTCCCGGGTGTCGCCGAACGCGAGCCGGGTCCGGCCGCCCGCGCGCAGGTTGCGCCCGGTGGGGTTGCCCGGCCGCGTCGACATCCAGACGTCCCGCCCGTCCCACAAGAACCAGAGCGCGACCAGGCACGGTGTCCCGTCGGCGTCCGCCGTGGCCACCCAGACGTCCAGCTCCGTCTCCAGGCGGCCGAGGACATCCTGCTTGCGGCGGGCGGGCTCGCGCGGCGGTGCGGTGATCGTCATGACCGGGATGCTGACGATCACCGGCTCGGCGCACATCGGGCGACAGGCCCCGGCGCGCATCGGGCGCGAGGTCTAGGTCGCGAGACTGGCGTCCCGTGGGTTTTACGTATAACCTCACCCGTCAACCCGCCCTCCGGAAAGGTCTCCCGATGCGCCGCCTCGCCCTGGTCACCCTTGTCGTGGACGACTACGACGAGGCGATCCGCTTCTACACCGAGGCCCTCGGGTTCCGCCTCGCCGAGGACACGCCCCGGCCCGACGGCTCCCGCTGGGTCGTCCTGGAGCCCGGGGCGGCCGGGGCGCCGGGCACCGCGCTGCTGCTCGGCCGGGCCAAGGACGACGCCCAGCGCGCCCGCGTCGGCGACCAGACCGGCGGGCGCGTCGGCTTCTTCCTGTACACCGACGACTTCGCCCGCGACCACGCCCGCATGACCGCCGCCGGCGTGACCTTCCTGGAGGAGCCCCGGCACGAGCCCTACGGCTCGGTCGCCGTCTTCCAGGACCTGTACGGCAACCGCTGGGACCTGCTCCAGCCCGCCGACCCCCGCTGACCGCGACCCGAACCACGACCGAGGAACCGCCGCACATGACCGCGCCCCGCATCACCACCGACACCCTGCGCGCCCTGCCCAAGGCCGTGCTCCACGACCACCTCGACGGCGGCCTGCGCCCCGCCACCGTGGTGGAGCTGGCCGGCGCCGTCGGCCACACCCTGCCCACCACCGACCCCGACGAGCTGGCCGCCTGGTACTACGAGGCCGCCAACTCCGGTGATCTGGTGCGCTACATAGCCACCTTCGAGCACACCCTCGCCGTCATGCAGACCCGCGAGGGCCTGCTGCGCACCGCCGAGGAGTACGTCCTCGACCTCGCGGCCGACGGCGTGGTCTACGCGGAGGTGCGCTACGCCCCCGAGCTGATGCTGAAGGGCGGACTGACCCTCGCCGAGGTCGTGGAGACCGTCCAGGAGGGGCTGGCCGCCGGCATGGCCCGGGCGGCGGCAGCGGGCACCCCGGTGCGGGTGGGCACCCTGCTGTGCGGGATGCGGATGTTCGACCGCACCCGCGCGACCGCCGACCTCGCGGTGGCCTTCCGGGACGCGGGCGTCGTCGGCTTCGACATCGCCGGCGCCGAGGACGGCTTCCCGCCCGCCGACCACCTGGACGCCTTCGCGCACCTGCGGAGCGAGAACGTGCCCTTCACCATCCACGCGGGCGAGGCGCACGGCCTGCCCAGCATCCACCAGGCCCTCCAGGTGTGCGGCGCCCAGCGGATCGGGCACGGCGTGCGCATCACCGACGACATCCCGGACCTCGCGGCCGGCAAGCTGGGCCGGCTGGCCGGCTGGGTGCGCGACCGGCGGATCGCCCTGGAGATGTGCCCGACCTCCAACCTGCAGACCGGCGCCGCCACCTCCATCGCCGAGCACCCGATCACCGCGCTGAAGGACCTCGGCTTCCGGGTCACCCTGAACACCGACAACCGCCTCGTCTCCGGCACCACCATGACCCGGGAGATGTCCCTGCTGGTCGAGCAGGCCGGCTGGACGGTCGAGGACCTGCGCACGGTCACGGTGAACGCGGTCAAGAGCGCCTTCATCCCGTTCGACGAGCGCACCGCCCTGCTCCGCGACGTCGTCCTGCCCGGGTACGAGGCGGCCCTGGCCGCCTAGGAAGCGGCCCGCCGGGCGAGCCCCCGCGCGTAGGCGGCCTGGCCGGCGTGCTGGAGGTCGTCGGACACCACGCTGACCAGGCGGGCGCCCAGCGTGACCGGCGGGTCCCAGTTCTCGTCGACGATCCGCTCCAGATCCCCGGCGGTCAGCCCGCGCAGGGCGCCGAGCGTCTGCTCGTGCACGGCGTCGTAGTAGCCGGTGAGCAGGTCGGGGGAGTCGACGCGGACCTTGGCGACCTGGGCGGAGCTGTGCCCGTAGCCGGTGTCGCCGTGGGGCAGGTCCAGGCCGAGCCGCTTCTCCCAGCCCTGGGCCCTGGCCACCTGCTCCAGGCCGAAGGCGTCGGCGATGTGGTCGTCCTGGACGCGCGTGAGGTGCCAGATCAGCCAGGCGACGGAGTTGGCGTCGGCGTCCGGGCGGGCGTTCAGCTCGTCCGGCGTCAGGCCCTCGACGGCGGCGTGCACCTCGTCGCGGATGCGGCCGTGGGCCTCGATGAGGATGTCCTTCGCATGCATGCCTCCACCCTCGCGCACGTCGGCCTCATCCGCTCCCCGTTTCCAGCAGTGCCATCAGCGCCCGGGCGGCGGGGCTGGCGGCGGCGGCCGGCGGCAGCAGGGCCACCGTCTCGTACGCCGTCTCCGGGCTGTCCTTCAGCGGCAGCGAGGTGAGCGAGGCCCGCTTGTGCCGGAAGTGCCGGGGCACGACCGCGACGCCGAGGTTCTCGTCGATCAGGTCGAGCAGCCCGTGCACGTCGTTGACCTCCAGCGACACGGTGCGCCGCACGCCCGCCGCGGCGAAGGCGGCGTCGGTGACCCGGCGCGGGCCCCAGTCCGGGTGGAAGTCCACGAACACCTCGTCGGCCAGGTCGTGCGGGGTCAGCACCGCCGGGCCGGTCGCGAGCCGGTGCCCGGGGTGGCAGAGCACGGTCATCGGCTCGCCGGCCAGCGGGACCGAGCGGAGTTGGTCGGTGTCCTCCCGGATCCGGTAGGCGAAGGCCAGGTCGAGCCGCCCGGCCGCGACCTCGTCGGCCAGCTCGCCGGAACCGGCCTGGCGCAGCCGGATCTCCACGTCCGGGTGGCGGCGCCGGAACGCGGCGAGCAGCCCGGCCACCGGCACCCCGGCGACGCACTGCTCGGTGCCCAGCGACAGTGTGCCGCGCAGCACGCCCTGCACCGCGGCGACCGCCTCGTGCGCCGAGCGCACCTGCGCGAGCACCCGCTCCGCCTCGCCGAGCAGCGCCCGGCCGGCCTCGGTCAGCGTGACCCGGCGGGTGGTCCGCACGAACAGCGGCGTCCCCAGCTCCTTCTCCAGCGCCCTGATCGACGCCGACAGACCCGACTGGGAGACCAGCAGCCGTTCCGCCGCCCGGGTGAAGTGCTGGTCCTCGGCGACCGCGACGAAGTGCTGGAGATGGCGGAGTTCCATACGGGGCAGCCTAGTCATTGAGCAGCGCGGTCGCTGAATCCCATCGGATTCTCCTGTTGGACCTCTCCCCGCAGGTCAGGCCAGAGTGGACACCGACCTCCCTTTGCGAGCCGACCCCTCTGGAGACGCGTTGTACACCGCACACCCCGACCGCTACGCGGACATGCCCTACCGGCGCACCGGACACAGCGGCCTGAAGCTTCCCGCGCTCTCGCTCGGCCTGTGGCACAACTTCGGCCCGGACCGCCCCGTCGAGACCCAGCGCGCCATCCTGCGCCGCGCCTTCGACCTCGGCGTCACCCACTTCGACCTCGCCAACAACTACGGCCCGCCGCCCGGCGCCGCCGAGTCCGCCCTCGGCGAGGCGCTCAAGGCCGACTTCGCCGCGTACCGCGACGAGCTGGTCATCTCCACCAAGGCCGGCTACCTGATGTGGCCGGGGCCGTACGGCGAGTGGGGCTCGCGCAAGTACCTGCTCTCCTCCCTGGACCAGAGCCTCGCCCGGATGGGCCTGGAGTACGTCGACGTCTTCTACTCGCACCGCCCCGACCCGGACACTCCCCTGGAGGAGACGATGGGCGCCCTGCACACCGCGGTGCAGCAGGGCAAGGCGCTCTACGTCGGCGTCTCCAACTACTCCCCGGAGCAGACACGCGAGGCCGCCCGCATACTGGCCGAGCTGGGCACGCCGCTGCTGATCCACCAGCCGCGCTACTCCATGCTGGACCGCCGCCCGGAGACCAGCGGCCTGCTGGACACCCTGGACGAGCTGCGGGTCGGCTCCATCGCCTACTCCCCGCTCGACCAGGGCCTGCTCACCGGCCGCTACCTCGACGGCATCCCGGAGGACTCCCGGGCCGCGAGCGACAGCCCGTTCCTCAACTCCGAGGCCCTCACCACCGAGCTGGTCGGCAAGCTGCGCGCGCTGAACGACATCGCCGCCTCCCGGGGCCAGACCCTGGCCCAGACGGCACTGGCCTGGGTGCTGCGCGGGGGCCGGGTCACCTCGGCCCTGGTCGGCGCGAGCAGCCCGGCGCAGCTGGAGGACAGCGTCGCGGCGATCCAGAACCTGGACTTCGCCCCCGAGGAGCTGGCCGCGATCGACGAGGTCGTCAACGGCTGACGTCCCGCGCGCCGGCCGGGGCGGGCGCCAGGCCGCGGCGGGCACCCGGTCCAGGAAGCCCAGTACGGCCGTGATCCGGCCCGCCGCGTCCAGGGTGATCACATCCGAGCCGGCCACCGGCGCCGAGCCGTCGGCGTCGGCGACCAGCTCCCAGGCGAAGCGCGCCCTGTCGTGATGCCCCTCCACCGGTGAGCCGCCCGCCGGGTCGATCACCCCCGAGGTCATGGCCGCCGCGCGGCCCCGGCCGCAGAGTTTCGGCCAACGGCGGCGCCGAATATGCCAGCAGAGTGGCCGGAAATTCGTGGTGACAGTGGTTCAGGGCTGAACATACTCACCCCTAGGGCGTCTCACACCATGCGACAGCGCCCTCACGCACAGCACACGCGTCACAAGGCCCTCACGCGCAGCACACGATTCCGCACGGACGCCTCCTCCGTCGCCCGACCGGCAGACGGGCCGGGCGACGGGGGAGGGGAGCAGTGCACGACGAATTCCTGTGCCATGTCACCGCCTACGGCGTCTGCCGGGGCCGGCGCGTCGGGGTGCCGCTGGGCACCTACCGCGCCCCGACCCTGGCCCTCGCCCTGTGGTGGCTGCGCGACCGGGCCTCCTGGATAGCCGAGCGCCTCGACCCCCAGCCCGACACCACCCACTTACCCCGCGGCGCCCTGACCCCGGTCGCCGACGACGCCCCCGACGTGCCGCGCGTGCTGCGCACCTGGTGCGCCGACGACGGGCAACAGGAACTGGTCGCCGACGAGTTGGCCGCCGGGCGCCTGGTGCGGGTGGCCACGAGGGACGAGACCACCGAGTACGAACTGATGGCGGAGTCGGTGGACGCGCTGCGGATGCAGCGGGCCGCGCCCGCGCTGGTGCTCCCCGTCGCCTGAGCCCCACCCCGCACCCGCCCCGGTCACCGCCTCGCGCGGCGCCGTCCGTGCCGCCCCGCCCAGCGGGCCCCCAGCGCGCCCAGACAGCCGGCGACCAGCCCCCACAGCAGCGCGAGGCCCACCGCACCGGCCGGCCGGGGGCGCAGGAACAGCTGCCCGGAGAGCCCGCCGCCGAGGTCGCCGATGCCGAGCACCGACAGGCCGTAGCGCGCGGAGATCCGGCAGACCAGGCCGATCATCAGCACGGTGAGCGCCAGCGCCACGCCCAGGTGCCCGGCGACCCGCCAGGCCGGCGTCCCGGCGGGCGAGCGGACCGCCGCGAGGTACCCCGCGGCCAGGAGCAGCACCACGTCCACCACCAGGAGCCACCACGCCCGGCCGTCGTGCTCGGCGAGCGTGCCGAGGTTCAGCGTCGAGACGTCGGGCGTGCGCAGCACCTCGTCGAGCAGCCTGGGCAGCGGCAGCCCGAACGGCCCGTCGACCCGCCCGTCCCAGGTCGCGCCCAGGCCGAGGGTCAGTGCGAGCCACGCCACGTTCGGCAGCCCGAGCAGCAGCAGCGCGAAGGTCTGCGCCGGATGCCCCCGGGTCGCGGCGACCACCAGGCCGATGACGACGCCGACGACCACGTACGCCAGCAGCAGCGCCACCATCGCGTACGCGGCGGGCCGCACCGACGCCTGGAAGCGCGGCAGCCGCCCCGGCAGCGGCGCGTCCCGCGCCACGAGCAGCGCGAGGACCAGCACCCCGGCCAGCCACAGCAGGCCGAACAACACGGTCAGCGGCACATCGGTGGTGAAGCCGATCCTCGGCGCGGCGCCGAACAGGTCGCCCAGGTCCTCCAGCGCGCCGTCGCCGAGGGAGACCCCGAAGGTCTGCCGCGCGGCGAAGGCCAGGGCGAGCAGGCCCAGCAGCCACAGCACCGCGATCCGGCCCGCCCAGCCGGCCAGTTCGGCGGTGCCGGCCACCGCCCGGTGGCGCAGCGGACGCAGGAACCCCCGGGCGACGACCAGGGCGCCGGTCAGCGTGACGGACAGGGGGAGCACGCTCAGCGACGCGTCCGTGTCGACCAGGTCCCCGGCGTTCCCGGACAGCTCGACCGCGCCGCCCACGGCCGAGACGACGGTCGCCGCGGCCACCCGGGGGAACGCGTTGTCCGGCAGGTCCGCCGCACCGGCCGCGAGCAGCCCGAGGACGGCGACGACGCCCATCGCGACCAGCGCGGCCACCACCGTCACCAGCGCCTGGAGCCAGCCGTGCGGGGACGCCTTGCGGGCGGTGGGGGCAGGTGCGCTCACGTCGCCACGCTAAGCAGCCCCTCCACCGCACGCCCGTCGGGCGGGGCCGTACGCGTCGGCCCGCGCCGCGCCCCCGCCGTCCGCTCAGTCGGCCCGGACGACCAGCGCGTGGTCCCCGAGCCCGAGGAGCCGGTCCGGCGCCACCTCGCCCCGGGTCGTGAAGACCGCGAGCAGCCGGCCGGTGCCGGGGTCGAAGGCCGCGTCGAGCACCACTCCGGCCGCGTGCCCGGTCTCGGTCAGGACCCGGCTCTCCAACAGGTCGCGCGCGCCGGGCGCCGGGTCCTCGGCGCGGGCGGCCGGGGACACCAGCAGTCCGGCCGGTCCGGCCGAGCGCATGGCGTCCCATCCCAGGACGGTCTCCCGGCGCAGCAGGCCGCCGCGGACCCGGACGTGGCCCACCCGGCCGGCGGCGGCGTCGAGCACCAGGGAGGTCACCGTGCCCAGCCGCCCGCCCCCGTCCGCCGGCACCACCGGCAGGCCCCGCACCTCGGTGAAGAGCATCACGGCCGCGCACCCCACCCTCCGGGCACCGAGCCGAGCAGCGCCGCGAACCCGGCCAGATCGCCGGCGACGTACCGGACGGTGTCGTCGGGCAGCACCAGCGTCCGGCCGGCGAAGGCGAGATCCTGGCCGCGCGGCAGGTACACCCGGCGCGCGCGGCGGTCGGGGCCCGGCGCGAACCGTTTCACCGCCGCCACCCGGAAGCCGACCACCCGGCCGCCCGTGCCGCCCTCCACCACCACGTCGAGGACCGAGCCGACCTCGGCGCCACCCTCCGTCAGCACCTTCGCGCCGAGCACCCGGGAGCGCAGCGTCTCCAGGTGGCCCGTCAGCGCCGCGGCGCCCACCAGGGCGTGCCGGTCGCGCACCATCACCGCGTCGTGGCCGAGCGCGCGCACGGACGCCCAGGGCAGCGCCTCCCGCAGCGGCCCCGACAGGCCGCGCCCGGTCAGCGTGAAGCCGGCGATCCGGCCGGCCGCCGCGTCCAGGATGGTGTCCTTGACCGAGGCGACCGCGTCCCCGCCCAGGGTGACCACCGGTCTGGTGGTGAGGCTCCGCGCGGTCATCAGTTCGTCCATCGCACACCCTTCCCGCCCTCCGGGTGCCCGCTGCGGGTGTGACGATGCCCGCACTCCCGTACCAGGGGGACTGGGGAGCCGACGTCGGGGTACCAGGACGGGTGCAGTAGCGTCCGGACCAGCCCGGCCCGCCCGGCTTCGAGGAAGACACGTATGACCGAGTACCTGGACGAGGCAGTGATACCGACTGGTTTCGACGTCCCCGTGGAGCCCCTGAGGCAGGCCGCGCACTACACCGGGGACCCGGGGTGCATCGCGGAGGCCCGTGCCTTCGCCTCGCTCTTCCTGGAACAGCTGCGCACCGAGTGGTGCGCCACGGTCGACGGGCGGGTCGAGGGTGCCGTGCTGCTGGTCGTCAGCGAGCTGGTCACCAACGCCGACCGGCACAGCAAGGGGCCCTACATCCTGGAGCTGGAGGGCACCGACGCCTCCGTCTCGGTCACGGTCTACGACAGCAGCGGCGCCGTCCCCCGGCGCTTCCCGCGCGACCCCGAGCGGGTCGGCCGGCACGGCCTGGAGATCGTCCACGCCCTCGCGCGGACCGTCGTCGCCGAGCGGGTGCCGGTCGGCAAGCGGGTCCGGGCCGAACTGCCGCTGTCCGTGGACTGAACACGGGAACGCCGCCCGGCCCGTGGGCCGAGCGGCGCGGTGGGCCGGTGGCGTGCCCGGAGCTTCCTCAGGCGCAGCCCAGCTCGCCGAGCATGCCCTCGCGCAGCCGGCCGATGATGCGCTTGATCAGCCGGGAGACGTGCATCTGCGAGCAGCCCAGCTCCTCGCCGATCTCCGCCTGCGTGGCCTCGTCCACGAACCGCAGGTGCAGGATCCGCCGGTCCCGGTCGCTCAGCTCGGCCATCAGCGGGGCCAGCGAGTGGAAGTCCTCCACCAGCCGCAGCCCTTCCTCCTCGACGCCGATGAAGTCGGCGAGCACCGCCTCGCCGCCCTCGGGCCCGTCACCGGTGAGCGCGGCGTCCAGCGAGGAGGAGTTGTAGCCGTTGGAGGCCAGCCGGCCCTCGACGACCTCCTGCTCGGAGATGTTCATCAGGGTGGCCAGCTCGGCGGTGGTCGGCTCGCGGTCCAGCCGGCTGGACAGCTCCTCGCGCGCCTTGGCCAGCTCCACGCGCAGCTCCTGGAGCCGGCGCGGCACGTGCACGGCCCAGGTCGTGTCGCGGAAGAAGCGCTTGATCTCGCCGACGATGTACGGCAGGGCGAAGGAGGTGAACTCGACCTCGCGCGACAGCTCGAACCGGTCGATGGCCTTGATGAGGCCGATCATGCCGGTCTGGACGACGTCGTCCATGTCGTCGCCGCGGCCCCGGAAGCGGCCGGCCGCGAACCGGACGAGCGACATGTTCATCTCGATCAGGGTGTTGCGCGCGTACTGGTACTCGTGGGTGCCCTCCGTCAGTTCCGACAGGCGCTGGAAGAACTGGCGGGACAGCTGCCGCGCGTCACGCGGGGCCACGGAGCGGGGGTCCGTGACGCCGGGCAGCCCACAGCCCGCGCTGTCCGCGATCACCTCGACGACCTGTGCCTCCGGCCGGAACACGGCGGTGTCCATTACCTCTCCCTCTCCCACGGCGATACGCACGACGATGCGGCGACATCTCGGACGGACGTCCCCACGGACGCCTCCCTGCGGTTGTAACCCATCTGCTCGCCTACCCGCCAGCGCCGGGCCCATGCCTGCCGATTTCTTCCGGGTTTCCCTGAGGGCGGAACACCGCACCCTTGCCCCGGCCGTCCCGGTCCCTAGGCTGAGGTGATGAGCAGCCACGTGCCGAACGCAGTCCGTGTCGTCGCCCTGCGCCCCGCCGCGCGCGAGCCCCTCTGGCGCGACCTGGTCGGGGAGGTCCTGCGCCGGGTGCGCCGGGCCCAGGGGCGGACCCTGAAGGACGTGGCGGACGCCGCCCGGATCTCCATGCCGTACCTGTCGGAGGTGGAGCGCGGGCGCAAGGAGGCGTCCTCGGAGGTGCTGGCCGCCGCCGCGGGCGCCCTGGGCCTGACCCTCGGCGACCTGCTGGCCCAGGTGCACGGGGAGCTGATCCGCGTCACCGCCCACCACGCCACCTCCGCGACCGGCCACGCCGCCTCCGCCCCCCGCCACGGCGGTCTGTGCCTGGCCGCCTGACTCCCGACGGACCCGCCCGGTCCGGCGCACCTCCCCCGCGGGGCGCCGGACGCGGACGCTCAGCCGTGCAGCTGCCTGCGGGTGAGCACCTGGTCGGCCAGCCCGTAGGCCACCGCCTCCTCGGCCGTGAAGACCTTGTCGCGGTCCATGTCGGCGCGCAGGGTCGCCGGGTCGTGCCGGGTGTGCCGGGCCAGCACCTCCTCGACCTGGGCGCGGATGCGGACCATCTCCTTGGCCCGCAGCGCGAGGTCGGAGACCGTGCCCTGGCTGCCGCCGCTGGCCGGCTGGCCGAGCAGCACCCGGGCGTGTTCGAGGACGAAGCGGTGCCCCTCGTCGCCGCCGGCCAGCAGCACCGCCGCGGTGGACGCCGCCTGGCCCACGCAGTAGGTGGAGATCGGCGCCTGCACGAAGGCCATCGTGTCGTAGATGGCCATCAGCGACGTGAACGAGCCGCCCGGGGAATTCAGGTAGATCGAGATCTCCCGCTCCGGCTCCGCGGACTCCAGGTGGAGCAGCTGCGCGATGACGACGTTGGCCACGCCGTCGTCGATCTCGGTGCCCAGGAAGATGATCCGTTCCGACAGCAGCCGGCTGAACACGTCGTAGGACCGCTCGCCGCGCGGGGTGCGCTCGACGACGTTCGGAATCGTGTACGTGCCCATGTCAGAGCCCCATCCGTCGCCGCGCCACGGCCGGGCGGATGTCCGCGAGGGACGTCACCACCCGGTCCACCATGCCGTACTCCTTGGCCTCCTCGGCCGTGAACCAGCGGTCCCGGTCGCCGTCGCGGGAGATGGTCTCCGGACTCTGGCCGGTGTGCTCGGCGGTGATCCGCTCGATGGTCCGCTTGGTGAAGTCCAGGTTGTCCGCCTGGATCTCGATGTCGGCGGTGGTGCCGCCGATTCCCGCGGAGGGCTGGTGCATCATCACCCGCGCGTTCGGCAGGGCGTAGCGCTTGCCCGCCGCCCCGACGCTGAGCAGGAACTGCCCCATGCTGGCGGCGAACCCCATGACCAGCGTCGAGACGTCGTTGGGGACCAGCCGCATCGTGTCGTAGATGGCCAGGCCCGCGTGGACCGAGCCGCCGGGGCTGTTGACGAACAGGCTGATGTCGGCGCGCGGGTCCTCGTCGGACAGGATGAGCAGCTGGGCGCAGATCCGGTTCGCGGAGACCTCGTCCACCTGCGTGCCGAGCACCACCACGCGCTGGGCGAGCAGCGCGGTGGCCAGGTGGTCGTCGAACGGGGACGGCGGGGCGTCGCTCTCCTGGGCGAAGGGCGAGCGGACCGGCGCGGGGCCGGCGGTGAAGGGGGACATGGGGCTCCTTGTCGGGCCGGGAGTGAGGTGCGCGGCGATCGGCGCCGCACCACCACTCTTGACCCCCGGACGCCCCCTGCGGACCTTTCTCTGCCGGTGGCAGATTCGCCGCCGGCAGAACGCTCAGCCGGCCGCGCGCTCCCGCAACTCCCGGAAGAACGCCCGCACATCGCCGGTGAACAGGCCCGGCTCCTCCATCGCCGCGAAGTGCCCGCCCCGGTCGAACTCCGTCCGCCTTGTGCCGCAGCGGGATCTGCGGGTCGCCGGGGAACAGTGCGAGCCCGGTCGGCGCGGCCGACGGCAAGTGCGGGGCGGCGACCCGGCCGCCGGTGGCGTGCGCCCGCTCGTAGCGGGGCCGGCCCCGACAGGCCGAAGCCCGGGATGCTCGGCAGCACCACGTGGAAGGCGTCGGCCGGGTCGCCGCCGGGTCGGTCAGAGATTGGTCGGCCCCCGGCCGATGAGTTCCGTGGCGCGCGCCGGTCGTTACTGCTGACCGCTTCACCCCACGACCCGGGAGGTACCCATGGCCACCGACGGATTCGTCACCTGTCTCTGGTTCGACGGCAAGGCGGAGGAGGCCGCGCGGTTCTACACCTCGGTGTTCAAGGACTCCAGCGTCGGCGACACCACCTACTACCCCGACGACGCGCCCGGCGCCCAGGCCGGCGCCGCGCTCACCGTCGACTTCACGGCCAACGGCCAGCGCTTCGTCGGGCTCAACGGCGGTCCGGAGTTCACGTTCAACGAGGCGATCTCCTTCCAGATCATGTGCGAGGACCAGCAGGAGGTCGACCACTACTCGGCCCGGCTCATCGAGGACGGCGGCGAGCAGGGCCCCTGCGGCTGGGTCAAGGACCGCTTCGGGGTCTCCTGGCAGGTCGTGCCGGAGGCGATGCTCCGGATGCACCGCGACCCCGACCCCGCGAAGGCCAAGCGGGTCTTCGGCGCCATGATGCAGATGCACAAGCTCGACATCGCCGCCCTGGAGAAGGCGTACGCCGGCGAGTGAGACGCCGCCGCGCGCGACCTCGCCGGCATGACTAGCGTGAGACACACCGGGACCGCATTCGCACGGAGGGCCGCAGCCATGGCCGTACAACCCGAAGGAACCCCCTGCTGGGCCGACGCGATGTTCAAGGACGTCGAGGAGGCCAAACGCTTCTACGGCGAGGTCCTCGGCTGGACCTTCGGCGAGGCGTCGACCGAGTTCGGCGGCTACACCCAGGCGTTCGCCGACGGCAAGGCGGTGGCCGCCGTGGTGCCGCCCATGCCCGGCCAGGAGGAGGAGGAGTCGCAGTGGTGCCTCTACTTCGCCTCCCGGGACGCCGCCGCGACGGCCGACCGGATCCGGCAGGCCGGCGGTGAGGTCGTCCTGGAGCCGATGACCGTCGGCGACCTGGGCACGATGTGCATCGCCCGCGACCCGAGCGGCGTGGCGTTCGGCGTCTGGCAGGCCGGCCGCCACGAGGGCTTCGAGGCGGTCGCCGAACCCGGCGCCTACTGCTGGGCGGAGGCGTACACCCGCGAGCCCGGGCGGACCGACGCCTTCTTCCCGGCCGTCTTCCCCTCCTACACGACCAAGCGGATGGAGGCCGACGGGGGCGGTGACTTCCGCGTCTGGGAGGTCGACGGCGGCCCGGTGCTCGGCCGCATGGTCATGACCAGCGGCGACTTCCCGCCCGAGGTGGCGCCCTTCGTCAACCTCTACTTCGCCGTCCCCGACTGCGACGCCGCGGTGGAGCGGGCGACCGGGCTCGGCGGCACGGTGCGGTTCGGGCCGATGGACTCCCCCTTCGGCCGGTTCGCCACGCTCGCCGACCCGTACGGCGCGAGCTTCACGGTGATCGACGTCGCCCGCACGACCGGCGAGGTCCCGAAGCTCACCGACGTCGCCTGAACCGCGTGCCGCGGCCCGCACGGGCCGTGGCATGATCGGGCGCATGCAGCAACGAGTGGTGGCCGCGTGCGACGGGGCTTCGAAGGGAAACCCCGGGCCGGCCGGCTGGGCCTGGGTGGTCGGCGACGAGTCCGCGGCGGGCGCGGCCCGCTGGGAGGCCGGCCCGCTCGGCCGGACCACCAACAACGTGGCCGAACTGACCGCCCTGGAACGGCTCCTCGCCGCGACCGACCCCGGCGTCCCGCTCGAGGTCCGGATGGACTCCCAGTACGCCATGAAGGCCGTCACCACCTGGCTGCCCGGCTGGAAGCGCAACGGCTGGAAGACGTCCGCCGGCAAGCCGGTCGCCAACCAGGAGCTGGTCGTCGCCATCGACGCGCTCCTCGACGGCCGCTCGGTCGAGTTCCGCTACGTGCCCGCCCACCAGGTCGACGGCGACCCGCTCAACGACTTCGCCGACCGCGCCGCCAGCCAGGCCGCCACCGCGCAGGCACCCGCCGGCAGCGGCCTCGGCTCCCCGGAGCCCCCGCCCTCGGCGGCCGTCCCGGCGGCCCGCAAGGCGCCCCGCGGCAAGCCCGGCGCCGCCCGCTCCACGTCCGGCGGCGGCTCCTCGCGCACCCTGAAGGCGAAGTTCCCCGGCCGCTGCGTGTGCGGCCGCCCCTACGCGGCCGGCGAGACGATCGCCAAGAACGACCAGGGCTGGGGCCACCCGGAGTGCCGCACGGCGACCACCGGGTAGCCCCGGAACGGAGTGCGGCGACTGCTACCCTGCGTCGTCAGTCAATCGCTCTCAGTTCCCACAGGGGTCACCCGTGAAGGTCGTCTGCGTCGGCGGCGGGCCCGCCGGCCTGTATCTGTCGATCCTGCTCAAGCTCCAGGACCCGTCCCACGACGTCACGGTCCACGAACGCGACCCCGAGGGCTCCACCTACGGCTGGGGCGTCACCTACTGGCGCGGGCTCCTCGACCGGCTGCACGCCCGCGACCCGGAGTCGGCGCGCGCCGTCGAGGCGGCCTCCGTCAGCTGGACCGACGGCGTCGCCCGGGTCCGCGACGAGACCACCCGGCACCACGGCGACCAGGGCTTCGGCATCGGCCGCCACCGGCTCCTGGAGATCCTCACCGCCCGGGCCCGCGCGCTCGGCGTCCGCCTGGAGTTCGGGCAGGAGGTCACCGAAGAGCCCGCCGCCGACCTGGTAGTGGCCGCCGACGGCGTCGGCAGCGCCCTGCGTACCCGGCACGCCGGCCACTTCGGCGCCGAGGCGCGCCCCGGGCGCAACCACTACCTCTGGCTCGGCACCCCCAAGGTCCTCGACGCCTTCACCTTCGCCTTCGTGGAGAGCGAGCACGGCTGGATCTGGGCGTACGGCTACCCGTACGGACCCGAGGGCAGCACCTGCGTCGTCGAGTGCGCCCCGGACACCTTCACCGGCCTCGGCCTGGACCGCGCCGACGCGGCCGAGGGGCTGGTCCTGCTGGAGAAGCTCTTCGCGGACCTCCTCGACGGCCACCCCCTGACCGACCGGGCGCCCGGCGGCCCGCCCGCCCGCTGGGGTACCTTCCGCACCCTCACCAACCGCGCCTGGTCCCGGGACGCCCTGGTCCTGCTCGGCGACGCCGCCCACACCACCCACTACTCCATCGGCGCCGGCACCACCCTCGCCCTGGAGGACGCCATGGCCCTGGCCGACGCGCTGGGGGCGTCCCCGGGCGACCTGCCCGGCGCCCTCGCCCGCTACGAGCGCGAGCGCCGGGCCGCGCTGCTCCCGGCGCAGAGCGCCGCCCGGCACAGCGCCCAGTGGTACGAGAACCTGCCCCGCTACATCGGCCTGCCCCCGGAGCGGATGTTCGCGTTGCTCGGCCAGCGTCACTCGCCGCTGCTGCCGTACGTCCCGCCCCAGCTGTACTACCGCGTCGACCGCGCCGCCGGGCGGCTGGCGGCGCTGCGCCGGCTCAAGCGGTGGCTGGGCCCCCGCATCGCGCGGGCGGCGTCGCGCGGGTGACAGACTGGGCGGCATGGACGAGCGCACTTTCGACAGGTCGGGACAGCACGCCTCGGTGATCGGACTCGGCACCTGGCAACTCGGGGCCGACTGGGGAGACGTGGACGACAAGGACGCCCTGGCCGTCCTGGAGGCAGCGGCCGAGTCGGGGGTGACCTTCTTCGACACCGCCGACGTCTACGGCGACGGCCGCAGCGAGCGGACCATCGCCTCCTTCCTCAGCGGCCGGCCCGACCTGCACGTCATGGTCGCCACCAAGATGGGCCGCCGGGTCGAGCAGATCCCGCAGAACTACGTCCTCGCCAACTTCCGCGAGTGGAACGACCGCTCCCGGCGCAACCTCGGCGTCGACGTCCTCGACCTGGTGCAGCTGCACTGCCCGCCGACCCCGGTCTACTCCTCCGACGAGGTCTTCGACGCCCTGGACACCCTGGTCGAGGAGGAGCGGATCACGGCGTACGGCGTCAGCGTGGAGACCGCCGCCGAGGCGCTGACCGCTATCGCCCGGCCGCATGTGGCCGGCGTGCAGATCATCCTCAACCCGTTCCGCATGAAGCCCCTCGCCGAGGTGCTGCCCGCGGCCCGGGCGGCGGGCGTCGGTGTCATCGCCCGGGTGCCGCTGGCCTCGGGGCTGCTGTCCGGCAAGTACACCAAGGACACCGTCTTCGCCGCCGACGATCACCGCACCTTCAACCGGCACGGCGAGGCGTTCGACCAGGGCGAGACCTTCGCCGGCGTCGACTTCGCCACCGGCGTGGAGGCCGCCGCCGAGTTCGCCGCGCTGGCCCCCGAGGGCTTCACCCCGGCCCAGCTCGCGCTGCGCTGGATCGTCCAGCAGCCCGGCGTCACCACCGTGATCCCCGGCGCCCGCTCGCCCGAGCAGGCCCGGGCCAACACGGACGCCGCCCGGCTGCCGGAGCTGTCCGAGGAGACGCTCGCCGCCGTCCGCGACCTCTACGAACGGCGCGTCAAGGACCAGGTGGAGGGCCGCTGGTAGGCCGGAGCAGGGGGCTCACGGCTCCAGGTGCAGCTCCCGCTCCCGCTCCTGGTCGCCGGCGGCGGCGCCCTCGTCGCGGGCGGTGAAGGCGCCGGAGAGCGTCCGGCTCGCCGCCTCGACGGCCCCCGGGGTGCCCTGCAGGGTGACCGTCAGCGCCGAGGAGAGGCGGCCGCCCGTCGCCTCGGGCGCCGCTGCCGACTCCACGCCGGCCGGGGCGTCGAACACGGCGGTGCGGACGGTGGCCTGCTCGTCGGACGGCGGGTCGGCGGGCGCCCCGAAGACACCCTCCAGAGCGCGGACCACCGTCCGCGCGTCCTCGACGTCGCCGCCGCTGAGCGTCACGGTGAGCTGAGTGTCGGACATCCTTCGCCTTTCTCCTGATCCGGTCCTGGTCCCGGCCCGTGTAACCGCCCGCCGGTCGCTCAAACCGGCCGCGCCGCCCGCTGGGGAGGCCCGGTCCGCGCGGGGAACACGGGTAAGGACCAGGGACGGAAGAGACCGAGGCAGCGGGAGGAACGGTGACCGACGGCGCGGACGCGGCGAGGGACGCGAGCGGGCGCACGGGGCGGGACGAGAGCGCCGAGGAGCGGGCGGACCGGATGTGGTCCGACCTGATCCAGGAGGTGCGCGTCGCCCAGACCGGGGTGCAGATCCTCTTCGGCTTCCTGCTCACCGTGGTGTTCACGGACAAGTACGACCACCTGTCCGCCGTCGACCGGCGGATCTACCTGATCACGGTGGTCCTCGGGGCGCTGACCACCGGCTCGCTGGTCGGCCCCGTCTCCCTGCACCGCCTGGTCTCCGGGCGGCGGGTCAAGCCGCGGGCGGTGCGGCTGGCCTCACTGATGACCCTGTTCGGACTCGTGCTGCTGCTCGCCACCATGACCGCGGCACTGCTGCTGATCCTGCGGGTCGCCACGCACGACGGATTCGTGCCCTACCTGGTGTCCGGCGTGGTGCTCTGGTACCTGGTGTGGTGGTTCGGGGTGCCCCTGTGGACCCGGCACCGCCACACCTCGCGCTGACGCCTCCGGCCGGCGCCCCGGCCCTGGCGGGGCCCGTTCAGCCCTCGGCCATGATCTCCGCGAGGAAGTCGTCCACGCACACCTGCTCCTCGCCCGGCCGGACCGCGGCGTGCGTGTCGCGCAGGAA
This sequence comes from Streptomyces sp. NPDC048182, assembly GCF_043202555.1. Classification (NCBI taxonomy): domain Bacteria; kingdom Bacillati; phylum Actinomycetota; class Actinomycetes; order Kitasatosporales; family Streptomycetaceae; genus Streptomyces; species Streptomyces sp. NPDC048182. Next base: position 50,272 of record NZ_JBIDAQ010000015.1, on the reverse strand, counting down.
GGCGGCGACGGCCGCGGCCCAGACGTAGACCACGGCCCGGTGCCGGTCGCCGTCGGTCCGGCTGTCGCCGAGGAACTCCATGCGCAGCTCCTCCCACAGGCCCCGCGACTCAGGCCGCAGCCGCACGTCGCCGACGCCGACCGGCCGCAGCAGTCCCTCGCCCACCATCTCCCGGTCCAGCGTCCAGCGGGCCAGCACCCGGCCGTCGTGGCTGAACACCACGGTCAGCGCGAAGGGGTCCGCCGAGTCGTAGCTCAGGTGGGCGAGCACCGGGAAACGCTCGGTGTCGCCCGCCTGGAGCTGCACGACCAGGGACTTGTGCACGAGGGAGTTCACGTCAGGGGCCTCCGGGAGAAAGGGCGTAGAGACCCCTACTACCCCGCTCTCCCGCAAGATGCTCGGGCAATCGGGTGATGAGCACCGGGCGCCGGCCCGGGACCCGCGCTCAGGAGTCGCCGAAGGCGCCGCGCAGCGCCGGGAGCAGGGTCTTCTCCGACCAGTCCAGGAAGGCGTGCTGCGACTCGCCGCCGATCTGCACCAGCGCGACCTCGGTGAACCCGGCCTCCGCGTACGGGCGCACGGCCTCGACGAAGGGCTCCGGGTCGGCGCCGCACGGGATCGACTCGGCGACGTCGTCGCGGGTGACGAACTGGGTGGCCGCGTCGAAGGAATCCGGGTGCGGCAGCTCGGAGTTGACCTTCCAGCCGCTGCCGAACCAGCGGAACTGGTCGTGGGCGCGGGCGATGGCCGCGTCCCGGTCCTGGTCGAAGCAGACCGGCAGCTGGCCCACCCGCGGCTTGCCCTGGCCGCCGTGCCGGTCGAACGCCTCGATCAGCTCCGGCTTGGGCTCGGTGGCGATCACCAGGTCGGCGTGCTCGCCGGCCAGCCGGCAGGACTGCTCGCCGGAGACGGCGATGCCGATCGGCGGCGGGCTGTCGGGCAGGTCCCACAGCCGGGCCGACTCCACCTCGAAGTGCTCGCCCCGGTAGTTGACGTGGCCGCCGTCGAAGAGCCCCCGGATGATCTCCACGGCCTCCACGAGCATCTCCTGCCGCACGTTCGCGCTCGGCCACCCGGCGCCCACCACGTGCTCGTTCAGGTTCTCGCCCGAACCGAGCCCCAGCCGGAAGCGGCCCTCGGCGAGCAGTTGCAGCGTCGCCGCCTTCTGCGCCACCACCGCCGGGTGGTAGCGGACCGTCGGACACGTCACGTACGTCATCAGCGGGATCCGCGACGTTGCCTGGGCCGCCGCGCCGAGCACCGCCCACGCGTACGGGGCGTGCCCCTGCGAGCGCAGCCACGGGAAGTAGTGGTCCGAGGTCACCGAGAAGTCGAACCCCACCTCCTCGGCGCGCACCACGTGCTCGACGAGGTCCCGGGGACCGGCCTGCTCCGTCATCATCGTGTACCCGATCTGCACCATGGGGGCTGGGTCCCCGCCCGGGCGGCGGGGAAACGGGTCACGTCGGCGGGCGGGGTGTCAGCGCAGGCCGAAGCGGTCCGCCCAGGCGGCCATGTCGGCGGGGGTCGCGTTGCCGCCGCAGACCACCAGGCCGACGCGGATGTCCCGGCCGATCCGGTCCACCAGCCGGCGGGCCGCGGGGAGCAGGCAGCCGGCCGCCGGCTCCGTCCAGAGCTTGGCGTGCTCGGCGAGGGCCAGGCAGCCCTCGATCGCCTCCCGGTCCGGGACCACCAGGACCTCGGTGACCAGTTCCCGGACATGGTCGTAGGTCAGCCGGGAGACGGACGGGGCGCTGAGCGTGGTCACCACGGAGGACAGCTCCACCGGGCGCGGGCCGCCCGCCGCAAGGGCTCGCGACATCGCCTCCGCGCCCTCGGTCTCCACGCCCCAGACCCGCACGCCGGGCCGCAGCGCCCGCAGCGCCGCCGCCACGCCCGCGATCAGCCCGCCGCCCCCGACGCTCACCAGTACGTCGGTCAGCTCCCCGGCGTCCGCGGCCAGCTCCAGGCCCACCGTGCCCTGCGCGGCGACCACCACCGGGTCGTCGAAGGGGTGGACCAGGGTGAGGCCTTGGTCGCGCAGCTCCGTGACGAGCGAGAAGGCGCTGTCCATGCCGTCGGTGAGCCGGACCATGGCCCCCGCCTCCTCGGCGGCCGCCAGCGAACGGGCCGGCGCCGTGCGCGGCATGACCACGGTGGCCTTCACGTCGAGGGCGGCGGCCATGACCGCCACGGCCACCCCGTGGTTGCCGCCGCTGACCGCCACCACGCCGGCCGCCCGCTCGGCCTCGGACAGCGACAGCAGCTTGGCCGTGGCGCCGCGCGCCTTGAAGGAGCCGGTGCGCTGGAGCAATTCCAGCTTCGTGGTGACCGGCACCCCGAGCAGCGCGGTCAGGCCCGGGCTGTCCACCGTCGGCGTGCGCACCACATGGCCGGCGATCCGCCCGGCCGCCGCCTCGATCTGAGTGATCCCCGTCAGCCCGGTCATCAGTGCTGCTGCGTCTTCTGCGGGGTCGCCTCGCTCGGCCGCACCACCACGTACCCCTCGCCGCGCAGGACGAGTTGCACCGCCTCGCCCGAGCCGCCGCGCAGCATCGAACCGAGCGACTGCGAGCGGTGCAGGGAGGTCTCAAGGGCCGCCGTCCAGCCGACGACGGCGTCCGTGTCGACGTACACCGGGGCCTGGGCGGAGACCGGGATCACCAGCGGGTTGCCCTCGCACACCAGGCCGAGCCGGCCCTGCCCGCTGAACACGCTGTTGAACAGGCCGCCGCCGGAGATGCCGGCGCCCTTCACCGTGGCGATGCGGTAGGACAGCGTGGCGTCGAAGCACAGCACGTTGCGCCCGTTGACGGTGAACTCGTCGCCCGCCTCGATGTCCACCACGAAGCAGTTCTGCGCCTCGTGCGCGAACCACGCCTCGCCCTGGCCGCGCACGGTCATCAGCGGCAGCCCCTCGCCGGTCATGGCCCGCTTCAGCATGCCGCCCACGCCCTGGCCCTTGCGCTCGAAGCCGAGGTCGCCGCGGAAGGCGACCATCGCGCCCTGCCGGGCCAGCATCTCGCCGTTCACCACATAGCGGACGCACTTGGCGTTCTCGACGGTCATGCCCGGCGCGGTGGCGGGCGCGACCATGTGCTCGCTGGAGAAAAGATCACCCTTCATGCGGGCATCCTGTCCCGGAGGGCCCCGCTCCGCCAAGGCCCCGGAGAGCGCAAGGCATCGGAGAGCGCGAGGCATCGGAGGGCGCCGGCGCCGGTCAGCCGCCGAAGAGCTGGGTCCAGTACGTGCCGGCCCGGCCGCCGCCGGCCAGGCCCACCCCGAGGTGCGTGAAGTCCCGGCCCAGGATGTTGGCGCGATGCCCGGGGCTGTTCAGCCAGCCCTCCACCACGTCGGCCGCCGAGCGCTGGCCGCAGGCGATGTTCTCGCCGATCGTGCGCCGGGCGGCGCCCGCCGCGGCGGCCCGGTCCCAGGGCCGGCCGCCGTCGGGGTCGGTGTGCGCGTAGAAGTCCCGGGCCACCATGTCCGCGCTGTGCGCCTGCGCCGCGGCGGCCAGCCGGGGGTCGGGGGCCAGCGGGGGCAGGCCGGCGCGCCGCCGCGCCCGGTTGGTCAGCTCGCCCACCTCGGCCGTCGTCCCGGCCAGCCCCTCGGGGGTCAGCGGCACCGCCCACAGGACGGTCCAGTACGCGTCACCCCCGGGGCCGGCGGTGACGCGGGCCCAGCCGACCTGGGTGAAGGCGGCCTCCAGCAGGGTCCGCCGGGTGCCGTCCGCGTGCAGGCAGTACCCGACGAACTCGGCGGGCGTGCGCGGCCCCGAGACCAGGTGCTCGCCGACGGTGAGGTACGCGTACCCGGCCCGGACCACCCGCTGGTGCACCGAGACGCCGTCCCGGGTCTCCACGCTCAGCGCGCCCGCCTCGGCCATCGCGGCGGCGTGCGCCCGGGCCGCGGACACCAGCCGGGCGTCGGCCGCCACCGGTGGCGCACCGGCCTTCGCGCGGGCGGAACCGACCGCCGTGAGGAAGCCGTCCGGATCGGGCACCTGGTCCGCGGCCGGCGCCTCGTCGACCACCTCCACGCCGAAGTCCCGGGCGAGGCCGGCCAGTCCGTCGGCGTACCCCTGCCCGAGGGCGCGCAGCTTCCAGCCCGTACCGCGCCGGTACAGCTCGGCGAGCAGCAGCACGGTCTCCCGGCCCGGGCGCCGGGGCGTGAACCGGGCGAGGGGACGGCCGCTCCCGTCGGCCACCTCCAGGAGGGGAGCGGGCAGTTCGCCCAGGCCGGCGTCCGGCTCGGCGGGACTGACCACGACCGTCACCCTGGCCGCGCCGGGCCGCAGCCGCGGCGGATCGACGGTGAGGGTGTCCCCGCGCAGCCGGGCGCCGGGCGCGTCCGGCTGGTTGTAGAAGACGAAGTCGCCGTCCCCCGACACCTTGCCGTCCTCGCCGGTGACCAGCGCCGACACGTCGAACGCGCCGGGCACCCGGACGCGCACCGGTCCGTCGGGCAGGGGGACGTTGCCTCCGGGGACCAACTCGTTCATCCTGCCGCCCTGTGTCGTCGTCGTAGGCGCTCGGGAGGTGCGGTCGTACGGCGGTGCGGTCGTACGGCGTGCGGGTGTGCGGTGTGTCGGGGAGAACGCCCGCCGGGCGGCGCGCGGTTCCCGGCCGCGGTCAGCCGCGTGCCGTGGGTTCCGCGGCGACCAGGCCCTGCCGGTAGGCGAGCGCCACGGCCTCCGTGCGGCCGGCCGCACCCAGCTTGGCGAGGATGTTGGAGACGTGGACGCTGGCCGTCTTGGCGCTGATGTACAGCTCCTCGCCGATCTGCCGGTTGCTGCGGCCCAGCGCGAGGAGCCGCAGGACGTCCCGCTCACGGGCCGTCAGCACCGCCGCCCGGTCGGAGCCCGGGGCGCGGTCGGCCGGGCGGTCGCGCCGCACCAGCTCGTCCAGGCGCTCACGCAGCGGGGCGGCCCCGAGCCGGTCGGCCTCCCGGCGCACCTCGGCCGCCTCGGCGGCGGCCTCCTCGCCGCGGTCCGCCGCCAGCAGCGCCTCCACCAGCCGCAGCCGGCACCGCGCCCGCTCGTAGGCGTCGCCGAACGCGAAGCCGGCCACCGCCTTCTCCCAGGCCGCCGGGTCGGGCCCGGACACCGCCCGCGCCCACTCCGCCTCCGCGCGGGCCAGCCACGCCTGCCCCTCCGGGCCCTGCGCCAGCCCCGCCTCGCCCTCCCGCGCCGAGGCCCGCGCTCCGGCGAGGAGGTCGGTCGCCGTCCGCGCCCAGCGCTCGGCGCCCACCGCGTCCCCGGCCAGGCGCAGCCGTACGGCGGCGTCGGCGACCGCCGCCAGGGCCAGCGCGGTCAGCCGGACCGTCACGTCGGGCACGCCCCCGGGGTCGGTGAGCGCCTCGACGGTCGACCGCGCCCGGCCGACGGCCTCGGCGGGGTCCCCGCGCAGCCCGGCGGCGTCGGTGAGCACCACGCCCGCGACCAGCGTGCCCATCCAGTCGAAGGGCTGCGCCAGCAGGTCGAGGGCCGCCCGCTCGGCCGCCTCGAGGCCGCCGCGCGCGAGCGTCACGTACAGGCGGGGTCCGACGAGGTAGGCACCGGCCGGGGAGGCGGCGCTCGCGGCGCTCTCGCCGGCCTCCCGCAGGCACGCGTCCCAGTGACCCAGGGTGTACTGCACCAGCATCCGCAGGTAGCGCAGCTCCAGCGGGTAGGGCGCGGACAGCAGCCCGAAGCGCCTGGCCCGCTCCACGCCCTCCTCGGCCCAGTCCAGGCACTCCTCCAGGTCGCCGGACTCGAAGCAGCCGAGGGAGAGGTTGAAGAGCGCGCGCACTTCCACCGGCGCGTTGCCCGCCCGCCGCGCCAGGTCCCGCGCCTCCCGCAGCCGCTCGCGGCCCAGCGGGGTGCGCCGGTTGGTGCCGTCCAGGCGGTTCATGGTGATCAGCAGGTCGGCGCGGGCGTCCTCGACGCCCAGTTCCTCGGCGGCCTTCAGGGCCCGGCGGCCGATCCGCAGCGCCCCTGGCACCAGGTCGGCCTGGCGGGCGGTGGCCATCACATAGGTGGCGGCGGCCCACACCCAGGTCGCGGAGGGCGGCTCCTCGGGGATCAGGGACAGCGCCTCGCGACTGTGGGTGAGCGCGGCCCGCAGGTCGTCGACGCCGAGCAGGTTGCCGGCCAGGGTGTAGCGGACCCGGGCGGCCAGCTCCAGGTCGGCGTCCTGGCCGAGGCCCGCGAGCGCGGACCGGGTCAGGGCGACCGCGCGGTGCAGCTCGCCGGCGTGCGCGGCGGCGGCCGAGGCGCGCAGGGTGAGCGTCACGGGGGCGACGCCCGCGGGCCGGGCGGCGGCGTCGACGGCCGACCACAGCTCCAGGGCCGTCTCGACGTGCCGCAGCTCCTCGGCGGGGGCGCCGACCCGCCGGGCGTGGTCGGCGGCCTCCAGGGAGGCGGCCAGCGCCTCCCGCAGATCGTGGCTCTCGCGGTAGTGGTGGGCGCGCTCGGCGGCGCTGCCGGGACCGCGGTCACCGGCGGCGAGGAGCCGGGCGAACGCGCCGTGCAGCCGGGCCCGTTCGCCGGGCAGCAGATCGGCGTAGACCGCCTCGCGGGCCAGCGCGTGCCGGAAGGTGTAGGTGTCGCCGTCACCGGGGACGAAGAGCTGCCGGCCCACGGCCTCGCGCAGTGCCGTCTCCAGCTCCTCCTCGGGCAGGGCGACGGCGTCGCGCAGCAGGTCGTGCCCGACCCGGCGGCCGGCGACCGCGGCGGTGCGCAGCACCTGCTGCGCGGTCTCCGACAGCTGCTCGAAGCGGATCAGGAGCACGTCGGCCAGCGCGCTGGGCACCCCGTCCGGTGTGCTGTCGGTGGCCGCGACCAGCTCCTCCGCGTAGAAGGCGTTGCCCTCGGCGCGCTCCACGATCCGGCGCACGGTCGCGTCCGGCAGCGGCGTCTCCCGCTGGGCGCGCACCAGCCGGGCCACGTCGGCGTCGGGCAGCGGACGCAGCTCCAGGCGCTCCACCACGGGCAGCCGCACCAGCTCGGCGAGGAGCGGGCGCAGCGGGTGCCGGCGGTGCAGGTCGTCCGTGCGGTAGGAGGCGAACAGCGCGAGGCGGGGCCCCGCCGCGCCGGCCGTCGGGCGCTGGAGGGCGCCGCGGGTGAGCAGGAAACGCAGCAGATCGCGCGAGGACTGGTCGGCCCAGTGCAGGTCCTCCAGGACGAGCAGCAGCGGGGCGACGCCCGCCAGCTCGCCCAGCAGGGCGGCCACCGACTCGAAGAGCCGCAGCCGCCCGCCCTCGCCGCCGCCGCGCCCCGTGACGTCCCCGTCCGTCCGCCCGCCGAGCAGCTGCTCGGCCACCGGATGGCCGGCGACGACGGCCGCGAACCGATGGTCGGCGGCGAGCGCGCCGAGGATCTCGGTGAACGGCAGATACGGCAGGCCGACGTCGCCCAGGTCCACGCAGTGCCCGGTGAGCACCGTGGTCCCGCTCGCGGCGGCCCGCGCGGTGATCTCGTCCAGCGTCCGGGTCTTGCCCACCCCCGCGTCCCCGGCGAGCAGCACCGCGCGGGCCTCGCCGCCCCGGGCCCGCTCCAGGACGCCGGTGAGGCGGGTCAGTTCGGCTGCGCGTCCGACGAGCGGACTGGTGAACGAGATCTCTGGCACGTCGCCCATCCTGGCATGCGCCGCCGACACCGACCGGGGGGCCGGCGGCGCCCGAGGGGGAGCCGCTCAGCCCCGCAGGGCCCGGGCCCAGTCGTCCGGCACCCGGCCCGCGGGGCCGGGGGTCGGCTGGTCGGCCGGGTGGCTGCCGGGCGGGGCCAGTTCGGGCCCCGAGTCCGCCACCTCCTCGCTGGTGAAGTCCCAGAACCAGTCCTCGCCGGGTTCGAAGCTCTGCACCACCGGGTGCCCGGTCGCCCGGAAGTGGCCGGTGGCGTGCTGCCCCGGTGAGCTGTCGCAGCAGCCGACGTGGCCGCAGGCGGCGCAGCGCCGTAGATGGAACCACCAGCCGCCGGACGCGTCGCACTCGGCGCAGCCGGTGCCGCTGGGCGCGGCGGTGGGGTCGATGCCGGTGTCGCTGGTCATGCCGACTCCTCACTCGGGGAAGCAGTCCGGTCGGCGGTGAGCGGGAGCAGGACCTGGAAGCGGGTGTCCCCGGGCTCGGAGTCGACCTGGAGGGTGCCGTGGTGCTTGTCGACCACGATCCGCCAGGAGATGTCCAGGCCGAGGCCGGTCCCCTCGCCCACCGGCTTGGTGGTGAAGAACGGGTCGAAGATGCGGCCCCGGATCTCCGGCGGCACCCCGGGCCCGGTGTCCCGGAACTCCACCAGGAGCCGGTCGTGGCGCAGCGCGGTCCGCACGGTCAGCGTGCCCGTGGCGTCCGGAGCGTCCCCGTTCGGGCCCGCCCCGTCCCGCATGGCGGCCACCGCGTTGTCGACCAGGTTGGTCCACACCTGGTTCAGCTCCGCCGGGTACCCCGGCACGTCCGGCACCGTGCGGTCGTACTCCTTGACCACCCGGATGCCGGGGCCGATCTTGGCGGAGAGCATCAGCAGGGTGCTGTCGAGGAGTTCATGCACGTCGACGACCCGGTACGGGGCACGGTCGAGCTGGGAGTACTGCTTGGCGGCGTCCACCAGGTGCGAGATGCGGGCGGTGGAGTCCGCGATCTCGTCCATCAGCAGCTCGGTCTCCACCGTGTAGTTCAGCCAGCCCACCGCGCCCGGCAGGATCTCCTGGTCCACCGCCGCCGCCACCTGGTCCAGCCAGTCGGTGTCCAGGCCGGCCTGCACGAAGGTCGGCGCCAGCTGCCAGGGCTGCTGGATGCCGTGGTCCTCCAGCCAGTCGGTGAGCGCGTCCTCCCGGTCGGCGGCCTCCAGCGGGCTGAGCACCGGCGCCTTGGCGACCCGCTCGGCGGTGCGCTCCTGGATCTCGATCAGCCCGGCCAGCGCCTCCCGGGAGAACGGGCCCTCGGAGATGACGCCCAGCTTGTGCCGCATCTTCGCCACCCGCTCGCGCAGGCTGGCGGTGGCCCGGACGGCCGCGGCGGCCGGGTTGTTCAGCTCGTGCGTGAGCCCGGCCGACAGTGAGCCGAGGGCCAGCAGCCGCTCGCGCTGGCCGATGGCCTGCTGGGTGTTCTTCGACCCGAAGAACAGGCCCTCGAGCAGATGCACGGCCATCGGGAACCACTCGCGCATCACGGCCGCGAACGTCTCGGCGGGCAGCACGAAGAACCGGGTCGGCTCCGTCACCCGCATCGAGTTGTTGTAGACCTGCGGCACCCGGTCGCCGACGTACGCCTGCATCGAGCCGGCGTACACCCCGGGCTGCGAGGTGCGGGTGACCTCCACGTCGTCGCCGCCGACCCGGCGGAAGAGCACCACCGTGCCCTCGATCATCACGAAGAAGCAGGAGGCCGGCTCGCCCTCGGCGTACACCGGGCCGGGCTCGAACCGCTCCACCCGGCCCTCGGCGCAGAGCCGGCCCAGCTGCTCGGGGGAGAGCTTCTCGAACAGGAACAGCCGCCCGATCTCGGCGGGGCTGCACGGCATCGGCCGGCCGCTCACGACTGCTCCAGGTAGCGGTGGACGAGCATCACGGCCATGGCTCCCTCTCCGACGGCGGACGCGACCCGCTTCGCGGACTCCGCGCGGGCGTCGCCCGCCACGAACACGCCCGGCACGCTGGTCTCCAGGTGGTACGGCGGCCGGTCCAGCTCCCAGTCGGCCGGCGGCCGGCCGTCCGGCGTGAGGTCGGGGCCGGCCAGGATGAATCCGCGCTCGTCCCGCAGCACCGTGCCGTCCAGCCAGTCGGTGAGCGGGGCCGCGCCGATGAACACGAACAGCCACTGCGCCTCGACGCGCTCGCTCGCGCCGCTCTCCGCGTCGCGCAGGGTCAGGTGCTCCAGGTGGCCGTCGCCGTGCGCGGTATCCACGACGGTGCCGCAGCGCACCCGGATGTTGGGCGTCTCCTCGATCTGCTGGATCAGGTAGTGCGACATCGACGCCGCCAGCGACTCCCCGCGCACCAGCAGCGTCACCGACTTCGCGCCCCTGGCCAGGTACATCGCCGCCTGCCCGGCCGAGTTGGCGCCGCCGACGATGTACACGTCGTGGTCCTGGCAGGCGGCGGCCTCGGTCAGCGCCGAGCCGTAGAACACGCCGCAGCCGGTCAGGTCCTCGGTGCCGGGCGCGGTCAGCTGCCGGTAGGACACGCCGGTCGCCAGGATCACGCTGTGCGCGGCGACGGCCGAGCCGTCCGAGAAGCGCACCGTGCGGGCCGCGCCACTGGCCTCCAGGCCGGTCACCTCCCGGGCGGTGAGGATCTCGGCGCCGAACTTCGCCGCCTGCCGCCGGGCCCGCTCGGTGAGCTGGCCGCCGGAGACGCCGTCGGGGAAGCCCAGGTAGTTCTCGATGCGGCTGCTCTGCCCGGCCTGCCCGCCGGTGGCCGACCGCTCCACCAGCACCGTGCGCAGCCCCTCCGACGCCCCGTACACGGCGGCGCCGAGGCCGGCGGGGCCGCCGCCGATCACGACCAGGTCGTAGAAGTCGGCCGCCGGTGTGGTGGCCAGGCCGACCCGCGCCGCGAGGTCGGGGGCTTCCGGCTCCACCATCGGGGTGCCGTCCGGGGTGATCACCACCGGCAGCCGCGCCCCGTCCTGCTCCGCGGCGGTCAGCAGCCGCCGGCCCTCCGGCTCGTCGGCGGAGTACCAGCGGTAGGGCACCTGGTTGCGGGCCAGGAACTCCCGGACCTCCGAGGACCGCGCCGACCAGCGGTGCCCGACCACCTTGGTGCTGGGCACCGGGCGGTGGTCGCCCGAGCGCCAGGCCTGGAGCAGGTCGTCCAGGACCGGGTAGAGCTTCTCCTCCGGCGGGTCCCAGGGCTTGAGCAGGTAGTGGTCCAGGTCCACCACGTTGATCGCGTCGATCGCCGCGTTGGTGTCCGCGTACGCTGTCAGCAGCACCCGCCGGGCGCCCGGGTACACGTCCAGCGCCTGCTCCAGGAACTCGATGCCGTTCATCTGCGGCATCCGGTAGTCGGCGAGGAGCACCGCCACCAGGTCACCGCGCAGCTTCAGCTCGCGCAGCGCCTCGAGGGCCGACTCGCCGGACTCCGCGCGGACGATGCGGTACGAGGCGCCGTACCGGCGCCTGAGGTCGCGGGCGACGGCGCGGGAGACCCCCGGGTCGTCGTCCACGGTCATGATGACGGTCCGCGTCGCCTCAGCGGGCTGTGCCATACGTCCCCCACGTGGAACGGCCGGGTTCACGGCCCGGCGTCCCCGGCACCGCACCGGCCTCGCGCCCATCGTATGTGCGTTCGGCGCGCCCCGCTCAGTCGGCGGCCCGGCCGCTGAGCACGCAGAACTCGTTGCCCTCGGGATCGGCCAGGACCACCCACGTCTGCTCGCCCTGCCCGACGTCGGCACGGCGGGCGCCCAGCGCGAGCAGGCGGGCGACCTCGGCGTCCCGGTCGTCCGGGCGGAGGTCGATGTGCAGCCGGTTCTTGACCGACTTGGCCTCCGGCACCCGGATGAACAGCAGCCCGGGCAGCCGGTCGGGGGCCGGCCGGATCTCGTACTCCTCCGTGTCGTCGTCGACCACCACCCAGCCGAGCGCCTCGGTCCACCAGCGCCCGAGGGCCACCGGGTCGGCCGCGTCCACGGTCAGTTGCTCCCACCGCAAGGTCATGACCGCAGCGTAGTGAAGACTGGGCGCCGACGACAGGAACGCGACTCAGGGAGGACCGGGATGACGCGCCCGATCACGGCAGGGGTGGACGGATCGGAGGAGAGCCTGGCGGCCCTCGGCTGGGCCGCGCGGGAGGCGGTTCGCGCCGGGGCACCGCTGCACGCGGTGCACGCCTGGCGGTACGAGGAGCCCCGGGACGGCGACGCGGAGCCGGGGGAGCGGGCGGTCCGGGAGGCCGCCCTGGCGGAGCAGCTCGCCGAGGCGGTACGCGCCGTCGGCGAGCGGCACCCGGGGCTGACGGTGACCACCGAGATCCGGGAGGGCGACACCGTCGCGGCCCTGCTCGGCGCGGCGGCCGACGCCGACCGGCTGGTGCTCGGCTCGCGCGGGCAGGGCCCGGTCGTCGGCTTCCTGCTCGGCTCCGTCGGCCAGCAGGTCATCGCCGAGGCGCCCCGGCCCGTGGTCCTGGTCCGCGCGGACGACGAGCCCGCGACCGAGGCCGCCGGGAGGGAGATCGTCGTCGGCCAGCAGGGCGAGCCGGACGACAGCGCCGACACCCTCGGCTTCGCCTTCCGCGCCGCCGCCGCACGCGGCGCCGCCGTGCGCGCGGTGCGGGCCTGGACCCTGCCGCCGGTCTTCGCCTACAGCCCCGGCTCGCTGCGCCTGGCCGACGAGGCCGGGGGGTTGGAGCCGTACGAGCGCAAGGCGCTCGCCGCGGCCCTCGCGCCCTGGCGGGAGCGCTTCCCGGACGTCCCGGTGGTCGAGCAGGTGGAGATGGGCAGCGCGGGCCAGGTGCTGCTGTCGGCGGCGGCCGGCGCGCAGCTCCTGGTCGTCGGCCGCCGGGCCCGCCGCACGGCCGTCGGCGCCCGGATCGGCTCGGTGGCGCACGGCGTGCTGCACCACGCGCGCTGCCCGGTGGCGGTGGTGCCGCACGACTGACCCCTTCTAAGAGGTCTCCTCGGGCTCGAGCGCGTCCCGGGCGAGCCGGGGCAGGACGTGGGCGACGAAGTCCGCCACCGCCGTGTCCAGGCCGATGTCGTGCTGGGCCCGCTCCGAGAGGTACCAGCGGTGCTCGAGGAGCTCGTGGTAGATCTCGGCCGGGTCCATCGCCCCGCGCGCCCCGGCCGGCACCGCCCGCACGGTGGGCCGGAACACCTCCCGCACCCAGCGGTGGGCCAGCACCTCGGGGCGGGCGCCGAGCGGCGGGCCGCCCGGGGCGTAGTCGTCCTGGGTGGCCATCCAGCTCTCCAGGTCGGTCAGCAGCCGCCGGGCCTGGTTCTCCTCGGCGTCCAGGCCGGTCAGCCGCAGCAGCTGGCGCTGGTGGTGCCCCGCGTCGACCACCTTGGGGACGAAGGTCACGGTGTCGCCGCCCGCCGCGTGCTCGATCTGCATCTCGGCGACGTCGAAGCCGAGGTCGTTGAGGCGGCGGATCCGGCGTTCGATGTAGTGGTACTTGCCCGCCGGATAGACGGAGGTGCGGGTCAGCTCCTCCCAGAGCCGCCGGTAGCGGGCGGCTATCTCGGTGCCGAAGTCGATCGGGTCGACCGAGGGGTGCAGCGCCCCGGACGCCTCCAGGTCGAGCAGCTCGCCGCTGATGTTGACCCGGGCCAGGTCGAGGTCGTACTCCCGCTGCCCGGTGCTCAGCGCCGGGTGCAGCTCCCCGGTCTCGGCGTCGACCAGGTAAGCGGCGTAGGCGCCCGCGTCGCGCCGGAAGAGGGTGTTGGAGAGCGAGCAGTCGCCCCAGGCGAACCCGGCCAGGTGCAGCCGGACGAGCAGCACCGCCAGGGCGTCCATCAGCCGGTGCATGGTCGCCGGGCGCAGCGTCGTCTCGAACATCGACCGGTACGGCATCGAGCCGCCGAGGTGCCGGGTGATCAGTACCGGCTCCAGCGGCCCGCCGGCCGCGTCGGTGCGGCCGGTGACCACGCCGAGGGGGTCCACCGCCGGGATGCCGAGCCGGTCCAGGTCGCGCAGCAGCTCGTACTCGCGCTTCGCGGGCCGCTCGGCCAGCTCCTTGACGGCGATGATCTCCTCGCCGGCCCGGGCGTAGCGCACCACGTGCCGGGAGATGCCGCGGGGCAGCGGCACGAGGTACTCCTCGGGCCACTCCTCCAGCGGCAGCTGCCAGGGCAGGGCGAGCAGGAGCGCGGGGTGCTCCGGGTTGGTGGCGCTGATCTGCAAGGCCATGGCCCGACTCTAGAACGCCCGTTCAGCGCGCCCGGTCCCGGGCCGTCGCGGCGGCCGTCGCCACCGGGCCCCGGTGGACCGGCCCGTGCCCCGGCAGCAGGACGTCGCCCTCCAGACCGGCCAGGACGTCGAGGGAGGCGGTCGCGCGGGCCCGCTCGTGGTGGAACATGTCGGGCAGCAGCTGCGGGCCGCGCCGGCGCGACGTCGGGTGCCCGGTGACCAGGGCGTCCCCGGAGACCACCACGCCGGTGGCCGGCAGGTGGTAGGCGCAGTGCCCGTCGGTGTGGCCGGGGGTGGGCACCGGGACGGGGCGGCCGGGCAGGTCGAGGGCGCCGTCGGGTCCTGCGGCCGGGAAGGGGGCCGGGGCGGTCACCGGGTGCTGCTCGGTGCCGCCGTTGCGCACCGCGCGCAGGATCCAGGGCAGGACACCGGGCCGCCAGGCGTTGCGGGCGACGGTGGGCACGGACACCTGCTGGAGATACTCCCGGCGGGCGTGCGGCACCTCCGCCTCGTGCAGCAGGACCGGTGTGCCGTGGGCGGCGCGCAGGTACTCCGCCGAGCCGAGGTGGTCGTTGTGGGCGTGGGTGACCAGCACCGCCGCCACCGCCTCCGGGGCGCTGCCCACCGCCGCCAGGGAGTCCAGGAGCAGCGCCCGGTCGCCCGGATAGCCGGTGTCCACCAGGGTCACCGCGTCACCGTCGGTGAGGATCACCCAGTTGGTGTCGCCGCCGTGCACCAGGTAGGTGCCGTCCGCGACCTGCCGTACGTCCGCCCGCATCGTTCCTCCGCTCCCCGGCCGCCGTCGGGTGGCGGCCCGGGGCAGAGCCAATCACATGGGCCGATCATGTGAGCCGGGCACGTGATCAGCGCACGCCGCGCGGCCGGAACTGGACGCTGACGCGGGGGCCCCCGGCGCGGCTGGACTTCGGGACGCAGTGCTCCCAGGTGCGCTGGCAGGAGCCGCCCATCACGATCAGGTCGCCGTGGCCCAGCGAGCGGCGAACCGTCGCCCCGGACCCGCCGGCCGGGCGCAGCAGCAGGTCCCGGGGCGCGCCCACGGAGAGGATGGCGACCATGGTGTCCTGCCGCGCGCCGCGCCCGCTCCGGTCGCCGTGCCAGGCGACGCTGTCCCGGCCGTCGCGGTACAGGCACAGCCCGGCCGTGGTGAACGGCTCGCCCAGCTCCCCGGCGTAGTGCGCGGAGAGCGCGTCGCGGGCCTCGTCGAGGAGCGGGTCGGGCAGCGGGTCCGCCGCGCCGTAGAAGGCGAGCAGCCGGGGCACGTCGACCACCTTGTCGTACATCGCCCGCCGCTCCGCGCGCCAGGGCACCTCGGCGGCCAGCCGCTCGAACAGCGCGTCGGCGCCGCTCAGCCAGCCGGGGAGCACGTCGATCCAGGCCCCGGAACCCAGCACCGTGCGGCGCAGCCCGTCGAGCGGCCCGAGCCGGGTCCGGTCGGCCTGGTCGAAGAGCGAGCCCTGAAGGTGCGTGGTCATGAGGCCAGCGTACTCCCGATTCGAAAACCCGTTCTAATGCTGTGCCGCCTCTTCCGATGCGGCGATGCATCCGATACGTTCGCGTATCCGATGAGCGGGGCGGAGGCGGTGGGATGGCGACGACGACGGGACGCGTGACCAAGCGCCGTGTCCGCACCCGCGCGGACCTCCTGGAGGCCGCTTTCGCCGTGTTCGCCGCCAAGGGCTTCGGGCGGGTCTCGATCGAGGAGGTCTGCCAGGCCGCCGGCTACACCCGGGGTGCCTTCTACTCCAACTTCGCCAGCCTGGACGAGCTGTTCTTCGCCCTCTACCGCGAGCGCGCCGACCTGATCGCCGGCCAGGTCTCCGGCGCCCTCGCCCTGGACGGCCCGGAGCTGGACCTGGCCGCCGCCGTGGACCGCGTCACCGAGGTGCTGCTCATGGACCGGGACTGGCTGCTGGTCAAGACGGACTTCCTGACCCACGCCGCCCGCCGCCCGGACGTCGCCCGCACCCTCCTGGCGCACCGGGCCCGGCTGCGCGAGGCCGTCGCCGAGCGGCTGGCCCGGGCCGGCCTCGGCGGCGTCGAGGACGCGGCGCACGCGGTGGTCGCCGCCTACGACGGCGTGACCGTCCAACTGCTCCTCGACCAGGACGCCGGCCGCGCCCGCGCCTGGCTGCGGCAGCTGCTCGGCGCGCTGCTGCCCGAAGCCGGCGCGGGCCGCGTGCCGGACGCACGAACCGAACGAGCCGAGTGAAGGGACCATCACCATGGACGCCGACGTCATCGTGGTCGGAGCGGGCCTGTCGGGCCTGGTCGCGGCGCACGAACTGACCAGCCGGGGCCGCCGGGTCGCCCTGGTCGACCAGGAGAACGCCGCCAACCTCGGCGGGCAGGCCTTCTGGTCCTTCGGCGGGCTGTTCCTGGTCGACTCCCCGGAGCAGCGGCGCCTCGGCGTCAAGGACTCCTTCGACCTGGCCTGGAACGACTGGCAGGGCAGCGCCGCCTTCGACCGCCTCGCCGACGAGGACTCCTGGGCGGTGCGCTGGGCCCGGGCGTACGTCGAGTTCGCGGCGGGGGAGAAGCGGTCCTGGCTGAACGGGCACGGCATCACCTTCGTGCCCACCGTCGGCTGGGCCGAGCGAGGCGACCTCCGGGCCGCGGGGCACGGCAACTCGGTGCCCCGCTTCCACGTCGCCTGGGGCACCGGCACCGGCGTGGTCGAGCCCTTCGTGCGCTACGCCCGCCAGGCGGCCCGCGACGGGCTGCTCACCTTCCACCACCGCCACCGCGTCGACCACCTGGTCGTCGAGGGCGGCACCGCCCGCGGCGTGCGCGGCACCCTCCTCGCGCCGGACTCCGCGCCCCGCGGCGTCCCCTCGAACCGCGAGGCGGTGGGCGAGTTCGAGCTGACCGCGCAGGCCGTGATCGTCACTTCCGGCGGCATCGGCGCCGACCACGACATCGTCCGCCGCCACTGGCCCGAGCGCTTGGGCACCCCGCCCGCCCACATGGTCACCGGCGTCCCCGCCTACGTCGACGGGCGGATGCTCGACATCGGCGCCGAGGCCGGGGCCCGGCTGGTCAACCGCGACCGGATGTGGCACTACACCGAGGGCGTGCGCAACTGGGACGCGATCTGGCCGGGCCACGGCATTCGCATCCTGCCCGGGCCCTCTTCCATGTGGTTCGACGCCCTCGGCCGCCGCCTGCCCGAGCCCTGCCTGCCCGGCTACGACACGCTCAGCACCCTGCGCCATCTGCGCACCGCGGAGGGTCTGGCGGAGCACGACCACTCCTGGTTCGTCCTCACCCGGAAGATCATCGAGAAGGAGTTCGCGCTCTCCGGCTCCGAGCAGAACCCGGACATCACCGCCAAGGACAAGGCCGGGGTGCTGCGCGAGCGGGTCCTCGGCAAGGGCGCCCCCGCCCCGGTGGACGCCTTCCTGCGCGAGGGCGCCGACTTCGTGACCGCCCCCGGTCTCGAAGCCCTGGTGGAGAAGATGAACGGCCTCACCGAGAAGCCGCTCCTGGACGCCGCCGCCCTGCGGCGCCAGATCGAGGCCCGTGACCTCCAGTTGGCCAACCCCTACGCCAAGGACGCCCAGGTCCAGGGCATCCGCAACGCCCGCCGCTATCTCGGCGACCGGCTCGGCCGGGTCGCCACGCCGCACCGGCTGCTCGACCCGGCGGCCGGCCCGCTGATCGGCGTCAAGCTGCACGTCCTGACCCGCAAGACGCTCGGCGGCATCCAGACCGACCTCGACTCCCGCGCCCTGGGCGCCGACGGCACGCCGGTGGAGGGCCTGTACGCGGCCGGCGAGGTGGCCGGCTTCGGCGGCGGGGGAGTGCACGGGTACAACGCCCTCGAGGGCACCTTCCTCGGCGGCTGCCTGTTCTCCGGCCGAGCGGCGGGGCGGGCGGCGGCCGCGCAGACCGGCTGACCGCTGCGGCCGGCCGCTCAGGCCCCGTCGAGCAGCCCGAGCAGCACGGCGGCGTGGCTGTGCGCCGGGTCCTTCGACACACCTCGGGGCCACAGCCGGTCCACCAGCACCCGCGCCCCGTCGTCCTCCCTTGGCGGGTCGTAGACGCGGCGCACGCGTACGCGCACGGCCGCTCCGTCCCGCCTCAGCCCGCGCCGCGCCGGGCGGCGGTCGTGCGGCGGCGCTTGAGCGCCCGACGCTCGTCCTCACTGGTCCCGCCCCAGACGCCGAGGGTCTGCCCGGACTCCATCGCCCACTCCAGGCAGGTCTCCTGGACCGGGCAGCCGCGGCAGACCGCCTTGGCCTGCTCGGTCTGCAACAGAGCGGGTCCGGTGGTGCCGATCGGGAAGAACAGGTCCGGGTCCTCCGTGCGGCACGCGGCGTGCTCACGCCAGTTGTCCATGCTGATGTCACCTGCGATCGAATCGGTCGCGCTTCAACACTGCGGTCACTGCTTCGGGTTGCACGGTGTCGTGTCACCGGCCTAGGGCGGGATCAAACCGGCGGACGGAGATTCGAGGGGTGCCCTGGCGCGATCCCTCCGTTTCCCCCGCACCTCATCCACCTCCTCCACGCCGTGCGCGCTACGGCCGCAACACCCCGCCCGCCGCCGTCACGACCGCCTCGGCGACCGCGGCCAGGGCCGGGGAGTCGAGCTTCCACTGCTGCCAGTAGAGCGGGACGTCCACCGGCCGGTCCGGGGCGAACAGGGTGAGGCGGCCCGTCTCCAGCAGCGGCGTCGCCTGCGGTGCGGGCACCATGCCCCAGCCCAGGCCGGCCGCGACGGCCGCCACGAACCCCTCCGAGGCCGGCACGTGGTGCCGGGTCGCGCTCGCGCCGCCCGCGCCGAGCCCGCGCACGAAGCCGTCCTGCAGATCGTCCCGCCGGTCGAAGACCACCACCGGCGCCGCCGGGAGCACCTCGGCGAGCGGGCCGGCCAGCCGCTCCGCCGCGAACCGCGGGGCGGCGCACGGCAGATACCGCATCCGGCCCAGCAGCCGCGCCGAGCAGCCCGGGACCGGTTCCGGCGAGGAGGTGACGGCCGCCATCACCGCGCCCTCCCGCAGCAGGGCCGCGGTGTGCGCCTCGTCCTCGCGGCGCAGCTCGAAGCAGAGCGACAACTCCTCGGGCACGAGGGAGAGCGCGGTCAGGAACCAGGTGGCCAGCGAGTCGGCGTTGACGGCGACGGACACCCGGGTCGGTTCGCCGGCGCCGGTCAGACCCAGGTCGGCGAAGGCGTCCCGCTCCAGGCGGGCGATCTGCCGGGCCAGCCGCACCAGCACCACCCCCGACTCCGTCGGCCGTACCGGCTTGGTGCGCAGCAGCAGCACCCGGCCGGTGCGCTGCTCCAGGGCCTTCACCCGCTGGCTGACCGCGGAGGGCGTCAGGTGCAGCAGGGCGGCGGCCGCCTCGAAGGTGCCCTCGTCCACCACCGCGAGGAGGGTGCGCACCTGGTCGAGGGGGAGGTCCGCGAGCGCCGTCGTGTTCACGAGCGCTAAGGATACGTAAGAATCCTTAGCTGTACGTCCAGTGATCGCCGCCGTAGCGTCGAGGCCATGACCAACGCCCTGTCCGCCGCGGCCGCCGGCTTCGGCACCGGCCTCTCGCTCATCGTCGCCATCGGCGCCCAGAACGCCTTCGTCCTGCGCCAGGGCGCCCGCCGCGACGCCGTCCTCGCGGTGGTCGGCATCTGCGCCCTGTCCGACGTCGTGCTCATCGCCGCGGGCGTCGCCGGGGTCGGGGCGGTGGTGGTGGCCTGGCCGGGCCTGGTGACCGCGGTCGGCTGGATCGGCGGCGCCTTCCTGCTCTGCTACGGCGCCCTCGCCGCCCGGCGGGCGCTGCGGCCGGCCGGGGGTGCGCTGCGGGCCGAGGGTGAGGCGGCCGGGTCGCGGCGCCGGGCGGTGCTCGCCTGCCTGGCGCTGACCTGGCTCAACCCGCACGTCTACCTCGACACCGTCTTCCTGCTCGGCTCCGTCGCCGCCGACCGGGGGCCGCTGCGCTGGACCTTCGGCCTCGGCGCGGCCTGCGCCAGCCTGTGCTGGTTCGCCGCGCTCGGGTTCGGCGCGCGCTTCCTCGGGCGCTTCCTGTCCCGGCCGGCCGCCTGGCGGATCCTGGACGGCCTGGTCGCCGCCACGATGATCGTGCTCGGTGTGACGCTGGTCGCCGGCGCGTGAGGTGGGCATGCCCGAGCTGCGATAGTGGGACGTCGCAGTCGAAAGATGTATCGAGCATGTAGGAAGCGCGTGGACACCAGCGAGACGAGCGAGAGCAGCGGCAAGGGACTCCGGGCCGAGGCCCCCGCCCCGGACGAGGGCCGGCGGCGCGGCTGGCGGCACTGGGGCATGGACACCCGCCCGCTGCGCATCCCCGCCTACCGCAGGCTGTGGTCCTCCACCGTCGTCACGGCCGTCGGCAGCCAGCTGACCGCGGTCGCCGTGCCCAAGCAGATCTACGACATCACCGGCTCCTCGGCCTGGGTCGGCGCCGCCAGCCTGGCCGGGCTGCTGCCGCTGATCGTCTTCGCGTTGTGGGGCGGTGCGGTCGCCGACGCGATGGACCGGCGCAAGCTGCTGCTGATCACCAACACCGGCATCGCGGTGACCTCGCTGCTGTTCTGGGCCCAGGCCGTGGCCGGCCTCGGCTCGGTGGCGGTGCTGATGGTGCTGCTCGCCCTCCAGCAGGCCTTCTGGGGCCTGAACGCGCCGGCCCGCAGCGCCTCCATCGCCCGTCTGGTGCCCGCCGAGCAGCTGCCCGCCGCCAACGCGCTGGGCTCGACCGTGATGCAGACCGGCCAGATCGTCGGGCCGCTCCTGGCCGGCGCGCTGATCCCGGTCATCGGCCTGGGTGAGCTGTACCTCATCGACGCGGTGGCCCTGTGCGTGACGGTCTGGGCGGTCTTCCGGCTGCCCGCGCTGCCGCCGACGGGGACGGCGGCCCGGCGGGCAGGGGTGCGCGAGGTGGTGGCCGGCTTCCGCTACATCGCCGCGCACAAGGTGCTGCTGCTGTCTTTCCTGGCCGACATCGTCGCCATGGTGTTCGGCATGCCCCGCGCCCTGTTCCCGCAGCTCGCCGCGGAGACGTACGCGCCGTGGGGCGAGGGGCTCGCGCTCGGGCTGCTGTTCGCGGCGATCCCCGTCGGCGCGGTGGCCGGCGGGCTGTTCTCCGGCACCTTCTCGCGGGCGCGGCGGCACGGCTGGATGGTGATCGGCGCGGTGGTGGTCTGGGGCGCGGCCGTGGCCGGCTTCGGGCTGAGCGGCAGCCTGTGGCTCGCGGTGGCGTTCCTGGCGGTGGCCGGTGTCGCCGACATGGTCTCCATGGTCTTCCGGGGCGCGATCCTGCTGTCGGCGGCGACCGACGAGATGCGCGGCCGGATGCAGGGCGTCTTCACCGTCGTCGTCGCCGGCGGCCCGCGGCTCGCCGACGTCCTGCACGGCACGGCGGGCTCGGCCTTCGGCGCGCGCGAGGCGGCGGCGGGCGGTGGCGCGCTGGTCGTCGTGGTGATGCTGGCCCTCGCGGCGGCGACGCCGGCGCTGCGCCGCTACCGCGTCTGAGCCGGGCGGCTACAGCGAACCGCCCCGGCCGTGCAGGGCGTAGTGCTCCATCAGGCGCCCGCGGGTGGTCTCCAGGCGGTGGGCCAGGATCTCGGCGACCGAGCGGACCAGCACGACGCCGAGCTGCGGGTCCTCCTCGCACAGGGCCAGCACCGAGGTCGCCTCGAACTCGTAGGCGCGCACCGGGCTGAAGGCCTCCGCGCCGAAGTCCCACTCGTAGGGCGGGAAGAGCCACGACCAGCCGAGCAGGTCGCCGGCGCCCAGGCTGGCGACGGTGACCCGCTGCACCGGGGTCACCTCCTGGGTCAGCGAGACCGCGCCGGAGCGGACCACCCAGAAGCGGTCGGCCCGGGCGCCCGCCGCGAAGATCCGCTCGTCCTCCGGGAAGGAGACCTCCCGGGCCAGCGCCGTCAGGCGGGCGCGCTGGGGCGGGGGGAGGGCGGTCAGCAGCTTGATCGCTTTGGTCATGGCGGGCTCCTCACCGCGGGGGACCGGACCCGGTGCTTTCCCTGGGGCGCGCACGCCCTACGCCCATTGGAGCCCCCCGCGGCCCGCGAGGCACCTCGGCGGGGCATGAAGCGGGGCGTGAAAGAGCCCTGGCTGGACGGGGGAAGCCAGCCAGGGCCGTAAGCGGTGGCGGACGGAGGAGCCGTATCGACCCCGTCGCCACGTTATGGATGAACGTTAAACCACGTCCGCCCGTTCCGTGAAACCACCGCCCGCCCACGTGATCCGTCTCACCCCTCGGAGTGCCGCCCCGGCGTGAGGATCTCGTCCAGCACCCGCAGCACCGCCTCGTAGGCCACCGTCCGCACGGAGGCGTCCCGGGAGGCGTCCGGGTCCGTCGCGCGCAGTTCCTCCGTCCGCGCCCGCCAGGTCCGCTCCTGCTCGGCCGCGCAGGAGCGGGCGCGGTGCATGCGGCGCAGCAGTTCGTCCGAGTCCACGACTTCGCTCATACGGTCCACATACCCCGCGCCGGGCGCCGGGATGGCCGTTGGGCCACACGAAGGGACGGCGGGCGGCACAGGTTTGCGGAATACCGGACAGGTCAGCCGAAAGTAAGCAGACCCGCGGCGGGCGTCCGGCGCGGGCCCGGCGGAGCCACTCCGTCCCACCGACCCAGGGAGCCGACGGATGTCGTACAGCCACCCGACCCCGACCGTCGCCGAGCGGCCGCGCAGGCCCCGCAGGCCCGCGGAGGCGCGCCGGGCCGTGGAACGCGCGGTCGGCGAGCACCGCGGGGCCGGCGGCGGCCCGCCGTGCGACCCCCTCGCCCTGTCGGACGCGGTGCTCGTCGCCTCCGAGCTGACCAGCAACGCCATCCTGCACGGCGGCGGCCTCACCGACTTCCGCGTCGACGTCGACGGCCCGGCCCTGCGCCTCTCCGTCAGCGACCGCAGCCGGGACCTCCCCGTCGCCCTGCCCTCGACCGACCCTCAGGGACGGCGCCGGGTGGGCGGCCGGGGCTGGCCCATCGTGTGCCGGCTGGCGCGCGACGTCCGCGTGGCCGATCTGCCCGCCGGAGGCAAGTGCATCACCGTGGTCGTTCCGCTGTTCTGAGTACTTTCGGGAAAGCGGAGTTTGACCCACCGGGTCGGGGGCAGTCGCATGGTCGTGCTTCGGACCGGAGGCGCAGCAGCGGGAGCGGCATGACCGCTTCGGTCTCCGGGTGGCGTCACCCGGAGGATGCCGCTCCCGCGGAATGTTCCCCTGAGACCACCGTTCAGGAGCGAATCCGCATGCTCACAGAAACACCCACCGCCCGTCCCGGTACCCCCCACGAGCCCACCGACGCCACCACCGCGTCCGCCCGCCGCCGCCATGACGACGCCCCGGACACCATGGCCCTCTTCGGCCGCCTGGCCGCCCTGGAGGACGGTCCCGAGCGCGACGCGCTCCGTGACGAACTGGTCGCCGCCTGGCTGCCGATGGCCCACCGCATCGCCGGCCGCTTCCGCGACCGCGGCGAGTCCATCGAGGACCTCCGCCAGGTCGCGGCGCTCGGCCTGGTCAAGGCCGTGGACCGCTTCGACCCCGAGCGCGGCGCCTTCGAGAGCTACGCCGTGCCCACCATCACCGGCGAGGTCAAGCGGCACTTCCGGGACCGGATGTGGGCCCTGCGGGTGCCCCGCCGCGTCCAGGAACTGCGCAACAAGGTGCGCGTCGCCCGGCGCGAGCTGACCCAGAGCCCGGGCAGCCCCGAGCCGACCGTGGCCGACCTCGCCGCCCACACCGGACTGACCGAGGACGAGGTCGGCGCCGGGATGGAGGCCCTGGAGAGCTTCAGCACGCTGTCCCTGGACGCCGAGCTGTCCGCCGGCGACGACGGGTACAGCCTGGCCGACACGCTCGGCGCGGCGGACGGCTCCTACGACGTGGTGATCGACCGGGAGTCCGCCAAGGAGGGCCTGCGCCGGCTGCCCGAGCGCGAGCGGGCCATCCTCTACATGCGCTTCTTCGAGGACATGACGCAGAGCCGGATAGCCGACCGTCTGGGCATCTCCCAGATGCACGTCTCCCGGCTGATCAGCCGCAGTTGCGCCCGGGTGCGCGACGAGGCGCTGGACCAGCGGGCGGGCCGCCGGGACACCGGCCGCGCCACCCAGGACTGACCCCGGCGTCCGGCGGCCCGGGGGAGGGCGCGCCGGCCGGGTTGACCACCGTGTTGCCACAGGGAGGACGAGAAAGATGCTGATGCCCAGTCCCGCCGTACTGCGCCGGCTCGTGGACGAGTACGAGGCCGCCGCGCTGACCGAGCCCGTCGACGCCGCGGGCCGGCCGAGCCCCCGCGTGCGGGACCTCGCGTACACGCTGTGCGTGTCGACCGGCACCCGCGACGTGGGTCGCGCCCTGGACGCCGCCCGCCGCTGGCTCGCCGCCGCCGCTCCGGTGACCGTGCCGGCGCCGGTGGGCGCGCCGGCCCCGGCGACCGCGGGCGCCATGGCCGTCGCGGACTGACCCGCACCGGCCGACGGGAACCGGTGGGTGACGCTGCCCGTGCACCGCGTGACGGTGCGCGGGCAGACGTCTGCCCGCGCACCGTCCGGGCCCGTACGCCCCCGTGCGCCTGGTGTGCGGCGCACCTGCGGGGGCATCCGCTGTCCGGGAAGGGGAGGTCCACGTGAACGCACGTGTCATGACACACACAAACCGCGGCCGGGTCAGGCAGGCGGCCAACGGGTCGGCCCGCGAGTGGGCGGCCCGGGCCGGACTCACCGCACGCGGCGTCATCTATCTGCTGGTCGGCGTCCTGGCCCTCCAGGTCGCCTTCGGCGACGGCGGCAAGCAGGCCGACCGGGGCGGCGCCCTGGCCGCGCTGGCCGACAAGCCGCTCGGCGCCGCCATGCTCTGGGCGCTCGGCCTCGGCCTCGTCGGCATGGCCCTGTGGCGCCTGTCCGAGGCCCTGTTCGGCGCGGTCGGCAAGGACGGCCACAAGGCCAAGAAGCGCCTGCCGGCCGCCGCCCGCTTCGTCTTCTACGCCTTCGTGGCGTACTCCGTGCTGTCCTTCGCGGCCGGTGACAAGGGCAGCGGCAGCGGCTCGAGCGACAAGCAGTCCCGGGACGTCAGCGCCCGGGTGATGGACGCACCGGCCGGCCAGTGGCTGGTGGGACTCGTGGGCGCGGGCATCGTCGTCGCCGGCGTCGTCATCGCCGTCCAGGCGATCCGCCGCAACTACCACAAGAAGCTCAAGCTCACCGAGCTGAGCCACCGGGCCAGGCAGCTGGTGGACGTCACCGGCGTCGGCGGGGGAACGGCCCGCGGGGCCGTGTTCGCCGCGGCCGGCGTCTTCGCCGTCAAGGCCGCGATCGAGTTCGACCCGAAGGAGGCCAAGGGGCTCGACGACACCCTGCGCTCCTTCGCCGGCACCCCCCTCGGGCCCTGGTTGCTCGTGGTCATCGCCGCAGGTCTGGCCCTGTTCGGGGTGTTCTCCTTCGCCCTCGCCCGCTGGCGGCGGGTCTGAGCCGCGCCACACGGGGAACACGGGGGCGCATGAACGAACACGAGATTCCTCCGCCGGACGGACGTCCCGTGGACGTCTACCTCGACCTGCTCCGTGTCCGCATGGAGAGCCACGACTACCAGCTGCTGCTCAGCGTGGTGGAACCGGTCCTCCAGGCCATCGACGAACAGCAGATGCCCACCATCGACTTCTCCCTGGACGGCGACAGCGCCGAGGCCCTGCCGCAAGAGATCCGCGACGAGGCCGCCCTGGTCATCGCCACCGCCGTCACCGGACGGCTCGACAACGAGGTGGTCGAGATCAGCACCGACGAGACGGGCCCCGTACGGGTCGTCACCGACGCCGTCACCGCCTCCGACCCCGACCGCCTCGGCGAGATCGCCGACTTCCTCAAGGAACGCCACCTCCAGAACGAGGAACTCCGCGGCATCGCCGAGGCCAGCGGCCTGCCCACCGACTTCTAGGCTCCGCTACGATCCCGGGGCCTCGACCGGCACGTCCAGCGGCCGGGCCAGGCCCGTCACCGCCTCGTCCAGTCGCTCCAGGTGCCGCAGCACCCGGTCGGTGATCCTGCCGTACCGCGGCACCCCGGCGGTGTCGTGGCCGAGCAGCGAGGCGATGCTCGGCCCCGTCTCCACCCGCGTCCCGGCGTGCTCGTCGGCGACGCGGGCGGAGATCGCCCCGATGTTGCGCACCGTGCGCCGCACCGCCCCGCGCAGCCGCGGGTCGGCCGCGATCGAGGGATGGGTGGGCAGCAGCTCGGCCGTCGCCGCCAGCGACCTGGCGTGGTACGCGCAGGTCTCCAGGAGCGCCACCACGTACCGCGCGCTGTCCCGCCGGGCCCGCAGCGGCGTGATCGGATGGGTGAGCGGCTGGGTGGCCGCCCGCAGATCGCCGAGCGCCTGGTCCAGATCGCGTGCCTTGTCCAGCAGATCCGCCGCGTACCCGCCGCTCAGCTGGTCCACCGCGCCCTCGGTGACGTCCGTCAACCGCTCCAGCACGGTCTCGAGGAGTTCGTTGGTCCGCCGGTCGGTGTGGATCGGCAGCACCAGCGCCGCGGCGATGATCCCGCAGGCCGCGCCGAGCGCCGTCTCCTCGATCCGTAGCACCAGGACGGCCAGGCTGTAGGTGTGCAGCAGGGTGTACAGCAGCCCGAGCATCGCCGTGACGAAGAAGGACATCAGCGTGTACGACAGCGGCGCCGAGTAGAACATCGCGAAGACGAGGAGCAGCACCAGGGCGAACGCCGTCCAGGTGTGGTTGCCGACCAGCCCGGCCAGCACGATGCCCGCCACCACGCCGAGCATCGTGCCGAGCAGCCGCCGGTAGCCCTTGACCAGGATCTCCCCGGTCGACGTGGTGTTGATGAAGACGATCCAGCAGGTGAGCACCGCCCAGTACCAGCGCTGCGAGGACAGCAGCTCCCCGCCGACGATGGCCAGCGAGGACCCGACGGCCACCTGCACGGCCGCCCGCGTGGTCGGCCGGCGCAGCCCGGTCTGCTCCTCCTCCTCGGCGCCCGGCTCGGCGGCCTCCGCCTCGATCGCCGCGTCCTCGGCGTCCAGTTCCTCGCGGGAGCGGGCCGTCGCCGGGGTGTCGTCCGACTCGTCCTGCGGCCCGTCGAGCGCGGTGCGCAGGCCCATCACCGCCCGCGCGGTCTCGCCCACGCCGCGGAAGGCGTCCTGGACGGCCGGCGGGGCCTCGGGCAGGTTCTCCTCGTCCCGGTAGCCGAGCAGCCGGTTGCGCAGCTGGGACAGCGCCGTGCCCCTGGCCTCCGCGGGCGGCCTCATCACCAGGGCGCGCAGCGCGACGAGGTCGCGGCGCAGCAGCGCCCCCGCCTCGCCGGAGCCGGACGGGCGGCGCACGGCGGGCACGGGGGCGCCCGGCAGGTGCAGGGTCAGGGTGTCGGCACGCTCGGCGCTCCGTGCCGTCAGCAGCAGCAGACCGAGCCGCTCCGCGGCGATCTCCGCGTCCGCCACCCGGCGCTGCACCAGCCGTGCCGTCGCCGGGTCGGGCGTGCCCTCGTCGAGCCGGGACTGGATCATCAGCGCCGTCTCGTGCAGCCGCGCCGTGCCGTCCCTGAGGTGGGCCAGCGCCCGGCCGACCTCGTCGGGGCCCGCGTCGAGCAGCTCGATCTGCGCCGAGACCAGTTGCCCGAGCCGGGCCCGGAAGGCTTGGCGCAGCCGTTGCAGCACGCCGGCCGGCGTGGCCGGCACCACCGCGAAGCGGACCACCGCGCTGCACGCGAACGCCACCGCGACGGCCTCCCACAGCGCCGGCAGCGCGGACACCTTGACGCCCACGAACAGGGAGATGAAGTAGACCTGGAAGCCGATCAGGCCCAGTGCCGTGCCCCGGTCGCCGAACCGGCGGCCGTAGACGGCGCAGAAGATCAGCACCACGAAGAAGGCGTCGCCGACGACCACCCGCGAGTTCAGCAGCGCGCTCAGCGACACCGACGCCAGCGCCACCGGCAGGCCCAGGGCCAGGGTGACGGCCTGCCGGCCGGGCTGCTTCTCGCGGATGGCGAAGGTGGCGACCATCGCCGCCATCGCGCCGGCCACCAGATGGGTGACGTCGGCCCCGACCGCCAGGGCGAGCACCGCGAGGGCCAGCGCGATGGCGCCGACCGTCCGCAGCCCCGCCGTCAGCCGCAGCAGACCGGGATCGGACGCGGCGACCCGATCCCGCAGCCGTGTCCGCACCGAGCGCCCCACTGCCCTCACGCCGCCGTACACCCTCCCGCTCCGGGTCCGCACCGAGATCCACTTCTCAGCCTGCCACGTCCCGGCCGGACCGGATGCGCCGGGGGGAGCCTAGGACCTGCCCGCTCCCTCGACCTGCTTGCGCACCTGCTCCGGGTCCAGGTAGGCGTCGGTGTACTCGAAGTCCTTCAGTTTGGCGGGCTTGCGGGCCTGGAAGCCGGTGCGCACGAAATCGTCGCCGGCCACCGCGTTGAGCACCCAGTTCGTCGCCACCCGGGCCTTCGCCACGCCGGTGCGCAGCGCCGACCAGTGGTAGCCGCGGGCCACCGCCTGGGCAGGCACCCCGCGCAGCTCGATGCCGAGCGGCTTGGAGACCGCGTCCTTGCCGCCGAGGTCGACGACCAGACCGAGGTCCTTGTGCTCGTACGGCCGCATCGGCTGGTTGCGCAGCGCCGCGATGACGTTCTCCGCGACGTGCCGGCCCTGGCGCATCGCGTGCTGCGCGGTGGGCGGGCAGACCGCGCCCTCCGTGCCCTTGGCCAGGTCCGGGACGGCTGCGGAGTCGCCGAGGGCGAACACGCCGTCGTTGTCCGGCAGGCACATGTCGGCGGTCACCGCGAGGCGGCCCTTGACCGTCTCCGCGCCGAGCGTCGCGATCAGCGGGCTCGCCACCACCCCGGCGGTCCAGATCAGGGTGCGGGTCGGCACCACCCGGCCGTCGGTGAAGGTGACCTCCTCCGGTCCTGCCTTGCCGATGGAGACGCCGAGCGAGACCTCGATGCCCCGCCGGGACAGCACCTCCTGCGCGCTGCGCCCCAGCTTCTCGCCCAGCTCGGGCATCAGCTTCGGCGCGATGTCGATCAGGTGCCACTTGATCAGCCCCGGGTCCAGGCGCGGGTAGCGCCGCACCGCGGCGTGCGTGAGCCGCTGCAGGCAGGCCGCGGTCTCGGTGCCGGCGTACCCGCCGCCCACCACCACGAACTGCAGCCGCGACTCCCGCTCCGCCGGGTCCTGGCTGGCGTCGGCGAGGTCGAGCTGGGAGATCACGTGGTCGCGGACGTACGCGGCCTCCGCGAGCGTCTTCATGCCGAACGCGTGCTCGGTCAGGCCCGGGATGTCGAAGGTCCGGGTGATGGAGCCGGGCGCCAGCACGATGTAGTCGTAGGGCTCGTTGACGATCTCGTCGGTGATGGTGCGGACGACGCAGACCTTGGCCTTCAGATCCACACCGATGGCACCGCCCGGGATGATCCGGGTGCGGTACTTGCTGCTGCGCCGCAGGGAGAGGGCGATCGACTGGGGCGTCAGCACGCCGGAGGCGACCTGGGGCAGCAGCGGCAGGTAGAGCTGGTAGGAGAACGGCGTCACCAGGGTGACGTCCGCCTCGTGGGGGCCGAGCTTGCGCTCGAGCCGGCGGACGCACTCCACGCCGGCGAAGCCTGCGCCGACCACCAGGATCCTGGGTCGTGTCACGGTGTTCATCCCTTTCTGCGGCTGATCTGTCCGCGGCGGGAGGCGGTCTGCCGCGAACGCCCTTCACCTGCCCCTGGATCGCCGCTTCGCACCTCACCCATCCCACAGCGTGGACGCCCGCCCGGCCAGCCGGACGCGGCAGCCGGGCGACACGCCGCCGCGGGAGTCCGTCAGACCCGTCGGTGGCAGAGCAGCAGGCAGACGTCGTCGTCGCGTTCGGAGTCGCTCAGCAGGGGCCGCAGAATGCCGTCCGCCGAGCCGTCCAGGTCGGAGGCGAGCGCGTCCGGGTCGAACGTGCCCAGCGCCGCCGCCAGCCGCTCGATGCCCGGGTCGATGCCCAGCGCGCGCCGCTCCACCAGGCCGTCGGTGTACAGCGCCAGCGTCGAGCCGGGCGCCATCTCCACCGTGTGGTCGGCGATCTCCTGGACCAGCGGGATGCCCAGCATCGCCCCCGGCTTGTCGTCCAGGGTCCGCACCCGACCGTCCGCCATGCGCAGCACCGGCGGCGGATGGCCGGCCGCGGCCCAGGTCATGGCCGACTCGTCCGGGTGGAACCGGGCGATCACGGCGGTGGCGAACAGGTCGGGCTGCAGGTCGTGCAGGAAGGTGTGCAGCCGGGTAAGCAGCCGTCCCGGGCTGCCGCCGTCGACCGCGTACGCCCGCAGCGCCGTGCGCAGCTGGCTCATCATCACCGCCGCGCGCAGCCCGTGCCCGGTCACGTCGCCGACCACGGCGATCACCGCGCCGTCGGGCTGGCGGAACGCGTCGTACCAGTCGCCGCCGATGTTCAGCCCGTGGGTGGCCGGCAGATAGCGGGCGGCCAGGTCGAGGCCCGGCGTGGCGGGCAGCTCGGTGAGCAGGGCGCGCTGGAGCGTCTCGGCGATGTCCCGGTTGTGCTCGTAGCGCCGGGCGTGGTCGATGGCGATGCTGGCCCGCCGGGTCAGCTCGATCAGCATCACCGCGTCGTCCGGGTCCCAACGCTCGCCGGGCGGGCAGAGCGTGAGCACGCCGAGCGGCGAATGCCGGGTGGGCAGCGGGACGCACAGTACCGGCCGGTCGGGGTGCAGCGCCGAGGGCGGCTGGTCGTCCACGCCGGGCAGCCCGCCCGGGTGCGCGGCGGCGTACTGCGGTCGGCCGGTGCGGGCGGCGACCACGGCGGCGTGCGGGTGGGCGGGTTCGCGGCCGGCGTCGGTGTCCTGGTCGAACAGCCAGACGTCCAGCTCGGCGGCGTACTTGGGCACCAGCAGGTCGGGCAGGCGGCGCACGATCTCGTGGTGGTCGAGGGAGGCCGTCAGGACGGCGCTCGCGTCGGCCAGGAAGGTCAGCCGCCGGCGGGCGCTCTCCGCCTCGGTGCGCGCCTCGCGCTCCGCGGCGAACGCCTCGCGCTGGGCCCGGTCGGCGGCGTCCAGCTCGGCGTGCAGGGCCACCACGCCCTGGTTGGTCTGCTGCAGCTCCTCGCGGTGGAAGGCGACCAGGTCCTCCTGCTCGGCCAGCCGGTCGAGGACCAGCGCGGTGTCCTCGTCGGCGCCCAGCAGCGCCTCGGCGAGCGACGCCGGATCGGCCGCGCCCGCCTGGCTGGCCGGCGGCGGCACCGTCTCGGAGGAGCGCACGGTCAGCTGCCACGGCGGCTCCCCGCCCGCGTCCGCGTCGTGCTCGGGCGCGAGGACGGCGCGCAGCCGCCCCTTGCCGGTGTCCGGCGCCGTGTCCGTCTCCAGGGTGAGCCGCCAGACGCCGCCCTTGGTCAGGCACTGCCGCAGTTGCGTGCCGAGCGAGACGGCGAGCCGGGTGCGCTCCAGGGACGGCACGCCGTGGGCGGCGGCCAGGCGGGCGGTCGCGATGCGGGCCAGCGCCGCGTCGGTGACGTCCGAGATCTGCCAGGTACGGGTCATGGGCGGTCCGGGGGGATCGAGGCAAGGACGGCCACGGCGGTGTCGTCCCGCACCGGGCGGGCGGAACTGCTGGCGTCGCGCAGGGTCACGGCGGCCGTCACGGCCGGGTCGGGCGAGGTGCGGCAGGTGTCGGGGGCGGGGGACCAGCGGCTCGGCAGCCCGTCGCTGTGCAGCACGAGCACCCGGTCGTCCGCCCAGGCCGCCTCGTCCTCGCGCAGGGTGGCGGGGCGGTGCACGCCCACGATGCCGGGGCGCGAGACGAGGTGCCGCCAGGAGCCGCCCTCGTAGACCCGGGCGCCGATGTTGCCGACGCCGGCGAAGCGCAGCACCCCGGCCCGGGTGTCGACCTGGGCGACCGCCACGGCCGCGCCGCGGGTACCGGCCAGGGCGGTGCCGAGCGCGCCGAGGACCGCCGTCGGGCGCAGGTGGGCGGCGGTGCGCAGGGCTTCCACGGCGGCGGTGGAGGCCCGGGCCGCCTCCGGGCCGTGCCCGAGGCCGTCGGCGAGCATCAGCGTCACCAGGTCGCCGACGCGGACCCAGCCCCAGGCGTCGCCGGAGTACTCCGCGCCGCCGAGCGGCAGGTTCACGCCGCCGGCCCGCACCCGCGCCGCCGGGTCGGGAGCCGCGGCGGGGAAGCCCCCGACCGGGGGGAGGCCCTCGGCGGTGGGGGAGTCCCCCGCGGTGGGGGAGTCCCCGGCGGCCACCCGGGCGACCACGACGGTGCCCCGCCCTGGCGCGCTGTGCAGGTCGAAGTCGTCGGCGAGGCGCGCGCAGGTGCCGAGCCCCGCGCCGAGCGAGCCGGTGGTGGTGAACCCGTCGCCGAGGGCCGCGGCCACGTCCGCGATGCCCGGGCCGTGGTCGACGGTGACGATCTGCACCATCCGGTCCGTCTCCCGGCCGGCCGCGAGCACCGGCGGCGCCACCACGTCGATCAGGAGCCGGCCGCCGCCGGCGTGCTTCAGCAGGTTGGTGGCCAGCTCGGTGGCGACCAGCGCCGCCGTGGCCGTGCGCTGCTCGTCCAGACCGGCCCGGCTCGCCGCGTGCTCGGTCGCCACCCGGGCGTCCCGCACCCGGGTGGTGTCGCGCACCGGCACGTCCCACACGCGCGGCATCAGCTCTCCCCGCGGGGCCGCGGGGTGCGCCCCACCCAGGAGGCCACCCGCACCGTGGTGCCGGCCCCCGGGCCGCTCTCGATGGCGAAGTCGTGCACCAGGCGGCGGGCACCGCCCAGGCCCATGCCGAGCCCCTGCCCCGAGGTGAAGCCGTCGCTGAGCGCCTGCTCCACGTCCGCGATGCCCGGGCCCTCGTCGCGGAAGGTGAGACGCAGCCCCGGCGCGGTGCCGTCGGCGAGCCGCTCGGTCTCCATCGTCCCGCCACCGCCGTAGATCAGGGTGTTGCGGGCCAGTTCGCTGGCGGCCGTGACCAGCTTGGTCTGGTCCACCAGGCCGAAGCCCAGCTCGGCCGCGGCCTGGCGCACGTGCTGGCGCACCCACACCAGATCCAGGTCGGAGCGGATCGGCAGGCGGGCACGGGCGCCCGCGGCGGTGCGCATCACGCGCTCCCCGGACGTGGGCCGCCCGGGCCGCCGACGACCGGGGCCCGCCCGGTGAGCAGCTCCATGGCCCGCTCGGTGCTGAGCGCGGTGTGCAGCCCCGGCAGCGTCAGCCCCAGTTCGACCAGGGTGATGGCGACCGCCGGGCGCATGCCGACCACGACGGTCCGGGCGGCGAGCAGCGCGGCCTGCCCGGCGATCTCGGCCAGCACCCGGCCGAGGAAGGAGTCGACGATCTCCACACCGGAGATGTCGATGACCACGCCGGCCGCCCCGCTGCGGGCGACGGAGGCGGCGACGTCCTGCTGGAGCTGGTGCGCGGTGCCGTCGTGCAGTTCGCCCGGAAGCGTGACGAGGAGAACCTCCCCGAGCCGCAGCACGGGCACATGCCCCTGCCCGGGACCCGCCAGGGGCCCCGGTGACGCCTGGCTCACCGCGCGACCGCGCCCTTCACCGCGGGGGCGGCGGCCGGGCCGGCGGCGACGATGCCCACGCCCAGTCGCTCCAGGACGTACTCCAGCGCGTCGGCCAGGCTCGCCCGGGTGGCCACGGTGCCCAGGTCCAGGCCGAGCTGGACCATCGTCTGCGCGATCGCCGGCCGGATGCCGGAGACGATGCACTCCGCGCCCATCAGCCGGGCCGCGGCGACCGTCTTCATCAGGTGCTGGGCCACCAGCGAGTCCACCGTCGGGACGCCGGTGATGTCCAGGATCGCGAACCGCGCCTGCTGGTCGACGATCGCCTCCAGCAGCGTCTCCATCACCACCTGGCTGCGGGCGCTGTCCAGGGTGCCGATCAGCGGCACCGCCACGATCCCCTGCCAGAGCCTGATCACGGGCGTGGCGGTCTCCAGCAGCTGCAGCCGCTGCCGGTCGATGACCTCCTGGCCCTCGCTCAGCGCGGTCTCGGTCACGACCACCCGCAGGGTGCCCATCAGCACGCCCAGGGTGCCGGCCCTGGCCAGGGTGTCGTCGGCCGGCGCGCCCGCGAGGTCGGCCAGCAGCAGCGTCTCCACCGGCGCCTGGAGCGCCGCCAGCTCGCCCGAGACCCGAGCGGTGCTCAGGCCGGTCCTGGCGCGGGCCGCGGCCATCCGGGCCAGCTGCTCGCGCACCGCCGTGAACCCCTCGGCGTCCGGGTCCTCGACCCGCGCCGAGTCCGCGACCAGCGCCAGCGCGTCCACCACGGCCCGGCCCGCCTCGACCGCCTCGTCCCGCGAGACGGTGAACACGGTGCGGAACAGCGGCTCGTCCGCCCACCGCTGGGCGATCTGCTCCCGGCGGCGCCGCAGGAAGTCCCCGACGTCCCGCGCCGGCGATCCCGCTGTCCCCTCCGACAGTTCCGGCACCTGCTCCACTCCTCATCCGCGTCGCGCCGCTTCGAACCCAGGAGGCAGCGAGACGGCGTTGTGTCTCTGCCGGGCGACAACTGTAATCATCCACCGGGCGCGTACGACACCCGCCGCCCCACCGGGGGAACAGGGGTACGGTCCGCCGGTCAGGCGTCCGCGTCCGGCGGCGCCTGGACGCCCGCGTCGACGCGGGCGAGCGCCTCGTCCACGTCCTGCGACACCGGCACGGTGATGCTGACGCCCGTGAGGTCCAGTATTCGCCGCACCGCGGGCGCCGGGGAGATGATGTGCACGCTGCCGGGCAGGCCACGGGTCTCCTGGTAGACGCGCAGGATGATGTTCATGCCGGAGGAGTCCATGAAGGGCACGTCCGACAGGTCCAGGAGGAAGTGCCGCCGGCCGTGGTGCAGCTGGTTGGCCAGATGGTGCTGGAACTCGGTCGCCGTGTCGACGTCCAGGTAGCCCTCCACCTTGAGCAGCGCGACATCCTCCCGGGGCAGCGTCACCTCGACGGACAGCGGGTTCTGGGCAATGGGCACGTGATCCTCCAACAAAGCTGACGGCCAGGGCTGGATCCCCATCCCTGTGCGCGACGTCGAGGCCCGCGGACCTGTCTCACCGCGCGAAGCGCCTACCCGTGATCCGGAACCGCACACCTGCCTCTTTCGGGACGGCCCCGCGGCCCGCCGTCAGGCCACCCGGATGCCCACCAGGCACGTGTCGTCGTCGGTGTCCGAGCGGCTGTACGTCAGCAGCCGGTCCAGGTGCTGGTCCAGGCCGGCCGGCGTCGCCCGGGCGGTGCTCAGCAGCTGGTCCAGGGACTCCTCCACGGAGCGGTCGCGGCGCTCGATCAGCCCGTCGGTGTACATCAGCAGCGTGTCCTCGGGGGCCAGCTGCACCTCGTCCTCCTCGTACGGCGTCTCGGCCACCGCGCCGAGCAGCAGGCCCCGCACCAGCGGCAGCGGCGCGGCCTCCGCGCCCCGCACCAGGACCGGCGGCAGATGGCCCGCCCTCGCCCAGCGCAGGGTGCGCCGCTCCGGGTCGTACAGGCCGCACACCGCCGTCGCGGTCACCCCGCCGGTCAGATGGTGCGCCACCATGTTCAGCCAGGACAGCAGCTGCCCGGGCCCGGCGCCGGTCACCGCGAGGCCGCGCAGCGCGTTGCGCAGCACCACCATGCTGGTCGCGGCCTCGATGCCGTGCCCCGCCACGTCGCCCACGCACAGCAGCACCCGCCCGCCCGGCAGCCGGACCACGTCGTACCAGTCGCCGCCGACCAGCTGCTCGGTCTCGGCCGGCCGGTAGCGCACCGCCACCTGGAGGTCCGGCGTGCTCAGCGGGGTGTGCGAGGGCGGCATGATGGCGTGCTGGAGCTGGAGGGTGAGCCGGTTGCGCTCGATGGCCTGCTGCTCGCTCTGCGCCAGCCGATCCCGGGTGGCGGCCAGCGCCACCTCCGTCCAGTGCTGCGCGGAGATGTCCTGGTAGGCACCGCGTACGAGGAGCAGCCGGCCGTCGGTGTCGAGCACCGGCTCGGCCACCACCCGCACGTGCCGGGTCACCCCGTCGGGCCGCTGGAGGCGGAAGGCCGCCGACGCCGGGCGCCGGTGGTGCAGCAGGGTGCGCCGGAAGCGGCCGATGACGACCGCGTCGTCCGGGTGGGCGTGCGCCGCCAGCTCCTCCAGCGGCACCGGGGTGCTGGTGCGCGGGCGGCCGTAGAGGTCGAAGAGCTGGCCGTTCCAGGTGATCTCCGCGGTGAGCAGGTTCTCCTCGAAGCCGCCGATCCGGCCGAGCCGCTGGGCGTGCTGGAGGAGGCTGGCGAGGCGGGCCGTCTCGTCCTCGATGCGCCAGATGAGCAGCACCGCGTTGCCGTGCCGGCTGACGCTGATGTCCGCGGTCGCCGACAGCGGCACCTGGTCGACCAGGGCGGTGAGGTTCATCCGCCGGGCCCGGAACGGCTCCCCGGTGGCGTAGACCCGCTCCACGCTGCGGAACAGCTCGCTGTCCCCGGCGGCCATCGGATAGGCCTCCAGGAGCAGCGCGCCGCCGACGACGGCCCGCGGCCGGCCCGCCGGGTCGAGGAAGCGCTTGTTGACGTGCTGGATGCGGAAGTCCGCGAGGTTCCCGGCCGCGTCCAGGTGCGGGACCAGGACCAGCGCCGGGTCGTACAGCCCGTCGGCCAGGTCCATCAGCTCCGCCGCGTCCGGCAGCACGCGCGGCTCCTGCCCGTTGCCGGGCGCCGGGGTGTGCGTCTCCAGGGTGTGCGCGCACAGCTCGGCCAGCGCCTCCACCTGGCGCACCACCGCGCGCGGCTGCGGCGCCAGCGGCTCGGGCCAGGCGATCTCCAGCACGCCGTGGATCCGGCCGCCGGTCCCGGCGGGCACCGCGACCCGGCCGCCCTCGGGGTACTGGTGCCGGCCGAGGCTCGGCAGCCCGGTCTCGGCGAGGGAGGTGATCCACCGCCCCGTCCGCTCGGTCAGCCCCACACGGGCCACCGTCGCCACGTCCGGCGGCACGTACCGCCAGCGGGCCGCCTCGGCGGGGGAGAAGCCGGCGCTGCCCGCCAGGGTGAGGGACCCGTCCGGGGCGACCGCCCAGACGGCCACGGCGACCGCGCCGATCGGGCGCAGCGCCTGTTCGAGAAGGGCGTCGGCGGCGGCCTGGGCGTCGTCGGCCGCCAGCGCGCCGCTCTCCGCCGCCCGCAGCCGCACCGCGGCCGACCCGCCCCGCGTCTCGCCGCCCTCCGGACCGCCCGCCTCCTGCGCGGCGGCGGTGGCCGCGAGGAAGGCGTCCGTGATCTCCGACATCCGGTCGCGGGCGGCCTGGTTGATGACGTCCACGGCGAACTCCAGGAGCGTCGCCCGCGACTGCTCCGCCAGTTCGGTCAGCTGCCGGGCCGCCTCGGCCGGGCCGCAGCCGAGCCGCGCCACCAGGACGCCCTTGGCCAGCTCGATCAGGGCCCGCCCCTCGGCCTCGGCCTGGGCGGCCCGCACCTCGCTGCTGAGCCGGTCCACCGTGGCCGCCAGCCGGCCCACGGGCGACAGCGGCAGCCCGCCGCCGGCCGGCTGTTCGTCCATGCTCACCTTCACCATGCTCCTCGGTCACACAGGTCGCGGCCGTCGGGGGCAGCCGTGCTCATGCGGGCAGCCAGCGGCGGACGCAGGCGATGAGGTCCTGGGTGTCGACCGGCTTGGTCACATAGTCGCTGGCGCCCGAGGCGAGGGACTTCTCCCGGTCGCCGGGCATCGCCTTCGCCGTGACCGCGATGATCGGCAGCTCGGCGTACCCGGGCATCCGGCGGATCTCCGCCGTCGCCGTGTAGCCGTCCATCTCCGGCATCATCACGTCCATCAGCACCAGCGCCACCTCCGGGTGGTCCACCAGCGTCTCGATGCCCCGGCGGCCGTTCTCCGCGTGCAGCACCCGGAAGCCGTGCAGCTCCAGGATGCCGCTGAGCGCGAAGAGGTTGCGGGCGTCGTCGTCCACGACCAGGACCGTGCGGCCCGAGGACGCGTGGTCCACCGGGAGCGGCGGCGCGAGGCGCAGCGGCTCCTCGGGGCGCACCAGCGGCAGCACGTCGCCGGGCTCCTCGGCGGCCAGGTGCAGCGCGATCCGCTCGCGCAGCTCGTCCAGACTGGACAGGAACTCCAGCGTGCCGCCCTTGGCGCCGGCCCGCAGGCTCTCCTCCAGGACCGTGTCCGCGCGGTGCCCGCTGTGCACCAGCACCGGCACGCTGGCCAGCGCGGAATCGCCGGCCAGCGCGTCGAGGAAGCGGGAAGCCTCGCCGTCCGGCATGCCCAGCTCAAGGACCACGCAGTGGCACGGCTCGGCGGCCAGGGCGCCGGCCGCCTCCTGCGCCTCCACCGCCGTGATCACGTCGAGCGGGGGCCGGGCGCCGGCGTCGTCGCGGCCGTGCGAGAGGTCGGCGACCACGCTCTCCGCGACCAGGGTCAGCAGGCCCCGCGGGCGCTCCTCCACCACCAGCAGGCGGCGCGGACGCTGCCGGTGCCCGCCGGCCGGCTCGGGCGCAGGCAGCGGGCGGCTGAGCACGTCGGCGGCCAGTTCGACGGGGGCGTGCCGCTCCAGACCCCGGCCGAGCAGCTCCTCGAAGTCGGGCCGGGCCACCGGCAGGTACAGCGTGAAGGTGCTGCCCCGGTCCGGGAGGCTGTCCACCGTGACGGCGCCGCCGAGCAGCTGGGCGATCTCCCGGGTGATGGACAGGCCGAGCCCGGTGCCGCCGTACTTGCGGCTGGTGGTGCCGTCCGCCTGCTGGAAGGCGCCGAAGATCGACTCCAGGTTCTGCTCCGAGATGCCGATGCCGGTGTCCTTGACCCGGAAGGCCACCACCGCGCCGCCCCGCACCACGCCGCCGGGCACCTCGTCGTCCGAGGCCGGCTCGACGGCCAGCTCCACGCCGCCGCGCTCGGTGAACTTCACCGCGTTGGAGAGCAGGTTGCGCAGCACCTGGCGCAGCCGGGAGTCGTCGGTGAGCAGGTCGGCCGGCGCGCCGGTGGTGGTGCGCACCGTGAACTCCAGGCCCTTCTGCGTGGTCATCGGCCGGAAGGTGGCCTCGACGTACTCGATGAGCTGGCGCAGCGTCACCCGCTCCGGGGAGACGTCCATCTTCCCGGCCTCGACCTTGGACAGGTCCAGGATGTCGTTGATCAGCTGGAGCAGGTCCGAGCCGGCGGAGTGGATGATGCCCGCGTACTCCACCTGCTTGGGGGTGAGGTTGCGGGAGGGGTTCTGGGCGAGCAGCTGGGCCAGGATGAGCAGGCTGTTGAGCGGGGTGCGCAGCTCGTGGCTCATGTTGGCCAGGAACTCCGACTTGTACTTCGACGCCAGCGAGAGCTGCTGGGCGCGGGCCTCCAGTTCCTGGCGGGCCTGCTCGATCTGGAGGTTCTTCGCCTCGATGTCCCGGTTCTGCGTGGCGAGCAGCGACGCCTTGTCGCCCAGCTCGGCGTTGGAGCGCTGCAGCTCCTCCTGCTGGACCTGGAGCTCCTCGGAGCGGGCCTGCAGCTCGGCGGTGAGCCGCTGCGACTCCACGAGCAGCTCGTCGGTGCGGGCGTTGGCGACGATGGTGTTGACGTTGACGCCGATGGTCTCCATCAGCTGGGCGAGGAAGTCCCGGTGGATCTGGGTGAACGGCACGACCGAGGCCAGCTCGATCACGCCGAGCACCTGGCCCTCGACCACCATCGGCACCAGCACCAGCGCGGTCGGCTCCACCCGGCCGAGCCCGGAGGAGATCGTCACGTACCCGGGCGGCAGCTCGTCCACGACGATGGTGCGCCGGCTGCGGGCGGCCTGCCCGACCAGGGTGCGGCCGAAGGCGATCCGGGTCGGCCGGGAGGCGTCGTCCGGGTAGCCGTAGGAGCCGACCAGGCGCAGCTCCGGGCCCTGCTCGCCCTCCTCGGCGAGGTAGAAGGCGCCGTACTGGGCGGAGACCAGCGGCACCAGCTCGTCCATGATCAGCTCGGCGACGACCGGGAGGTCCCGGTGCCCCTGCATCAAGCCGGAGATCTTGGCGAGGTTGGTCTTGAGCCAGTCCTGCTCCTGGTTGGCCCGGGTGGTCTCGCGCAGGGACTGCACCATCGCGTTGATGTTGTCCTTCAGCTCGGCGACCTCGCCGGACGCCTCCACGTTGATGGAGCGGGTCAGGTCGCCCTCGGCGACGGCGCTGGTGACCTCCGCGATCGCGCGGACCTGGCGGGTGAGGTTCCCGGCCAGCTCGTTGACGTTCTCGGTGAGCCGCTTCCAGGTGCCGGAGACGCCCTCCACCTCGGCCTGGCCGCCGAGCCGCCCCTCGGTGCCGACCTCGCGGGCGACGCGGGTGACCTCGTCGGCGAAGGCCGAGAGCTGGTCGACCATCGTGTTGATGGTCGTCTTGAGTTCGAGGATCTCGCCGCGCGCGTCGACGTCGATCTTCTTCGACAGGTCGCCCCGGGCCACCGCGGTCGTCACCAGCGCGATGTTGCGCACCTGGCCGGTGAGGTTGTTGGCCATCGAGTTGACGTTGTCGGTGAGGTCCTTCCAGGTGCCGGCCACGTTCGGCACGTGCGCCTGGCCGCCGAGGCGCCCCTCGGTGCCGACCTCGCGGGCGACGCGGGTGACCTCGTCGGCGAAGGCCGAGAGGGTGTCGACCATCGTGTTGATGACCTCGGCGAGCGCGGCCACCTCGCCCTTGGCCTCCACGGTGATCCGCTGCGACAGGTCGCCCCGGGCCACCGCGGTGGCCACCTGGGCGATGGAGCGGACCTGGCCGGTGAGGTTGTTGGCCATGGAGTTGACGTTGTCGGTGAGGTCCTTCCAGGTGCCCGACACGCCCCGCACCTGGGCGCGCCCGCCGAGGTTGCCCTCGGTGCCGACCTCGCGGGCGACGCGGGTGACCTCGTCGGCGAAGGCGGAGAGCTGGTCGACCATCGTGTTGATGGTGTTCTTCAGCTCCAGGATCTCGCCGCGCGCGTCCACGGTGATCTTCTGGGAGAGGTCGCCCCTGGCCACCGCGGTGGCCACCTGGGCGATGTCGCGGACCTGGGTGGTCAGGTTGCCCGCCATGGCGTTGACCGAGTCGGTCAGGTCGGCCCAGGTGCCCGACACCCCGGGGACCTTGGCCTGGCCGCCGAGGGTGCCCTCGGTGCCGACCTCCCGGGCCACCCGGGTGACCTCGGAGGTGAACACCGACAGCTGGTCGACCATGCCGTTGAAGACCTTGGCGATGTCGCCCATCAGGCCGTCCGCGTCGTCCGGCAGGCGCCGGCCGAAGTCCCCGTCCCGCACGGCGGTCAGGCCCGCGAGGAGGCGCCGCAGCTCCTGATCTGCCGGAACCGCGTCGACGGTCCCGGTGGTGTCGCTGGTCATGCGCATCCTCGTTCCATTCGGGCATTTCCGCATGTCACGGAGACGCTCGATGAGAAAATACGTCAGAGGCTAACCCAGGCGGCCGGTGGGGACAAAGAGCCGTCGGCGGTGGTGGGCCGCCGGTACGGACCGGGCCGAATGCCGCGCGCCGGGCCGGGTATCCGCTGCTGTGGAGCCGGTCCGGCCCAGGGCGTGCGACCGGCCCGAGAAGTCGCCGGTGACACGGGAGGAAGGGCACGATGCCGATGGAGAGCATCTGGGCATACACGGTGGACAGCGGGCTCGCGGCGGGAGCGGACCTGACGGGCTGCACCGTCGCCGCGAGCGACGGCACCATCGGCCAGGTGGACCGCCAGGCCGAGCACTTCGGCATGCCGCACCTCGTCGTCGACACCGGCGTCTGGGTGTTCGGCCGCAGTGTGCTGATCCCGGTCGGCATGGTGCACGCCGTCGACCTCACGGCCCGCACGGTCACGGTCGCCTGCACCCGGAGCGAGGTCAAGGCCGCCCCCCGGTTCCGCACCGACAGCGAGACCATGGACCGCGCGTACCTGGCCGCCGTCGGTGACTACTACCACCGGCTGCCGCCGCGGGAGACCTCCGCGAGCTGACCCGGTGCCGGACGACTGCACCGCGGAAACCCAGGGAATCCAGGGAAACCACAGACATGGAACCAACCGACGGGATCACCACGGCCGCCTCGGAGACCGCCGCGCCCCCTGCGGCGCCGGGCCGGGTGCACAGCGCGGCGGCGGCCCGCGCGCACACCGAGTCAGTGGTCCGCGACAGCTGGGACGGTCCCGGCCGCAGGGCCCGCGACGAGGACGTCGTCGACCTGCTCCTGGTCGTCTCCGAGCTGGTCACCAACGCCATCCGGCACGGTGAGGGACTGGCCGGTTTCGAGGCCCAAGCCGTCCCCGAGGGCATACGGATCGCGGTCCACGACCACAGCGAGGTGCTGCCCCGCAGCGGGGCCGCCTTCCCCACCCGGCACCACGGCAGCGGGTACGGCTGGCCGCTCGTGGTCCGGCTGGCCCGGGAGGTCGCCGTCGGCCTCAGGCCCGGCGGGGGCAAGACGATCAGCGCGCTGGTGCCGCTGCGCGCGGCGGAGGCCGGCTGAACCCCCGCCGGCCGACCCTTCCGCGGGGCGTCACCAGGGCAGGAAGACGTGGATGTCCTTGCCCCGCTCGCCCGCCACCACGCTCACCTGGTCAGACAGGGTGTGGATGAGATGCCACCCGATGCCGCCGCCGCCCTGGCTGGGATGGAAGGGGCGCGGCGCGGGCTCGACCGTGCTGGTGTCGTGCATCACCACGTGCACGCCGTCGAAGGTGCGGCGCAGCCGCAGCTGGAAGGGGCCCGGTGCGTACTGCACGGCGTTGGCCGCCAGCTCGGTGACCACGAGGAGGATGTCGTCCCAGTGCTCGGGCGCCGAGGGCGTCGCCACCCGCGCGAGGTCGCAGAGGAAGTCCTCCGCCACCAGGCGCGCACCGGTCACGTTGTGCAGCTCCCCGGTGAAGCTGGCGGTGCGGTTCGTGATCTCCTCGGAAGTCAGTGTCCTGTCCCAACGCGGCTCGGCTGCCATGTCGCCTTCCCGGCCCGGCCGGTGCCGGGCGTCGACGTCCTCTCCTTGCCTTTCCTCCACAGGTGGGTTCCCGTGCCGGCCGAGCCTACGCGCCCCGGAATGCGGGCCGTGGGCCGGAATACCGGGGAAACGGCCGGGCACACGATGGACACAACACATCAGGGAGCGCTCCGCAAGGGGGCGTCCGTGTCGACAACCTCACATGGAGAGTCTGATGACCAGTTACGGCAGTTCCTCGGCCGCGTCGTCCAGGTCGCGCACGAACGGTCTGGCCATCGCGAGTCTGTGCTGCGGTATCCCCGGCCTGCTCATCCTGCCCATCATCCTGGGTCCGCTCGCGATCATCTTCGGCGCCGTGGGCCTGCGCCAGTCCGGCGCCAAGGGTGGTGGGGGGATGGCCAAGGCGGGCATCATCCTCGGCATCGCCGATCTGGTCCTGATGGGCATCCTGATCGCCGTCAGCGCCTCCGGTGGCGGCTTCACCTGGTCCGTGGGCGGCTGACCCGCGGCACGGCACGGACCGACGCGAAGGGCGCCCCGGCGAAACGCCGGGGCGCCCTTCGCGCGCGAACGCCGGTCAGGTGGCCAGGGTGCGGCGCACGCACTCCGCGACCACGTCCCGCAGACTGCCGGTGCGCTCGAACAGCTCGCGCTGGATCCGGGCGCCGTTGCCGTCCCGCAGCAGCGCGGCCACACTCTCGCGCACCCGGTCGAGATCGCCGCTCGCGGCGAGTGCCTCGCCGAGATGATCGAGGAGGGCCTCCACCACGGCCGTCGCCGGCATCCGCCGCAGCGTCGCCGGGTGCAGCAGCTCCTCGGTCAGCCCCGACCGGGCGGCCCGCCAGGCGGCCAGGCGCAGCAAACTGACACTGGGCGCGGCCGGCTCGACGCCGTCCCGCCACTCAC
Organism: Streptomyces sp. NPDC048182; assembly: GCF_043202555.1. Lineage (NCBI taxonomy): Bacteria > Bacillati > Actinomycetota > Actinomycetes > Kitasatosporales > Streptomycetaceae > Streptomyces > Streptomyces sp. NPDC048182. The sequence continues at coordinate 6,669 of NZ_JBIDAQ010000015.1, read as the reverse complement.
GGGCCGCGGTGTCCACCAGGGCGCGGGCCAGGGCGGCGAGCAGGGCGGCCGTCCGGGCGTCCAGACACACGTCGGCGACCCGGAACTCCACCGTCGGATACCGCCGGGAGAGCCGGACGTCGAAGTAGATCATCCCCTCGTCGAGGATGGTGCCGGTGGCGACCATGTCGGCGACCCGCCGGTGGTAGCACTCCGCCGAGCCGAACAGCTCCGTCGGCCCGGCCGACGGCCAGCGGCTCCACACGCGGCTGCGGTAGCTGCTGTAGGCGGAGTCCTGGCCCTGCCAGAACGGCGAGTTCGCGCTGAGCGCGGTGAGCACCGGCAGCCAGGGCCGCACCCGGTCGATCACCGCGACGCCCTCCTCGTCGGAGTCCACCGACACGTGGACGTGGCAGCCCATCACCAGCTGCTCCTGGACCACCACGCCGTACTGCTCTTCCATCCAGCGGTAGCGGCGGTTCATGGTGACGGCGGGCGCGACCCGCAGCGGCGAGGTGGCGAGCGCGGCGACGGCGCAGCCGATGGAGTCGGCGTGCCCGGCGGCCTCCTTGCGGCAGCGCGCGATCTCCTCGTGCAACCGGTTCATGTCCGACTGCGGATGCGTGGCGAACTCCAGCATCTGCTCGTGCAGTTCCTTCTCGAAGACGTCGCCCTCGGCGTCGTCCCGGGCGGCCCGGGCGAGCACGGCGGCGGACTGCGCCCGCGGCTCGCCGGTCACGGGGTCCACCAGGAGGAGTTCCTCCTCCACTCCGACGGTGCGCACCTGGTGCCGCCCTTCCTGTGAGTCCGCTCGCGGCGACGACCTGACACGCGGTCGTCGGTGCCCGGATGCCCCGCTGAGGGCTCCCGGACACCTGGCCGCCGCCGCGGCGGCGGCCGGACGGCGACTCACGAACGGCGGCTCACAGACCGGACGGCATCAGCCACACCGTGGCCAGCGGCGGCAGCGTGATCCGCACACAGCCGTCCTCCGGCTTCACCGGATCCGGGTTGCGCACGTCCCCGCCGCCGTACCGCGCGGCGTCCGTGTTGAGGACCTCCTGCCAGGCGACCACGTCGTCCGGCACGGCGAGCCGGTAGTCGTGCCGGACCACGGGGGACATGTTGGACACCGCGAGCAGCGGCGTGCCCTCCGCGTCCAGGCGCAGGAAACCGAAGACGTTGTCCTCGGCCGCGTCCACGGACACCCACCGGAAGCCCGCCGGGTCCGTGTCGCGCTGCCACAGCGCCGGGGTGCGCCGATAGCGGTCGTTGAGGTCGCGCACCAGGTCCTGGACGCCCCGGTGGTCACCCGCCGAGTGGTAGCCCTCGTCAAGGAGCCACCACTCAGGGCCCTGCTTCTCCGACCACTCGGCGCCCTGCGCGAACTCCTGGCCCATGAAGAGGAGCTGCTTGCCGGGGTGGGCCCACATGTAGGCGAGGTAGGCGCGGACGTTGGCGCGCCGCTGCCACCAGTCGCCCGGCATCTTCGACACCAGCGCCTGCTTGCCGTGCACGACCTCGTCGTGGGAGATCGGCAGCACGTAGTTCTCGCTGTACGCGTACACCATCGAGAACGTCATCTCGTGGTGGTGGTACTTGCGGTGCACCGGCTCGTGGGCGACGTACTCCAGCGAGTCGTGCATCCAGCCCATGTTCCACTTCAGGCCGAAGCCCAGGCCCCCGGTGTCGGTGGGCCGGGTCACCCCGCCCCACGCGGTGGACTCCTCGGCGATGGTCACCACGCCGGGGCAGCGCCGGTAGACGGTGGCGTTCATCTCCTGGAGGAAGGCCATGGCCGCCAGGTCCTCCCGGCCGCCGTGGGCGTTCGGCTCCCACCCGCCGTCCTCGCGCGAGTAGTCCAGGTAGAGCATCGAGGCGACCGCGTCGACGCGCAGGCCGTCGATGTGGAACTCCTCGCACCAGTACACCGCGTTGGCGACCAGGAAGTTGCGCACCTCGGTGCGCGCGAAGTCGAAGGTGTACGTGCCCCAGTCCGGGTGCTCCGCGCGCCGGGAGTCGCCGGGCTCGTACAGCGGCTCCCCGTCGAACCGGCCCAGCGCCCAGTCGTCCTTCGGGAAGTGGGCCGGCACCCAGTCCATGATCACGCCGATCCCGGCCCGGTGCAGCGCGTCGACCAGGTACTTGAAGTCGTCCGGCGAGCCCAGGCGCGCGGTCGGCGCGTAGAAGCCGGTGACCTGGTAGCCCCAGGACGGCCCGTAGGGGTGCTCGGCGACCGGCATCAGCTCCACGTGGGTGAAGCCCAGGTCGGTCACGTAGGCCGGCAGCACGTCGGCCAGCTCGCGGTAGGTGAGGCCCGGGCGCCAGGACGGCAGGTGGACCTCGTAGACCGAGAACGGCGCCTCGTGCACGGGGGTGTCGCCGCGGGTGCGCATCCACTCGGCGTCGTCCCACGTGTAGTGCGAGGCCGTCACGACGGACGCCGTGTTCGGCGGCTCCTCCGCCGCGCGGGCCATCGGGTCGGCCTTCAGGAAGCGGTGGCCGTGGCGGGAGTGGATCTCGAACTTGTACCGGGCGCCCTCGCCGATGCCCGGCAGGAACAGCTCCCACACCCCGGACGAGCCCAGGGAGCGCATCGGGAACGCGGTGCCGTCCCAGTGGGTGAAGTCCCCGGCCACCCGCACGCCCTGCGCGTTCGGCGCCCAGACGGTGAAGCGGGTGCCGGCCACGCCCTCGTGCTCCATGGGGTGCGCGCCGAGCGCCTGCCACAGCTCCTCGTGCCGGCCCTCGCCGATCAGGTGCAGGTCGAGCTCGCCCAGCGCGGGCAGGAAGCGGTACGGGTCGTCCGTGACGTGCTCGCCCTGCTCGTAGGCCACGGCCAGGGTGTAGGCGGGGATCTCCGTCAGCGGCAGGACGGCGGAGAAGAGGCCGTCGCCCTCCGAGACCAGGGCGTGCCGCTCGCCGCCGGTGACCACGCTCACCTCGCGCGCGAAGGGGCGCAGCGCCCGGAAGGCGACACCGCCTGGCACGGGGTGGGCGCCGAGCAGCGCGTGCGGGTCGTGGTGGGCGCCCGCCAGGAGACGGCCGCGATCGTGCGGGTCCAGCGGCGGGGCGGTGCCGGCCGGCGCGGTGACCGCGGGGGCGGGCCCCGACGGCTCCGGGAGCGACGTGTCGCGCAGGGCCACCATGTCAGTCTCCTCTCACGGCGAGTCGTTCGATCGCCGCCATGGGTACGGGAAGCCAGTCGGGGCGGTGCCGGGCCTCGTACAGCACCTCGTACACCGCGCGGTCCGTCTCGTAGGCGCGCAGCAGGCCGTGCTTCTTGCGCGGGTCCCAGCCGGCCCGCGCGGCGTACCCGGCGCAGAACGCCTCCCGGCAGCGGCGGGCCCACTCCGGGCGCCACGGGCGGCGCTGCCGGGCGGCGTAGTCGAAGGAGCGCAGCATGCCCGCGATGTCCCGCACGGGGGAGTGGGCACTGCGCCGTTCGGCGAGCGGACGGGACGGCTCGCCCTCGAAGTCGATGACGAACCAGTCCCGGCCGGCCCGCAGCACCTGACCCAGGTGCAGGTCGCCGTGGATGCGCTGGGCGGGCGGCCCCGAGTCGCAGGTCGCCAGGGCCGCGAAGGCGGAGCGCAGGCCGGGCACGAACGGCTGGAGCGCCGGCACGTGGTGCGCGGCGGTGGTCAGCCGCTCGGTCATCGCGCTCGCCGTACGGTCGTTCTCGCCGGCGGGACCGGTCGGGAAGGCCGAGGCCAGGGCGAGGTGCACGTCGGCGGTGGCCCGGCCCAGCTCGTGCGCCTCGGCGGTGAAGTCGTCCGCCGCGGCGAGCGCGTTCTGCGCCAGGGTCCAGCCGTCGGAGGCACCGGGCAGGAAGGGCTGGAGCACCCCGAGGGTCGCCTCGTACGGGCTCGTCGTGCGCAGCCACGCCACCGGCGCCGGCACCCGGCCGCAGCCCTGCCGGGCCAGCGCGTCCGGCACCTCCAGGTCGGGGTTGACGCCCGGCTGGACCCGGCGGAACAGCTTCAGGATGAACTCGTCGCCGTAGACCAGGGACGAGTTGGACTGCTCGGCGTCGAGCAGCCGCGGCGCGAGCCCGGCGGGCACCGGCCGGGACGGGTCGCACTCGAAGCGCAGCGGGCCCGCCTTGCCCGGAGTGCGCAGCCGTTCCAGGAGCAGCTGCGCGGTGCGCGGGTCGTGCAGCGCGTCGTAGACCGTCCGCCCGGCCAGCGGGCCGTCCTGCACCTGTCCGATGAGCGCCCGGCCGAGCCGCGACGAGTGCTGCTCGCGCACGCCGAGCAGCAACTGGTAGCAGTCGCCGGCCTGCGGGGCGCCGCCGGGGGCGGACGCCGGACCGTCCCCGGTGTGCACCAGCAGGTGCAGACAGCCAGGGAACAGCTCGGTCAGGGACAGCAGGCCGAGTTCGGCCACGGGCCGGTCCTTGCCCGCGAACCAGCGCTGCCGCGGCAGCCACTCCCGCAGCAGCTCGCCGAGCGACGCCATCGGCTCGGCGAGCCGTCCGCGTCTGGTGCGCAGGGATGCGGTCTTCGGCATGGTGACGCGTCCTTTCCTCGGCCCGACGTCACACGCGGCGGCCGATGCGGGATGCGACTCGGGTGAGCCGGAACCAGTAGAAGCCGTGGCCTCCGAGAGTCAGCAGATACGGCAGCTCGCCGATGGCGGGGAAGCGCACCCCGCCGAACAGCTCCACCGGGTGGCGCCCCGCGAACTCGCGCAGGTCCAGCTCGGTGGGCTGCGCGAACCGCGCGAAGTTGTTCACGCAGAGCACCAGGTCGTCCTCGTACTCGCGGAGGAAGGCGAGGACGGCGGGATTCGAGGAGGGCAGCTCGGTGAAGGTGCCCAGGCCGAAGGCGGGGTTCTGCTTGCGGATCTCGATCATCCGGCGGGTCCAGTGCAGCAGCGAGGACGGCGAGGCCATGGACGCCTCGACGTTGGTCACCTGGTAGCCGTAGACCGGGTCCATGATCGTCGGGAGGTAGAGCCGCCCGGGGTCACCGGTCGAGAAGCCGGCGTTGCGGTCGGGGGTCCACTGCATCGGGGTGCGCACCGCGTCGCGGTCGCCGAGCCAGATGTTGTCGCCCATGCCGATCTCGTCGCCGTAGTAGAGGATCGGCGAGCCAGGCAGCGAGAGCAGCAGGGCGGTGAACAGCTCGGTCTGGCTGCGGTCGTTGTCGAGCAGGGGCGCGAGGCGGCGGCGGATGCCGATGTTGGCCCGCATGCGGGGGTCCTTGGCGTACTCCGCCCACATGTAGTCGCGTTCCTCGTCGGTGACCATCTCCAGGGTCAGCTCGTCGTGGTTGCGCAGGAAGATGCCCCACTGGCAGTTGGACGGGATGGCCGGGGTCTTGGCGAGGATCTCGGAGACCGGGTAGCGCGACTCCCGGCGCACGGCCATGAAGATGCGGGGCATCACCGGGAAGTGGAACGCCATGTGGCACTCGTCGCCACCGCTCGGGTAGTCCCCGAAGTAGTCGACCACGTCCTCCGGCCACTGGTTCGCCTCGGCCAGCAGCACCGTGTCCGGGTACTGCGCGTCGATCTCCCGGCGCACCCGCTTCAGGAACTCGTGGCTGGCCGGCAGGTTCTCGCAGTTGGTGCCCTCCTCGGCGTACAGGTAGGGCACGGCGTCGAGGCGGTAGCCGTCGATGCCGAGGTCCAGCCAGAAGCGCAGGGCCGCCAGGATCTCCTCCTGCACGGCCGGGTTCTCGTAGTTGAGGTCCGGCTGGTGGGAGAAGAAGCGGTGCCAGTAGTACTGCCCCCGGACCGGGTCGTGGGTCCAGTTGGACGCCTCGGTGTCCACGAAGATGATCCGGGCGTCCTGGTACTGCTTGTCGTCGTCGGCCCAGACGTAGTAGTCGCCGTACGGGCCGTCGGGGTTCTTGCGCGACTCCTGGAACCACGGGTGCTCGTCGCTGGTGTGGTTCATGACGAAGTCGATGATGACGCGCATGCCGCGCTGGTGGGCGGCGTCGACGAACTCCACGAAGTCGGCGAGGTCGCCGAACTCGGGCAGCACGGCGGTGTAGTCGGAGACGTCGTAGCCGCCGTCGCGCAGCGGCGAATTGAAGAACGGGGGCAGCCAGAGGCAGTCCACGCCCAGCCATTGCAGGTAGTCCAGCTTGGCGGTGAGGCCCTTGAGGTCGCCGACGCCGTCGCCGTTGCTGTCCTGGAAGGAGCGGACGAGGACCTCGTAGAAGACGGCTCGTTTGAACCAGTCGGGGTCGCGGTCCTTGGCCGGGGTGTCCTCGAAGGTGTCCGGCACTGGCTCGTTGACGGTCATGGCGCTGCCGGCCCTCCGTTCGGCGACCCGGCGGCGGACGGCCGCCGGACGTGGAAGACGTGCGCGGGCGCCCGGCCGGGCTCCAGCCGCACGTAGTTCGCCCTGCCCCAGTGGTAACCCTCACCCGTGAGTTCGTCGCACACCGGCACCGAGTCGTGCCAGTCGAGCCCGAGTTGCGGCATGTCGAGCGAGATCGTGGCCTCCTGGGTGTGATGGGGATCGAGGTTGGCGACCACCAGCACCACGTCGGAGCCCGTGCGCTTGCTGTAGGCGATGACCGCGTCGTTGTCGGTCGTGTGGAAGCGGAGGTTGCGCAGCCGGTGCAGCGCGGGGTGGTCCCGCCGGATGGTGTTGAGGCGGGTGATCAGGGGGGCGATGGTGCGGCCCTCGCGGGTGGCGGCGTCCCAGTCGCGGGGTTTGAGCTGGTACTT
>NZ_JBIDAQ010000014.1:0-201867 GCF_043202555.1 Streptomyces sp. NPDC048182 | reverse complement strand
TCCTGCACACCTACAACCACCACCGCGGCCACACCGCACTCGGAGGCAAGCCACCGATCAGCCGTGTGAACAACGCTGCGGGTCAATACACCTAGGGCGTGTTCTCCCGGTTCCGCTGCCAGGTCCAGAACGCGGAGAGGCGGTGGTCGTGCTCGTACCCGGGGCGGGAGAGCGGGCCGACCCGCTCGATGGCCTCCCCGGTGCGCGGGTCGTCCAGCCTGAGGAGGGCGTAGGCGGCGTTCAGCCGCGTTCCCAGGTCGGCCTCGTCGAGCAGGGCCACGAGGGCGTCGGCGACCGCCGGCGAGCGGATCACGTCGTTCGCGACCCCCTCCGCGACGAAGCCCCGGGCATCGGCCACCGGGTCCCGGAGCAGCGTGACGACGACGTCCGTGAACTCCGCGCTGCCGTCGTGGACCGCCGTCAGCACCCGGCCCGCCCCGGCGCGCACCAGCCAGTCCGCGTCCCGGGCGAGTACCAGCAGGGCGGCGCGGGCCTCGGCGCTCAGCGGCGGAACAGGGGGGTCCCAGCCGCGCAGCAGATCGGGGACCCGGGCGCGGACGCGTGGGTCCGGGTGACCGGCGTGCCGCAGTCCGACGGCCTCGCTCTGCCGGTGCTCCGTCTCGCTCAGGACGCGGAGCACCTCAGCGAGGACGCCCGGGTCGTCGTCCCCTTCGGTGGCCCAGGCGACGAGCAGGTCTGCCGTCTCCCCCACGTAGGAGTCCCGGTGGCTCGACGGCCACCACATGAGGTACGTGTCGAGCACGTCGACGACGAAGCGACGGGTCTCCGGGGCCGGGGCGTGGCGGTGGGTGGTGAGGGCCGTCCACGTCTCCTTGCTGCGGCGTCGGCCGAGGATCCACCGGGCGGACCACCAGTCGACGTGGTCGGGGTCGCGGCAGGCCACGGCCCTGGCCACCAGTTCGTCCACGGGGGTCAGGACGCGGAAGGCCCACTCCAGGTCGGTGAGGATCGCGCCGTGCCCGTCGCGGGCCGTCAGGCCGCCGAGCGTCAGCTGTGTCGCATGGTGGTACTCGTCGTCCGGCATCCGGGTGCGGAGCGCCGGTCCCGGGGCGCCCGTCCGGTCGCGAAGTCCGGACTCCACGCCCCGCTCGTACCACCACCGGGCCAGGGCGAGCAGCCGCTCCCGCTCGGCCTCCGGGAGGCGCAGCCGGGATTCTCGGCCGCGCACCGCCGACGCCACCGCCGGGGAGCCGCCCTCGACGGCCCGGCGCAGCGGTGTCGTGCCGTCCGGCAGCTCGCGGTCCGGGTCCGCGCCGCCCTCGACGAGCGCCTCCGCGACGGCGGCGTCGTAAGCGGCGATCGCCAGGCACAGGACCGGCAGGCCGTCGTCGGTGACCGTGTCGGGGGCCGCTCCGGCTGTCAGCGAGGCGGTCACGGCCTCCGCGTCCCCGCGTCGGACCGCCGCCGTGAGCCGCGTACCGGCTGTGCTTCGCTGTGCCCTCGTCATCGGGTGAGGGTAGGCGCTGAGTGGCGCGCTCGGTCGTCCCGGTGCCAGGCTGAGGCGGTGGACGCCCTCGCCCGGGTCGTGCTCGGTCTCCTGGACGAGCGCGCACCCACCTCCAGCATCTGCCCCTCAGACGTCGCGCGGGCGGCGTACGACGGGGACGACGAGGGGTGGCGTGAGCTGATGGAGCCGGTGCGGGAGGCTGTGCGAGGGCTGGCCGATGCGGGCGAGGTCGAGGTGACGCAGCGGGGGCGCGTCGTCGATCCCCGGGAAGCGAAGGGCCCGGTCCGGATCCGGCGCCCGCGCTGACGGACGTCGTGAAGCGGAAGGCAGAACAGGGATGGGCGCGGGATGGCCGGTGCCGGACGTGCTGGCGTATCTGGCCGGGCGGTGGCGCACCGAGCGGGCGGTGGTGGATCTGGCGGGCGGCGCCGAGGGCCGCTTCACGGGGGTCACGGTGTTCGGCCCGCTCGACGGCGGCGGGCTGCTCAGCCGCGAGGACGGCCGCTTCACCTGGCAGGGTGTGAGCCGGCCCGCCGAGCGCACCCTGCGCTGGCTGCCGGGACCCACGCCGAACACGGCCGACGTGCGCTTCGCGGACGGGCGGCCCTTCCACCTCCTCGACCTGGCCGAGGGGCGTCACGTGGCCGACCACCCGTGCGCCGCCGACCTCTACCGCGGCGAGTTCACCGTGCTGGACGAGGAGCGCTGGCGGACCGTGTGGCGGGTGGGCGGTCCCGCCAAGGACCTGCTGCTCACCACCGAGTACGTCCGCGCCGACGCCTCCTAGGACAGCGGCAGCACCTCCGCGCAGGCCGCCGCCAGCCGGCGCACGCCCTCCGCGATCTCGCCGGTCCCGGCGACTCCCGCGAAGCTCAGCCGCAGGTGCGGGGCCGGGGGCTCGGCGCTGAAGTAGGGGCGGCCCGGCGTGACCGCGACCCCGGCGCGCAGGGCCGCCGCCGCCAGGGCCGACTCGTCGGTGCCGTCGGGCAGCCGGGGCCACAGGTGGTAGCCGCCGGAAGGGATGTGGGGCAGGGCGAGGGCGGGCAGGTGCTGCCGCAGGCCGGTGGTGACGGCGTCGCGCCGGGCCCGCAACTCCCCCGCGACGGCGCGCAGGTGGCGGGGCCACGCGGGCGAGCCGACGAGTTCGAGGGCCGCCTCCTGCAGCGGCCGGGGCACGAAGAAGGTGTCCACCACCTGGATGGCCCGCAGCCGCTCCACGACCGGCCCGCGCGCGGCCAGCGCGCTCACCCGGAAGCTCGGCGAGGTCGCCTTGGTCAGCGAGCAGACGTGCACGACCACGCCGTCCGGGTCGTCGGCGGCGAGCGGCGCCGGCAGCGGCCCGGCGTCCTCGTGCACCAGCCGCCGTACGAAGTCGTCCTCGACCACGAAGGCCCCGGCCTCCCGGGCGATCCGCAGCACCTCGCCCCGCCGCTCGGGGGCGAGCACGGCGCCGGTCGGGTTCTGGAACAGCGGCTGGCACACGAAGAGGCGGGCCCCGCTGGCCCGGAAGGCGTCGGCGAGCAGGGCGGGGCGCACGCCGTCCGCGTCCACCGGGACCGGCACCGGGCGCAGCCCGGCAGCCCGCGCGATGGCCAGCATGCCGGGGTAGGTCGGCGACTCCACCAGGACCGGGGCGCCGGGCGGGGCGAGCGCGCGCAGGGTCGTGGTCAGCGCGGACTGGCCGCCAGCGGTGATCAGCACCTCCGCGGCGGTGATCGCGCCGCCGATCCCCCGCGCGAACCACTCCCGCAGCTCCGGCAACCCCTCCATCGGCGGCCTGCCCCACGCGCCAGGGCGGCGCCCGGCACGGGCGAGGGCGGCGGCCATGGCCCGCTCGGGCTGGAGGGAGGGGTGCAGGTAGCCGCCGTTGAACTCGATGACGCCGGGCGGCGGCGCGGCCAGCGAGACGAGGACCCCGGAGGCGTCCACGGAGCGCGGCACGAGGTCGGCGGAGCCGTCGACGCTGAGCGCGACCTCCTGCCAGGAGGTGTCACCGGCGGGCGCCTGCCCGGCGTGCGGCGGCCGGTCGGCCCGGAACGCCCCGGCGCCCGGCCGGGTCACCACCAGGCCCTCGGCGGCGAGCTGCCCGAGGGCCCGGGAGACGGTCACCGGGCTGACCCGGAAGCGCTCGACGAGGGCTCGGCTGGACGGGAGCTTTCCGCCGGATGAGTAGCGGTCGAGCTCCTTCCGCAGCTCTTTCGTCAGTTCCGCGACACTGCTACGCTGGTGCATGAGAAGAAAGAGTAGCGCTACCGCAGATGCGAAGATAGCGGTCGAGGCCCCGGTCACCGCGACCGGCGAGCCCGCCGCCGCCTCCGCCTCGCCGGCCGCCACGTCCTCCGGCACCCTGCTGGCCGCCCTCGGTGTCGTCGCCTTCTCCCTCACCTTCCCGGCCACCGCCTGGGGCCTTGAGGGCTTCGGCCCCTGGTCGCTGATCGGCGTGCGCAGCGTCCTCGCCGCGCTGATCGCCGGCAGCTGCCTGCTGGCACTGCGCGTCCCGCTGCCCGGCCGGCGCGAGCTGGCCGGGCTCGCGGTGGTGGGCGCCGGTGTGGTGCTGGGCTTCCCGCTGCTGACCACGCTCGCCCTGGAGACCTCGACCACCGCGCACGCCGCCGTGGTGGTCGGCCTGCTGCCGCTGACCACGGCGCTGGTGTCCGCGCTGCGCTTCGGCACCCGGCCCTCGCGCACCTTCTGGGCCGCCGCCCTGGCCGGCGCGGCGGCGGTGCTCGGCTTCACGGTGCAGCAGAGCGGCGGCGCGCTGACCTCGGCCGACGCCTACCTCTTCGGCGCCCTGCTGGTGTGCGCGGCGGGCTACGCCGAGGGCGGGCGGCTGGCCCGGACGATGCCGGGCTGGCAGGTCATCGGCTGGGCGCTGGTGCTGTGCCTGCCGCTGACGGTGCCGATGGCCGCCGTCGCGCTGTCCTTCGAGCCGGTGCGGCTGACCGCGCACGGCGTGGCCGGGCTGCTGTGGGTGGCGGTCGGCTCGCAGTTCCTCGGCCTGGTGGTCTGGTACCGGGGCATGGCGGCGATCGGCATCCCCAAGGCCAGTCAGTTGCAGCTGGCCCAGCCGCTGCTCACACTGGTGTGGTCGGTAATTCTCCTGGGCGAACACCTGCCGGTGGCCGCTCCGCTGACGGCCGCGGCGGTTCTCGTCTGCATCGCGGTCACCCAGCGGGCCCGAGGCTGAGCGAATCTGAGCGGCACCTGCGGTGAGGAGGCGTCGCGCATGCAAGCCAACCAGGGCGACCAGCTCGTCCAGCACGGCCGGGTGGTCGGCGAACACGACAAGGTCGCCGAGATCACCGAGGTGATGGGCCGGGGCGGCGGTCCGCCGTACCGGGTGCGGTTCGAGGACGGGCACGAGGCGGTGTGCTCCCCGGGACCCGACTCCGAGATCCGCCACCGGCACGAGGAGCGGCAGCTCACGGACCGGCGGCAGGACCAGGACCCGACCACGCGGGCCGGGTACCTGACCTGACCTGAAGGGATCGGCTGAGGGGACCGGCTGAAGGGGCTCTCAGCGTCCGGCGCCGCGCGCCGCTTCCCCGTAGTGGTCGGCGGCCACCCGGGCCAGTGCGCCGATCCGGTCCTCGGCCACCTCGCGGGCGGAGAAGAACACGTGGCCGCGCACCTGCGGGTGCTCCCGCGCCAGTTCCAGGTGGCGGGAGAGCTCGCCCGCGTCCTGCCAGGGCGCGGGCTGCGCCTCGCCGCCCGCCTTGTACAGCGCCTCCCCGACGAACAGCTCGGTCCGGCTGCCCTCAGCGACATCCGCCCACCAGGCGAGCAGCTTCGCGTAGTCGGCGCCGTCCTGGCCGATGGACCAGTACAGCTGCGGCACGACGTAATCGAGCCAGCCCTCGCGCACCCACTTCCGGGTGTCCGCGTAGAGGTCGTCGTACGTCCGCACGCCCGCCCGGGTGTCCGAGCCGCGCGCGTCGTCGGCGGCGTTGCGCCACACCCCGAACGGGCTGACACCGAAACGGGCGGTGGGCCGCACGCTCCGCACCCGCTCCGCCGTCTCGCGCACCAGCAGGTCGATGTTGGCGCGCCGCCAGTCGGCCTTGGTGGCGTGGTCCTTGCCGTGCGCGGCGAAGGTGCCGGCGTCGGCGAAGCTCTGGCCGGCCACCGGATAGGGGTAGAAGTAGTCGTCGAAGTGGAGGCCGTCCACCTCGTACCGCTCCACCGCGTCCACCATGGCGTCCTGCACGAAGGCACGGACCTCCGGCTGTCCCGGGTCGTAGTAGAGCTTGCCGCCGTAGGGCACCACCCACTCGGGGTGCTTGCGTGCGGGGTGGGCGGGGATGAGCCGGGCGGGCTCGTCGTGGGTGGCGACGCGGTACGGGTTGCACCAGGCGTGCAGCTCCAGGCCGCGGGCGTGCGCCTCGGTGACGGCGGTGCCCAGCGGGTCCCAGCCGGGGTCCCGGCCCTGGCTGCCGGAGAGGAACTCCGACCAGGGCTCGTACGGCGAGGGCCACAGCGCGTCGGCGGTGGGGCGCACCTGGAGGAAGACCGTGTTGAGCCGGTGCTCCACCGCCGCGTCGAGCAGGGCGGTCAGCTCGGCGCGCTGCTCGGCGGCCCGCAGCCCGGGGCGGCTCGGCCAGTCCCGGCCCGCGACGGTGGCCAGCCACATGCCGCGCATCTCCGGCACCGCGCGGGGCGCGCCCCCGGCGTGCGGCCGGTGCGCGGGTGCCGCGGACGCGGCGCGGGGGGCCAGGGTGAACGCCGACAACGCCGCCACCGCGAAGGCCCGGCGCGAGATCCGATGCATGAGCGGTCTCCTGAACGCTGTGGATCCGCACGGTCACGGATCGTGTACGGGGCCTCAGCATGCCCGACCCGGAGGACGGATCCGCGGCACATCGGAGGTAACGTGCTCGATCGGAGCAGGCGCCGGAGACCCCGGCCGGTCTGCGGCAGCCGTTGGTCAGCGAAAGGGACGATGTGACCGGCTTCTCGGGAGATATCGCACGCGTCGGCGTGGTGGGCTGCGGCCAGATGGGGGCCGGCATCGCCGAGGTGTGCGCGCGCTCCGGTCTGGAGGTGATGGTCGCCGAGACGACCGGCGAGGCCCTGGAGATCGGTCGCACCCGGCTGCACAACTCGCTGCTCAAGGCCGCCGAGCGCGGCAAGATCACCGAGGAGGAGCGGGACGCGACGCTGGCGCGGCTCAGCTTCACCACCGACCTCGGCGAGTTCGCCGACCGCGATCTGGTGATCGAGGCCGTGGTGGAGAACGAGCAGGTCAAGACCGAGATCTTCCAGGTGCTCGACCAGGTGGTGACCCGCCCCGACGCGATCCTGGCGTCCAACACCTCCTCGATCCCACTGGTGAAGCTCGCGGTCGCCACCTCGCGCCCGGACAGCGTGATCGGCATCCACTTCTTCAACCCGGCCCCGGTCCAGCAGCTGGTCGAGCTGATCCCGGCGCTCACCACCTCCGAGGGCACGCTGAGCCGGGCGCAGCTGTTCACCGAGAAGGTGCTCGGCAAGCACGCCATCCGCGCCCAGGACCGCTCAGGGTTCGTGGTCAACGCGCTGCTGATCCCGTACCTGCTCTCCGCGATCCGGATGTTCGAGTCGGGCATCGCCAGCCGCGAGGACATCGACAACGGCATGGAGATGGGCTGCGCCCACCCGATGGGCCCGCTCAAGCTGGCCGACCTGATCGGCCTGGACACGGTCGCCTCGGTCGCCTACTCCATGTACGAGGAATACAAGGAACCGCTGTACGCCGCTCCCCCGCTGCTCCAGCGCATGGTCGACGCGGGCCGCCTCGGCCGCAAGAGCGGCTCCGGCTTCTACAGCTACGGTCAGTGACGCGCAGGCGCGCACCCCGACGGGCCCGGCACCCTCACAGGTGCCGGGCCCGCTCCATTCACACGGCGTGTGCGCGGCGGGCACGCATATGCCTTCCGCACACGCTCCCCAGGCGCCCACCAGGCGAGTTCACTGATCATGTACATGGCACACATGTCGATCCGGGCCACACCCGGAACGGAAAGGAGCGGACCCATGACCACCGATCCCGACCATCTTCCCCTCGCCCCCGGTGAACTCGCAGAGTTACGGCGTCGGTTGGACGTCGCCTACGCCCGCGTGGAGGGCGGGCTGGCGCTGCTCAGCCATCGCACCGAGGAGACGGCGAAGGAACTGGACGAGCTGAGCACCCGGCTCGTCTCCCTGGAACACGCCCGCTGGCCGCTGCCCACGATCACGGCCGTCACGGCGGCCGGCGCCCTGGTCGTCACCGTCTGGCAGGCGATGGGGCGTTGACCCGGTCAGCCCAGGCGCAGGTGGTGCAGGAGCAGTAACGCCGCCGCCATGTTGGCGGCCGGCACCTCCCCGCGGGCGACCAGATCGGGGACGACCTTGAGCGGGACCCACTCCCGGCGGTCGGACTCGAAGTCGTCCACGGGGTGGCCCACGTACGCGGCCTCGTCCGCCCAGTAGACGTGGTGCCGGGCGTCGGTGAGGCCGTTGGACGGCTCCACGCTCATCAGGTGGCGCAGCGGTCCGGGCCGCCAGCCGGTCTCCTCCTCCAGCTCCCGGGCCGCCGCCACCGCGACGTCCTCGCCGTCCTCGACCACGCCGGCGGCCAGCTCCCAGCCCCAGCTGTCGGTGATGAACCGGTGCCGCCACAGCAGCAGCACCTCCTGGGCCTCGTTCACGACGGTGGCCACGGCCACCGGGCGCATACGGATCAGGAAGTGGTCGAGGTGCCGGCCGTCGGGCAGCCCGACGTCGGCGAGATTGACGCTGAACCAGCGGTTCGCGTACACGGTTTGTTCTTTCTCTTTCGTCCACTGCACGGTTCTGCCACCTTTCGTTCGTTAGGTGGCAGAATCGCAGTAGTAGTGGGGGCGGCTAAAGCGGTACGCGCAGTGCCCCGTCGATCAGTTCGGCGGCCTCGACCGTCCCCGACCCGCCGCTGCGCACCAGGTGCTCGCGCACCGCCCTGAGCCGGTCGCGCAGCCGTTGGGACTCCATGCCCCGGGCCTGTTCGGCCATCTGCACGGCGGTGGCCACCGCCTTCTCCGCGTTGCCCCGGCGCAGTTCGACCGTGCTGAGCATGGCGAGGCGGTGCACGCGGCCCCGGTCGTGGGCGGGGGTGTCGACCGCCGCGGCGGCGTGCTCGCCGGCCGCGGCCAGCTCGCCGAGACTGAGCAGCGCCTCGGCCACCTGGACGTTGACCAGGCCGGGTTGGACGTAGCCCGTCTCGTCCGGCTCGTGCCCGCGCCGGATCCGCTCGGCGGCCTGCTCGGCCTGCCGGATACGGGCCAGCGCGCCGGTGGCGTCGCCGAGATGGGCGTACGCCTTCGCCTGCATCGCGTACAGGTCGGAGGCGAGGGCGGGGGTGATGTGCCGGCCCGCGGTACGCAGCGCGGCCTCGGCGAAGGCGACGGCCTGGCGGTACTCCCGTAAGAACAACGCCTGATTGACCAGCAGCGCGATGACGTAGGCGCCCAGGCCGCGGTCGCCGCTCGCCTTGGCCAGGCGCAGGGCCTGGTGGAAGTAGCGCTGGGCGAGGCCGTGCGCGTCGGAGTCGTACGCGCAGATGCCGGCCACCGCCACCAACCCGCCGGTGGCGCGGTGCAGTTGGCGGCCGGTGGCGTCGGTGTAGCCGCCGCGCAGCAGGGGGGCGGTCTCGGAGTTGAGGAAGCAGACGATGCGGACGCGCGTCGCGACGCCGCCGGTCTTGCGGTACATCTGCTCGTAGTGCGCGCGGGCGCAGCGCAGCATCTCCAGGTCGGCGGCGGTGACGCGGTGCGGGCCGCCGCGGGAGACGTCGACGTCCTCGGGCGGGTTCTCCCACTCCCACACCGGCATCACCGCGGGCGTGCCGGTGAGCGCGGGGGCGCCGAGGACATGCGGGCGCTGCTGCTCGTCGGAGCGCCACAGGGCGGTGGCCCGCTCCACGAACCCCGACAGCGAGCCGGTGTGCGGGGTGACGGGCTCGCCGGGGACGCCGAGGCCGATGTCGTCGAGGGTGACGGGGCGGTGCAGGCGCGCGGCGAGGACCTCGCAGATCAGGTCGGGGACCTGGCCCCTGGGGCGCTGGCCCTTCAGCCAGCGGGCCACGGCGGTGTGCTCGTAGCGCAGGGCGAGTCCGCGGGCGCGTCCCGCGTGGTTGACGTGGGCGGCGAGGCCCGCGTGCGAGACGCCGGCCTCGTCGAGGATGGCGTCGAGGAGGGTGTTGGGATACATGGCCGCTCCGGCGGGGACTGGGTGCCGTAAGCGTAGTGTCCCGGTCCTCACACGGGGTGTGAACGGAGTACGAGCCTCCGGGGCCCGCGTACGGTGCCGCTCGGCCGGCCATCCCCGGTTCACTTGGCTGGCCGGGCCGCCGACTCCCCCCTCTTACAGTCCGGCGGCCCGGTTCCGGCTGCGGTGGTGTGCGGGCTGCGGCAGCGTCGTGGCTGGTCGCGCAGTTCCCCGCGCCCCTGAATGCCCTTGCCGTGAACGGCCCTGCTTTTAGGGGCGCGGGGAACTGCGCGAGCAACCACAGCGGACCCGCAGTCGCCCATGCACAGCGCTCCCCCACCCCTTGGGCGCCCAAGGGGCGCGGGGAACTGCGCGAACGGCCACGACGCACCCGCAGCCGCCGAACTGTCGCAGCCCCCCGCCCCCTTGGGCGAAGCAACCCTGCCAAGAGGGGCGTCAGGCCCTCAGCGTGGCCCCCGTGCGCTCGCCCGCGAGGGCGACCGCCGCGTCGCGGGCGGCGGACGCCTCGTCCACCGTCAGCGTCCGGTCGACCGCGCGGAAGCGGAGCGCGTACGCGAGGGACTTGCGGCCCTCACCGAGCTGCTCGGCGTTGTCGTAGACGTCGAACAGGCGGATGGACTCCAGCAGCGAACCCGCACCCTCCCGCAGCGCCGCCTCCACCTCGGCGGCCGGCACGAACGCCTCCACCACCAGGGCGACATCCTGCGTGGCCATGGGAAAGGCCGAGATACCCGGCGCCCGAGGCGTGTCGTCGCCCGCGAGGGCCAGCGCGTCGAGGTCCAGCTCCATCGCGCAGCTCCGCGCGGGCAGCCCCAGCGACTTCAGCACCCGCGGGTGCAGCTCACCGGCGTGCCCGATGACGACGGGCGCGCCGTCCACGGTGACGGCCAGCTCGGCGCAGCGGCCCGGGTGCCACGGCCCGTACTGGCCCTTGCGGACGATCAGCTCCGCCCCGGTCTCCCGGGCCACCGTCCGCGCCGCCTCGACCGCGTCGGCCCAGTCCGCCGGACGGCCCCTGCCCCACCAGCCGGCCTGCTCGCGGGCGCCGGCCATGACGACGGCGACGTGCCGTGGCTGGTCAGGCAGGGCCGCGTCCAGCGCGGCGATGTCCTCGGTGCTCGGGCGCCGGTCGACCGGCAGCGAGACGGCCGGCCGCTGCTCGGCGCGGGGGTGGAAGACCAGGCCGGTCTCGAAGAGGGCCAGGTCGTGCGCGCCCCGCCCGTCGTTGCGGCGCAGCGCGCCGAGCAGTCCCGGCAGCAGCGAGGTCCGCAGCGCGGGCTCCTCGTCGCTGAGCGGGTTGACCAGGCGCACCACCCGGCGCGCCGGGTCGTCGGCGGCCAGGCCGAGCTGGTCGAAGACCCGCTCGGAGACGAACGGGTAGTTCGGCGCCTCGACATACCCCGCGCCTGCCAGCGCCCGGCCGACCCGGCGGCGCATCCGCTGCCCGGCGGTCAGACCGCGCCCGGCGGGGGGCCGGGGCAGCGTGGAGGGCAGGTTCTCGTAGCCCTCCAGGCGGATGACCTCTTCGGCCAGGTCGTTCGGGTCGGTGAGGTCGGGCCGCCAGGACGGCACGGTGACGAGCAGCTCGTCCTGCCCGTACACGTCGCAGCCGACCTCCTGGAGGCGGCGGACGACGATCTCGCGGCCGTAGGAGACACCCGCGACCTTGTCCGGGCGGTCGGCGGCCATGCTGATGGTGTGCGGCGCGGCCGGCGCGCTGATCTCGGTGACGCCCGCCTCGGCGGTGCCGCCGGCGAGCAGCACGAGCAGGTCGACGGTGCGCTGCGCGGCGGCTGCCGCGGCCTGCGGGTCGACGCCCCGCTCGAAGCGGCGGGACGCCTCGGAGGACAGCTTGTGCCGGCGGGCGGTGCGCGCGATGGACACCGCGTCGAAGTGGGCCGCCTCGATGACCACGTCGGCCGTGGCGGCCGAGAGGTCGTCGTGGTCGGCGATCTCCGTGTTCGCTCCGCCCATCACGCCGGCGAGGCCGATCGGGCCGCGCTCGTCGGTGATGACCAGGTCCTCGGCGGTCAGCGTGCGCTTGACACCGTCGAGGGTGGTGAGGTGCTCGCCGCCCTCGGCCCGGCGCACTCCGATGGTGCCCTGGACCAGGGAGCGGTCGTAGGCGTGCAGCGGCTGGCCCAGCTCCAGCATCACGTAGTTGGTGACGTCGACGGCGAGCGAGATCGGGCGCATGCCGGCCTTCTGCAGGCGGCGCTGCAGCCAGATCGGGGAGCGCGCCTCGGGGCTGAGGCCGGTCACCGTGCGGGCGGTGAAGCGGTCGCAGCCGGCGGGGTCGGCGATCTTCACCGGGTGCCCGTGGGCGTTGGGCCCCGGCACGTCGAGCAGCGCCGGGTCGCGCAGCGGCAGGCCGTAGGAGATGGCCAGCTCGCGGGCGACGCCGCGCAGCGACAGGCAGTCGCCGCGGTCGGCGGTGACGGCGATGTCCAGGACCTCGTCGACCAGTTCGAGCAGCTCGATCGCGTCCTTGCCGACCTCGGTCTCGGGCGGCAGCACGATGATGCCGTGCGTGCCGTCGTCGCCCATGCCCAGCTCGTCGGCGGAGCAGATCATGCCGTGCGAGGTCTTGCCGTACGTCTTGCGGGCGGCGATGGAGAAGCCGCCGGGCAGAGTGGCGCCGGGCAGGACGACGACGACCTTGTCGCCGACGGCGAAGTTGCGGGCGCCGCAGACGATCTCCTGCGGCTCACCCGTGCCGTTGGCGGCACCCACGGCGACGGTGCAGAAGCGGATCGGCTTCTTGAAGCCCTCCAGCTCCTCGATGGTCAGCACCTGGCCGACCACCAGCGGGCCCTTGAGGTCGGCGCCGAGGTGCTCGACCGCCTCGACCTCCAGGCCGGCCGAAATCAGCTTGGCCTGCACGTCGCGGCCGGTCTCGGTGGCCGGCAGGTCGACGTACTCCCGCAGCCAGGAAAGCGGGACCCGCATCAGATCTCCATCCCGAACGGCCGGGTGAACCGGACGTCACCCTCGACCATGTCTCGCATGTCCTCGACGCTGTGCCGGAACATCAGCATCCGCTCGATGCCGAACCCGAAGGCGAAGCCGCTGTACTTCTCCGGGTCGACGCCGCAGGCGACGAGCACCCGCGGGTTGACCATGCCGCAGCCGCCCAGCTCGATCCAGCCCTCGCTGGAGCAGGTGCGGCAGGGCCGGTCGGGGTTGCCGACGGACTCGCCACGGCACACGTAGCAGAGCATGTCCATCTCGGCGCTGGGCTCGGTGAAGGGGAAGAAGTCCGGGCGCAGCCGGGTCTTCATGCCCTCCCCGAACAGGGCCTGCACCATGTGGTCCAGGGTGCCCTTGAGGTCCGCCATGGTCAGGCCCTCGTCGATGGCGAGCAGCTCGACCTGGTGGAAGACGGGGGTGTGCGTCGCGTCCAGCTCGTCGGTGCGGTAGACGCGGCCGGGGCAGATCACGTACACCGGCAGCTCGCGCTGGAGCAGGGAGCGGATCTGCACCGGGGAGGTGTGGGTGCGCAGCACGACACCGGACTCGGTGCCGCCCTCGGGGCCCTTCACGAAGAAGGTGTCCGCCTCGCCGCGGGCGGGGTGGTCCGGGCCGATGTTGAGGGCGTCGAAGTTGAACCACTCGGCCTCGACCTCGGGGCCCTCGGCGACCTCGTAGCCCATGGCGACGAAGACGTCCTCGATGCGCTCGGACAGCGTGGTCAGCGGGTGGCGGGCGCCGGCCGGGACGCGGTCGTGGGGCAGCGTGACGTCCACGGCCTCCTCGACCAGGACCCGGGCGTCGCGCTCGGCCTCCAGCTCCTCCTGGCGGGCGGCCAGCGCCTTGTTCACCGCGCCGCGGGCCTGCCCGACGCGCTTGCCGGCGTCGGCCTTGGCGTGCGGGGGCAGGGCGCCGATCTCGCGGTTGGCCAGCGCCAGCGGGGAGGTGCCGCCGGTGTGGGCGACCTTGGACTCCTGGAGCGCGTCGAGGGAGCCCGCGGCGGCGAAGGCGGCGAGCGCCTCGTCCCGCATGCGCTCGATCTCGTCCGGTTTCAACGCCTCGACCTCTACAGGGTCGTACGACTTATTGGGTGCCGACATCTCTTCCCGTACTTCCCGTACTTCCCGTACGTGCGATTGGCTGGCTGACGTCCCCGTCACCCGACTCGCTGGCCGTGTGCAGGACACAAAGGTGCCAAAGGCCGAGTCTAACGGGGGTGGAGAAGGGCGATGGCGCCCGTGGGGTGCCCGGCCGTCCCAGCCGGTGTCAGCTGAGGTACGCCGGTGCCGCCACGGGCAGGGTAAATCGGAACAGGGCGCCGCCGCCGGGGGCCCGGCCGACCGTGATCGTGCCGCCGTGGGCCTCCACGATGCCCTTGACGATGTACAGCCCGAGGCCGGTGCCGCCGCGCTTGCTGCCACGCCAGAAGCGGGTGAAGACGCGGTCCATGGACTCCTCCGGGATGCCCGCCCCCTCGTCGCTCACCGTGACCGACGTGCCGGTGTCCTCGCCCTCTCGGGGGGACGCCGCGGGCGTGATGTCGATGGTGACGGTTCCCTCGCCGTGCCGCACCGCGTTTTCCAGCAGGTTGCTCAGCACCTGGTCGACCTTGTCGGGGTCGGCCCACAGCGCGGGCAGCGGCTGGGCGAGGCGGAGCAGGAAGCGGTCGGCGCCCTGGCCCGCCGCCACGTACGCCTGGATGTGCCGGCCGACGGCGGCGCCGATGTCGACGGGCTGGCGGCGCACCTCGAGGCGCCCGGAGTCGATGCGGGAGATGTCGAGCAGCTCGGCGATGAGCCGGGTGACGCGGTCGGCGTCGGCGTCGACGGTCTCCAGCATCAGCCGCTTCTGGTCGTCGGTGAACCGCTCCCACTTGGCCAGCAGCGTGGCGGTGAAGCCCTTGACGGAGGTGAGCGGCGAGCGCAGCTCGTGGGCGACGGTGGCGATCAGCTCGGCGTGGCTGCGCTCGGTGCGCCGCCGGGCCTCGGTGTCGCGCAGGGTGACGACGAGGCGGTGCAGCGGGCCGGCGGGCTCGGTGCGCACGTAGCGGGCGGCGACGAGGACCTCGCGGCCACCGGGCAGGAGGAGGTTGCGCTCGGGCTGGCGGACCCGGATCGCGAGGCCGCCGTAGGGGTCGGTCAGCTGCCACCAGCGGCAGCCGTCCAGGTTCACCAGCGGCAGGACGGCCTCCAGGGGGCGGCCGAGGGCCTCGCCGGCGGAGCGGGCCGTGATGCGCTCGGCGGCCCGGTTGAAGCAGAGCACCAGCCCGTGCTCGTCGGCGACGACGAGGCCGTCGGGCAGGTCGTCGGGGTCGACGCCCAGGCCGACCGGGTCCGCGGGCGGGCGCGGCGCCTGCCGTGCGCCCGGAACGCTGCTGGTGCCGACCCTCATCCCCGTACCCCACCTCTCCGCCGTGCCGGGGCCCCCGAGCTGGTCACCCTACTAGCTCGTGGTGACGCTGCGGCACCCTCCGGCGGCACGCTGTGCACGGGCGGACCCGTAGAGACATACGGCGGCGGCGGTCGCGAGGTTCAGACTCTCGGCCTTCCCGTGGATCGGCACCCGCACCACGGCGTCGGCCAGCGCCCGGGTCTCCTCGGGCAGCCCCCACGCCTCGTTGCCGAACACCCAGGCGGTCGGCCCGCCCATGGTGCCCTCGTCCAGCTCGGCGTCGAGATCCCGCTCCCCCGCCCCGTCGGCGGCCAGCACCCGCACCCCGGCCTCCTTGAGCCCGCCCACGGCCCGCTCGACGGGCACGCCCACGGCGACCGGCAGATGGAACAGCGACCCGACCGACGCCCGCACCGCCTTCGGGTTGTACAGGTCCACGGAGGCGTCGGTCAGCACGACGGCCTCGGCCCCGGCGGCGTCCGCACACCGCAGCACGGTCCCGGCGTTCCCGGGATCCCGCACATTGGCGAGCACGGCGACGAGCCGGGGCCGCGCGGCGAGCACGTCCTCGAAGGAGGTGTCCAGGAACCGGCACACCCCGACCAGCCCCTGGGGGGTGACGGTCGTGGAGATGTCCTCGATCACCTCCTCGGCGGCGAGGTGCACCCGGGCCCCGGCCCCCCGCGCCTCCCCCACGATGTCGGCATACCGCTCAGCGGCCTCGACGGTGGCGAACAACTCGACCAGCGTCCCCCGATGCGAGGCCGCCTCCCGCACGGCCTGCGGCCCTTCGGCAAGAAACAGCCGCTCCTTGCTCCGGAAGTTCCGCTTGGCCAACCGCCGAGCGGCAACGACCCGAGCCGACCGAGGGGAGATCAGCTCAGGGCTGACGAAAGACATGCAGTCACCTTCGAACGAAGCTTGGGGTGAGGCTCCTATGGGCGCGGGGAACTGCGCGACCAACCACAACGCACCCGCAGCCGACGAACAACCGCACCCGCCCGAACGGTGAGGGCCCGCAAGCCTCAAAGCTCGCGGGCCCTCAACTCACATCACCGGCACAAGCCGGCGCAGCGACAAGCGTCACGCCGCCTTGGGCGCGTTCACATCGCTCGGCAGCGCCTTCTGCGCGACCTCGACCAGCGCCGCGAACGCCGCCGCGTCGTTGACCGCCAGGTCGGCGAGGATCTTGCGGTCCACCTCGATGTTGGCGGCCTTCAGACCCTGGATGAAGCGGTTGTACGTGATGCCGTTGGCGCGGGCAGCGGCGTTGATGCGCTGGATCCACAGCTGACGGAAGTCGCCCTTGCGCTTCTTGCGGTCGTTGTAGTTGTAGACCAGCGAGTGGGTGACCTGCTCCTTGGCCTTGCGGTACAGGCGCGAACGCTGACCGCGGTAGCCGGAGGCCTGCTCGAGGATCGCCCGGCGCTTCTTGTGGGCGTTGACTGCCCGCTTGACGCGTGCCACTTGTTAACTCCTTGTAGCGGGGCCGCGGTGGTCCGCACGCGGCCCGGAAACGATTGGGTCCCGGTCCTGACTGACGTACGGCGCTCGTGGTGAGCGCCGGTGCGTCACTTGCCGAGAAGCTTCTTGATCTTCGCGGCGTCGCCCGGGGCCATCTCGGCGTTGCCGGTGAGGCGGCGCGTCACGCGGGACGACTTGTGCTCGAGCAGGTGGCGCTTGCCGGCGCGCTCGCGGAGCACCTTGCCGGAGCCCGTGATCTTGAAGCGCTTGCTGGCACCGCTGTGCGACTTGTTCTTCGGCATGGCGCCGTTCTCTCCTCGTCGGTGGCGCTCCGGTGCCCGGTCGCGAGAACCGGGCACGGTGGAGCGTCGCTCTTCTTTCGGTTTACGTCCTGGGGACTCGCGTCCCCGGGGGTCACGCCTCGGCGGGCGCCTCGGCCTGGGCCTCGGCGGTCTCCACGCTGTCGGTGTCGTCGATGTCGTCGACGCCGTCCGCGTCCGCGGCGTTCTGCGAGCGGCCCGGGTTGGCCTTCGCGTCCGCCTTGCGGGCTTCCTGCGCCTGACGGGCCTCGGCCATGGCCTCGGTCTTCTTCTTGTGCGGACCGAGAACCATGATCATGTTTCGGCCGTCCTGCTTCGGGTTCGACTCGATGAAGCCGAGGTCCTGAACGTCCTCCGCGAGCCGCTGGAGCAGCCGGTAGCCGAGTTCCGGCCGGGACTGCTCGCGACCACGGAACATGATCGTGATCTTGACCTTGTCGCCCTGCTTGAGGAACCGGACGACGTGACCCTTCTTGGTGTCATAGTCGTGCGGGTCGATCTTCGGCCGGAGCTTCATCTCCTTGATGACCGTGTGCGCCTGGTTCTTGCGCGCCTCACGGGCCTTCATGGCCGACTCGTACTTGAACTTCCCGTAGTCCATGAGCTTGCACACGGGCGGACGGGCGTTCGCCGCGACCTCGACGAGGTCGAGGTCGTACTCCTGCGCAAGCTCCAGGGCCTTGGCAAGCGGGACAATCCCGACCTGCTCGCCGCTGGGACCGACAAGTCGCACCTCGGGAACGCGAATCCGGTCGTTGATGCGGGGCTCGGCGCTGATGGATCCTCCTCGGTAGCACCACGCGACGGTCTGGCGGACAGCCGCGTAACGTCTGTGTTCGATATAGACCTAACCGCGCCGGACCATGAAAAATGCCCCGGGACGATCACATGCGGGCTCCAAGCACTACCGGAGCACCGCCGCGATGCCGCGGGGCGCGCTTTCGGGCGACTCCATCGTCCGTACGGAACGATGGCGGCCGCCTGACCGGGTGACCCGCCGCCCGGAAGGCGGTCGGGTGGGAGATCGGAGCCTCCACTTGTGGGCTGGGCACTGGTGTCCAGCCGGTCGTCACACGAGGTTACCAGGATCGGTGGTGCGGGGCTAATCGGGGCGGAACCGGGGCCTTCGCCCGCACCGCATATCGTGTGGGGCATGAGTGACACCCCTCCCCAGACCCCCGACTTCGACGCCATGACCCGCGACATCGCGGAGGTCCCCGCGGTCGAGGTGATCGTGACGGTCGCCGTCAACCTGATGAGCGCCGCCGCCGTGAAGCTCGGACTGAGCGAGGAGGGCGAGGAGCACAAGGACCTGGACGAGGCGCGCAAGCTGGTGCACGCGCTGGCCGGGCTGCTGGACGCGAGCGCCACCGAGATCAGCTCCTTCCACGCGGCCCCGCTGCGGGACGGCCTGAAGTCGCTCCAGCTGGCCTTCCGCGAGGCGTCCCTCGTCCCGGACGAGCCGGGGCAGGGGCCGGGCGAGAAGTACACCGGCGCGATCTACGGCTGACCGCTCCCTCGCGTACGCGGCTCACCCGCCTACGCGGCTCACTCCCGTACGAACAGGGGCTCGCCCGGCGGCGTGGCCTCGGCCGGCAGCAGTGCCAGGTCGAGGCCGCGCACCAGGCGGGCCCGCAGTGTCTCGTCGGCCGCGAGCCGCTCGGCGACCGCGCGGGCGGCCTCGGCGGGCGGCGCGGACGGCGCGAGGACGAGGGCGAGGGTGCCGTCGGCCTGTCCCGGGCCGAGGTGGGCGCGGAGCACGGCGGGCTCGGCGGCCACCGCCGCGCGTACGGCCGCCGTGACGGCCGGGTCGGCCAGCGGGTCGGTGCTGGTGCGGCCCTCGGCCAGCGCCAGCAGGGCGGGGCCGGTCAGCTCGAAGGGCACCGGCCCCGCGAGGTCGAGCACCAGGGTGTCGGCCTTCTCGTGCGCGGCGGCCTCGAGCGCCTGGCGCAGCGGTACGGCGACGGGGCGGGCGGCGGGGTCCCAGCGGGCCAGCGCGGCGGTGGAGGTGAAGGCGGGCAGGGCGACGCGACCGCCGGCCTTGAGGGTGGGGACCGCCATGTCGCTGCTCTTCTCGCGGCGCAGTCCGTTCTCGTCCTCCTCGACCTCACCCAGGACGGCCACCACAGGGACGAGCAGCCGGGCGTCCTTGAGCGCTTCCAGGACCGGCGCCAAGGCGGTGCGGTCCGCGTCCCAGGCGGCCAGCGCGGCGCCGAGCCGGGGGTCGGCGGAGCCGTCGTCGTCGGAGTAGCCGGAGTCGGGGATGTTCTTGTTCGCCACGGTCGCCGACCCTATCGGGAGGGCCGCGGAACCGGTCGGCCCGGTCAGCGCGACGGGTCCCGGCGGGGGCGGCGGCCACGCCACAGCAGGACGGCGGCGACGACCAGGACGCCCCCCGCGCCGCCGGCCGCCGGGGCCGCCCAGGACGGGGCGCCGGACTCGTCGGCGGGTGCGGACGGTCCCGGCCCGAAGTACCGGTCGCCGTACGCCGCGGGGCGCAGGCCCTCCGGCTCGAGGCGGCCGGCCGCGGCCAGGGCGGCGGCGGGGTCGACGAAGCCGAAGCCGCGGGAGTCGTCGCGGCCGGCCGCCGGGGCGTCGCGGGCCGTGTCCTCCAGGAGCTTCTTGATCTGCGCCGGGGGGAGGCCCGGGTGGGCGGACTCGATCAGGGCGACGGCGCCGGAGACGAAGGCGGAGGCGGCGCTGGTGCCCCAGCCCTCGTAGTAGCGGTGGTCCGGGTCGGCGATGATCACGTCCACGCCGGGCGCGCTGACCGTGGCGTACCAGCGGCGGGTGGAGAAGGAGGCGCGGGTGCCGAAGCGGTCGACGGCGGTCGCCGCGATCACGCCGGGATAGGCGGCCGGGTAGGAGACGTGGTCGCCCTTCTCGCCGCCGTTGCCTGCCGAGGCGACCACGACCACGCCCTTGGCGAGGGCGTACTGCACGGCCTCGTCCTCGGTGGGCTCGGGGTGCGCGGAGGCGGAGTCGTCGCCGAGGGAGAGGTTGATGACGTCGGCGCCGTGGTCGGCGGCCCAGCGGATGCCCTCGGCGAGCGCGCCGCCGCGCTTCTTGCGGGCCTCGGCGCGGGCCGGGTCGCCGTCCTCGAGGATCACCCGGACGGGCAGGATCCGGGCCTCGGGGGCGATGCCGAGGACGCCCTCGGTGTCGCCGGGTCCGTGGCCGTGCCCGGCGATGACGCCGGCCATGGCGGTGCCGTGCCGGGCCCAGGAGCGGTCGCCCTCGCGGGCTCCGAAGCCGACCAGGTCCTTGCCGGGCAGGACGTTACCCTCGAGGTCGGGGTGGTCGGCCTCGACGCCGGTGTCCAGGACGGCGACGGTGACGCCGTGGCCCTTGGTGGTGCGCCAGGCCTCCCGGGTGTGCAGGGCGTCAAGGCCCCACTGCTTGGCGCGTATGCCGTCGGCGTGCGCGGCGGGGGCCGGGACGAGGGCGAGCGCGGCGGCGAGGAGGGCGCTCAGGGCGGCGGTGCGGCGGGGCGCGGCGGGCTTCATGACGGGGGCTCCGTGGCCGGTCCGGCGTGGCGGCGCAGGGCGCGTTCGACGCGGTCGGCGAGGCCCCGCGCCTCGTGGCCGAGCCCTGCCTGGGCGGGTGCGGAGGGGTCGTCGGCGCCTTCCTCCGTCGCGGCCTCGGCGGAGACGGGCTCGTCCGTCTCGCGGCCGTCGGCCCAGCCGGTCACCGCGTAGACGACCACGGGCGCGTCGGTGAGCACGGAGACGGTCCAGGCGGCGCGCTGGGCGGCGCCGAAGCCGGCGGCGGGGGTGTCCGGGGCGGCGTACGGCAGCGGCATCAGGTCGGCGCGGCGACCGAGGCCCTCCTTCTCGAACCGGGCGGCCAGCGCGGCCATGCCGGCCGCGTCGGCCTCGGTGAAGAGCAGGCCGACGGTGGTGACGTGGCTGCGGGTGGCGTCGGTGTACGTGGCGCGCAGCAGGCGGCGGCAGCCGACCGGGGCGAGGACCTTGGCGAGCAGCGGGTCGAAGGCGCGGGCGCAGCCGCCGTCCGGGGCGACGGCGACGCGGGTCCAGGTGCGGTCGGCGCCGCCGGGTCCCGCGCCGGTCCCCCGCACGGTGGGCGGGAACAGTTCGTCGACGGGCCGGCTGTGCCACAGCTCCCCGGCGGTGGCGTACGCGTCGCGGGCGCCGTCCGCCGCGCCGTCGCCGGCGAGCCGGCTGCCGGCGACCGATCCGGCGATGAGGCCGGCCCCGAGTACGAGGCACACGATGGCGGCGACCACGCGGGTCCGGGCACGCCCGCCGGGTGACCGCGTCCCGGTCGGGTCCGGTTCCGCCAGGATCGGGTCGGGTTCCGCCGGGACGGGACGCAGCCGGGCGGTCGGCTCTTCCGGGGCCTGCCGGCCCACGGTCGGCGGACCGTCGGGGAAGCGGGCGGAGGCCCGCGGCGGCGGGGGCGCGTCGCCGGTGTCCCGGGGGCCGGGGCCGGTGGGCCGCGGCCGGGGGTGGCTGAGCCGGGGGTGGCTGAGCGCTCCCTCGCGGGTCCCGTCCGCCACCGACTCCCCGGCGTCGAGCGCCCCTTCACCGGCCCGCATGCGACCGGGGCCGCCGACCGCGCCGACGGACGCCGACGGACCCGACGGGCGCGGCGGGCGCGGCGGCGCAGCGGCGGGCGGCGGCACGGCGGCGGACGGAGCCGGGGGCCCCGACGGACGCGGCGGCGCAACGGCGGGCGGAACCACGGCGGCAGGGGGAGCCGGGGGGCGCGGCGGGATGACGCTGCCCGTGGCGGGCGGGGACGACGGGCGGGGCGGAGCCTCGGGGGGTGGTGGGGCCGTGGGGCGTGGGGGGTAGGAGGCGCGGTGCGCTTCCGTGTTCATGCACCCCCCGTTCCTCAGCTCCGCACGGGCCGCCGCCCGGTGGTCCGTCCGCCGAGCGTGCGCGTCACTCTACGACCTGCCCCCACCGGGCGGGGAACCGGCGGGCGGGGCGGCGGCATTGGCCCGGAACGTCCCCCTACCCTGCGGTAATCCCATCTGGCAGGCTGCGTCCATGACTGCGCGCGCCGCCGACCGGGCCCGTTACGACCGGGCCACCGCCCATCTCGACGCCCCCGTGGCGATCGTGGACCTGGCGGCCTTCGACGCCAACGCCGACGACCTGGTCCGCCGGGCCGGCGGCAAGCCGGTGCGGGTGGCCGGCAAGTCCGTGCGGTGCCGTGCGCTGCTCGAACGGGTCCTCGCGCGCAACGGGTTCGCGGGGCTGATGTCGTACACGCTGGCCGAGTCCCTGTGGCTGGTCCGCTCCGGGTTCGAGGACGTGCTGCTGGCCTACCCCTCGGCGGACCGCGCCGGCTTCGCCGAACTGGCCGCCGACCCGAAGCTGGCGGCGGCGGTGACCGTGATGGTCGACGACCCGGCCCAGCTGGACCTGATCGACGCGGCCCGCGACGGAGGCGGCGAAGTGGTGCGGGTCTGCCTGGAGTTGGACACCTCGCTGCGGCTGCTCGGCGGCCGGGTGCGGGTCGGCGCCCGCCGCTCCCCGCTGCACTCCCCCGCCCAGGTCGCCGAGCTGGCCCGGGCGGTGGCCCGCCGGCCGGGGTTCCGGGTCGTCGGCGTCATGGCGTACGAGGGGCACGTGGCCGGCGTCGGGGACGCGGTGGCGGGGCACCCGCTGCGGTCGCGGGCGGTGCGGCTGATGCAGGCCGCCGCGCGCCGTGAACTGGCCGAGCGGCGGGCAGCGGTGGTGCGTGCGGTGCGCGCGGTGGTGCCGGACCTGGAGTTCGTCAACGGCGGCGGCACGGGCAGCGTGCAGCACACCGCAGCGGAGGACGCGGTGACGGAGATCGCCGCCGGCTCCGGCCTGTACGTGCCGCGGCTCTTCGACAACTACACGTCGTTCACCGGCCGTCCGGCCGCGCTGTTCGCCCAGCCCGTGGTGCGCCGCCCCGGCGTCGGCGTGGTGACCGTCCTCGGCGGCGGCTACCCGGCCTCCGGCGCGGCCGGACCCGACCGGCTGCCGGTGCCGTACCTGCCCGAGGGGCTGCGCTACGACCCCCAGGAGGGCGCCGGCGAGGTGCAGACGCCGCTGCTCGGCCCGCCGGCCGACGACCTGCTGATCGGCGACAAGGTGTGGTTCCGGCACGCCAAGGCCGGTGAGCTGTGCGAGCGGTTCGACACGCTGCACCTGGTGGAGGGGGACGCGGTGACGGCGACGGTGCCGACGTACCGGGGCGAGGGCCGCACGTTCCTCTGAACGCCCCGGTCAGGGGCCGACGCTGCTGCCCACTCCCCCGCCCGTGGCGCCGGCGGCCCTGATGGACTTGGTGATGCGGTCCATGTCGGCGAGCGGCGGCCCGTCCTCGCCGGCGTCGAAGACGTAGCGGACCAGGACCGGGGACTCGGTGCCGACGCTGGCGGGGAAGGCCATCGACTGCACGTATCCGCCGGGGCCCTTGGCCGTGCTGACCTGCCAGCGCACGAAGTACCCCGCGCGGCCGGCCACCGCGACCGGGCCGGCTCCCACGACCCGGTGCGAGGTGACGCCGCCGAAGGGCTTGTTGCCGACCAGGTCGCGGTCGTAGGCGTCGTCGGCGGCGTCCTGGATGTCCTGTTCGGCCAGCGCCCGGGGCGCGGACTCGGCGTTGGCGGTGACGGTGCGGGAGATGACCAGGCCGTGGTGGCACACGCTGCCGTCGGCGGGGCAGTCGTAGGACCCGGCGGTCGTCATCATGACGTCGTGCTCGGCGACGTAGCGCGGCCGTTCCCAGCCCTTCGGGAGCCGGAAGCTGATGCCGTTGAGTTCGTCCCGGACCGCGTCGGGATCCTCCCGGGCGGCCGGGGACGAGCCGGGAACCGTGGTCGGCGGCGCCGGGTCGGCGGGCGGGGAGGGCGCCGTGGTCGGCAGGGTGCGCGCCCCCGGGTCGCCGCCGTCGTCCTCGCGGAGGAAGAACACGCCGGTGACGATCGCGGCGACCAGCACGGCCGCCGCCGTCACCAGGGCGACGGCCCTCCCGCGCCCGCCGCCCCGCCCGCCGGCCAGGGGCTGCGTCGGCGCCTCGGGGACGCGCCGGTGCTCGGTCCAGGCCGTGCCGTCCCACCAGCGCTCCTGGTGCGGGGCGGTGGGGTCGCGGTACCAGCCGGGCGGGGGCGTCATGCTCATTACGGCACTGTAGGCCGCCGTGCGCGGCGGGTTACAGCGGTGTGACGTACGCCCCGGAGATTCCGCCGTCGACCAGGAAGTCGGTGGCGTTGACGAAGGAGGAGTCGTCACTGGCCAGGAAGGCGACGGCGGCGGCGATCTCCTCGGCCCGGGCGAACCGGCCGACCGGGACGTGCACCAGCCGGCGGGCGGCCCGCTCCGGGTCCTTCGCGAACAGCTCGCGCAGCATCGGGGTGTCCACCGGACCCGGGCACAGCGCGTTGACGCGGATGCCCTCGCGGGCGAACTGCACGCCCAGTTCCCGGGACATGGCGAGCACGCCGCCCTTGGACGCGGTGTACGAGATCTGGGAGGTGGCCGCGCCCATCCGGGCCACGAAGGACGCGGTGTTGATGACCGACCCCCGGCCCTGGCGCCGCATGTACGGCAGGACGGCCTTGCAGCACAGGTAGACGGAGGTGAGGTTGACCTCCTGCACCCGCCGCCACGCCTCCAGGCCGGTCTCCAGGATCGAGTCGTCGTCGGGCGGTGAGATGCCGGCGTTGTTGAAGGCGACGTCGACGCTGCCGTAGGCGTCGTGCGCCGCCCGGAACAGCGCCTCGACCTGTTCGGCGTCGGTGACGTCGGCCTTGACGAAGAGTCCGCCGACCTCTTCGGCGGCGGCCTCGCCGGCGGCGTGGTCGATGTCGGCGCAGACGACGTGGGCGCCCTCGGCGGCGAGGCGGCGGGCGGAGGCGAGGCCGATGCCGCTGCTGGCACCGGTGACGACGGCGGTACGGCCGACCAGGCGGCGGCAGACGTGGGAGTCGGTCACTGTGCGGGGCCCTCCGTGCTGATGAAGACGTTCTTGGTCTCGGTGAAGGCGGTCAGGGCGTCCGGGCCGAGTTCGCGGCCGAGGCCGGACTGCTTGAAGCCGCCGAAGGGGGTGAAGTAGCGGACGCTGGAGTGGGAGTTGACGGACAGGTTGCCGGCCTTGACGGCTCCGGCGACGCGCAGGGCGCGGCCGACGTCCCGGGTCCACAGGGAGCCGGAGAGGCCGTAGGGGGTGTCGTTGGCGAGGCGGACGGCGTCCTGTTCGTCGGTGAAGGGCAGCAGCACGGCGACCGGTCCGAAGACCTCCTCGCGGGCGGCCGGGGCGTCCGCCTGCTCCCCGGTGAGGACGGTGGGCGGGAACCAGAAGCCGGGCCCGTCGGGGGCGGTGCCGCGCAGGGCGGGGGCGTCGTCGGGGACGTAGGAGCGGACGCGGTCGCGCTGGGCGGCGGAGATCAGCGGGCCCATCTGGGTCTTCTCGTCGGCCGGGTCGCCGACCACGACGGCGGCGAGGGACGCGGCGAGCAGTTCGCGGGCCTCCTCGAACACCGGCTCCTGGACCAGGATCCGGGTGCGGGCGCAGCAGTCCTGGCCGGCATTGTCGAGGAAGGAGAACGGGTCGAGGGCGGCGGTGAGGTCGGCGTCGGCGAAGACGACGTTGGGGCTCTTGCCGCCCAGCTCCAGGGTGACCGGCTTGGCCTGGCGGGCGCAGCGCTCCATGACCTCGCGGCCGGTGCGGGTGGAGCCGGTGAACACGATCTTGGCGACGTCCGGGTGGTCCACCAGGGCGCGTCCCGCGGTGTGCCCATGACCGGGCAGCACCTGGAAGAGGTGCTCGGGCAGGCCGGCCGCCAGGGCGAGTTCGGCGAGGCGCAGGGCGGTGAGGGGGGTGGTCTCGGCGGGCTTGAGGACGACCGCGTTGCCGGCCGCGAGCGCCGGGAAGGCGCCCCAGGCGGCGATGGGCATCGGGAAGTTCCAGGGGGCGATGACGCCGACGACGCCGAGCGGTTCCTGGAAGGTGACGTTCCAGCCGCCGGGGGCCGGGATCTGCGTGCCCAGGAGGCGCTCGGCGCCGCCGGCCGCGTACAGCAGCAGGTCGCGGGCGTTGCCCGCCTCCCAGCGGGCGTTGCCGAGGATGTGGCCGGCCTCGCGGACCTCCAGGCGGGCCAGCTCCTCGGCGTGCGCGTCGACCTGGTCGGCGAAGCGGCGCAGCAGCCGGGCCCGGTCGGCGGGGGCGGTGGCGGCCCACCGGTGCTGGGCGCGGACGGCACGTACCACGGCGGCGGCCACGTCCTCCTCGGACGCGGCGGGGACGGTGGCGACGACCTCTTCGGTGGCGGGGTTGCGGACGGTCAGCTGGTGCGGGTCGGACACGTGACGGCCTTTCATCACCGGTCGGTCTTCGGCTGCGTTACATGCGTTCGAAGGAGCGGCGCAGCTCCCAATCGGTGACCGCGGCGTCGAAGGCGTCCAGTTCGACGCGGGCCATGTTGCGGTAGTGGGCGACCACCTCGTCGCCGAAGGCGGCACGGGCGATCTCGCTGCGCTCCCACAGCTCGGCGGCCTCGCGCAGGGTGGTGGGGACGTGCGCGTAGTCGGCGGTGTAGGCGTTGCCGGTGCAGGGCTCGGGCAGGTCGAGCCGGTGCTCGACGCCGTACAGGCCGGCCGCGACGAGCCCGGCGACGGCGAGATAGGGGTTGACGTCCCCACCGGGCAGGCGGTTCTCGAAGCGCAGCGAACGGCCGTGACCGACCACTCGCAGGGCACAGGTGCGGTTGTCGTGGCCCCAGGCGACGGCGGTCGGCGCGAAGGAGCCCGGCTGGAAGCGCTTGTAGGAGTTGATGTGCGGGGCGTAGAGCAGGGAGAAGTCGCGCAGGGCGGCGAGCTGGCCGGCCAGGAAGTACCGCATCACCTCGGACATGCCGTCGGCCGCGCCGTCGGGTCCGGCCATCGCGTTGCCGCCGTCGGCGTCGGCGAGGGAGAGGTGGATGTGGCAGGAGTTGCCCTCGCGCTCGTCGTACTTGGCCATGAAGGTCAGCGACATGCCCTCCTGGGCGGCGATCTCCTTGGCACCGGTCTTGTAGATCGCGTGCTGGTCACAGGTGGTGAGGGCCTCGTCGTAGCGGAAGACGATCTCCTGCTGACCCGGATTGCACTCGCCCTTGGCGGACTCGACGGTGAGACCGGCGCCGGCCATCTCGTTGCGGATGCGGCGCAGCAGGGGTTCGACGCGGCCGGTGCCGAGGACCGAGTAGTCGGTGTTGTACTGGTTGGCCGGGGTCAGCCCCCGGTAGGCGGCGTCCCAGGCCTGCTCGTAGGTGTCCTTGAAGAGGATGAACTCCAGCTCGGTCCCGGCCTGCGCGGTCCAGCCGTGCTCGGCCAGGCGGTCCAGCTGGCGGCGCAGGATCTGGCGCGGGGCGGGGGTGACCGGGGTGCCGTCGTCCCAGGCGAGGTCGGCGACAAGCAGGGCGGTGCCGGGGTGCCAGGGGATCCGGCGCAGGGTGGCGGGGTCGGGGCGCATGGCGAAGTCGCCGTAGCCGCGGTCCCAGGAGGACATCGCGTAGCCGTCGACGGTGTTCATCTCGGCGTCCACGGCGAGCAGGTAGTTGCAGCCCTCGGTGCCGTGCTCGAGGACCTCGTCCAGGAAGAAGCGGGCCGCGAAGCGCTTGCCCTGGAGGCGGCCCTGCATGTCCGGGAAGGCCAGCACGACGGTGTCGATCTCGCCGCTCGCGACCAGGGCGTGCAGTTCCTCGACCGCGAGCGGGGGCGTGCGGTGTGCCACGGGGGCTCCTCGATCGTCCTTCGACGGCTGGAAGCCATAAGGTATGACCGGGAACCATTGCTTGGGAAGGGGGCGCGGCCCTGTGACGGAGGAAACCGGCCGCCCGCCGGACGCCGGGGCGGGGACGGAGGCGCTGGCCGGGGTGCTGCGGCCGGTGCGACGGGCGGGCAACGGGTTCGAGGAGGCCCTGGAGCAGGTCCTCCAGGTGCTGCGGCTCGGCCTGGTGCCGGCGGGCGGACGGCTGCCGGCCGAGCGGGAGCTGGCGGAACGGCTCGGGATCAGCCGGGTCACGCTGCGCGAGGTGCTGCGGGTGCTGCACGACCAGGGGCTGGTGGAGGCGCGCCGGGGACGGTACGGGGGCACCTTCGTGCTGCCCGGCGCGGAACCGGCGGGCGCGGGCGAGCTGCGGCGCCGGATGGCCGGGGTGGACCTGGAGGACGTACTGCGCTTCCGGGAGGTCCTGGAGGTGGGGGCGGCGGGGCTGTGCGCCGCGCACGGTCTGGCGGACGGGGCGGCGGAGCGGCTGCGGGCGGCGCTGGCCGGCACGCGGGAGGCGCCGCTGGCGGAGTACCGGCGCCGGGACACGCTGCTGCACCTCACGCTGGCCGAGCTGTGCGGGTCGCCGAGCCTGGCGGAGCGGTACGCGGCGGTGCGGGCGACGGTGAACGGGCTGCTGGACTGTATCCCGCTCCTGGTACGGAACCTGGAGCACTCGCAGGCGCAGCACGCGGCGCTGGTGACTTCCGTGCTCGACGGGGACGCGGACGGGGCGCGGGAGACCATGCGGGAGCACTGCGCCGGGACGGCGGCGCTGCTGCGCGGGTTCCTGACATAAAGGTACGTGGACGATCCATTGCGGAAGGCAGGACGGGCCGGATGACGACGGGCGCGGCGGGCAGGCCGCTGATCGGGGTCAGTACGTATCTGGAGCACGGGGCGCGCTGGGGCGTGTGGGAGCTGGAGGCGGCGCTGCTGCCGGCCGGGTACCCGAGGCTGGTGCAGCGGGCGGGGGGTCTGGCCGTGATGCTGCCGCCGGACGCGCCGGAGCACGCCGCGGCGACCGTGGCCCGGGTGGACGCGGTGGTGATCGCGGGCGGCCCGGACGTGGAGCCGGCCCGTTACGGCGCCGAACCGGACCCGCGCACCGGGCCGCCGGCCCGCGCCCGCGACACGTGGGAGCTGGCGCTGATCGAGGCGGCGCTGGCCCGGGGGGTGCCGCTGCTCGGGGTCTGCCGGGGGATGCAGCTGCTGAACGTGGCGCTGGGCGGGACGCTGGTGCAGCACATCGAGGGGCACGCGGAGGTGGTGGGCGTCTTCGGGGGGCACCCCGTCCGTCCGGTGCCGGGCACGCGGTACGCGGACATCGTGCCGGAGGTCTGCTTCGTCCCGACCTACCACCACCAGGCGGTCGCCCGCCTGGGCACCGGCCTGATCCCCTCCGCCCACGCGGCCGACGGCACGGTGGAGGCGGTTGAGCTGCCGCGGGCCTCCGGGTGGGTGCTGGGTGTGCAGTGGCACCCCGAGATGGGCGAGGACGTGCGGGTGATGCGGGCCCTGGTGGAGGCGGCGGCGGGCGTCTGAGGGCCCCGGGGGTGGTGCGGTCGTATGCAGGCCGCGGGCACGTCGTGGCTGTTCGCGCAGTTCCCCGCGCCCCTAAAGCCATGGGTTGCGGCCGGCGACGGAGCTGCGGGCACGTCGTGGTTGATCGCGCAGTTCCCCGCGCCCCTAAAAGCCATGGGTTGCGGCCGGGGACGAGGCTGCGGGCGCGTCGTGGCTCGTCGCGCAGTTCCCCGCGCCCCTGGAGGGGCGTTCGGGGCATCGTCCCTCCAGGGGCGCGGGGAACTGCGCGAACAACCCCCTACCGCCCGCAGCCGCCATGGAGCAGCAACCCCCTACCCCGTAGGCGCCCCAGGGGCGCGGGGAACTGCGCGAGCAACCGCCGATCGCCCGCAGCCGCAATGAGACCGCACCCCGCTGCCTCCTGGGCGCTCAGGGGCGCGGGGAACTGCGCGAACGGCCACGACGCAGCCGCAGCCCGCCGCAGGACCGCAACCCTCACCCCCGCGTCAGCGACAGCAGCCGCCGGGCCGGGCCCGTCGGACGATGCCCCGTGGGCCACACCGCGCGCAGGTCTCGCGAGAGACCCGCGTCCGCCACGGGGACAGCCACCAGGCGGCGCGTGGTCAGCTCCTCGCCGACGGCCAGTTCGCTCAGTACGGCAGGCCCCGCCCCACCCACCGCCGCCGCCTTGACCGCCGTCGTGGAGGAGACCTCGATGAGCGGCCGGGCCAACCCCCCGAGCGCCGCGTCGAGCACCTGCCGCGTCCCCGACCCCTGCTCGCGCAGGATCAGCGGGGTCGACGCCAGTTCCGCCGCCGCCAGAGGGCGCCGGCGCCGCGCCCAGGGATGGCCCGGCGCCGTCACCACCACCAGCCGGTCATGGGCGATGACCGTCGAGTCGAGCCCGGCCGGCACACTCACCCCCTCCACGAACCCCAGGTCCGCCTCGCCGTCCAGCAGCCGCCGCGCCACCGCCGCCGAGTTCCCGGCCAGCAGCGACACCGCCGTGTCGGGCAACTGCGTGCGCAGCGCGACCAGCCAGCCCGGCAGCAGGTACTCCGCGATGGTCATGCTCGCCGCCACCCGCAGCCGCGAGTCCCGCCGGTCCCGCAGCGCCTGCGCCCCCGCGTCGAAGGACTCCGCCGCCTCGACGATCCGCCGCGCCCAGTCGGTGACCAGCGCACCGGCGTCGGTGAGCCGGGAGCCGCGCGGCGAGCGGTCCACCAGGGCGACGCCCAGCTGACGCTCCATGGACCGGATCCGGCTGCTGGCGGCCGGCTGCGTGATGCCCAGCTCGCGCGCCGCCCCGCCGAGACTGCCCAGCCGGGCCACCGCGAGGAGCAGCTCCAGCGCCCCGAGGTCCGGCACCCGGTGCGTCAGTGTTCCCGCCCGCTGCTCCTCACCCATAACCCCAGCTTATGCCCTCATAGACACGTACTCCCTGGTCGCCGCCGCCCGCCCCGGCAAGGGTGGATCCATGGTCACCGTCGCCCAACCCACCCCCACCCCCACCCTCTCCCCCAGGTTCCCGGCGGTGCGCCACCTCGGACCCAACTGGTATGCCTGCGTCATGGGCACCGCCGCCATGGCCACCGCCGGAGCCGCCCTCCCCTGGCACCCGCCCGGCCTGCGCACCCTCTGCACGGCCTTCTGGGCACTCTCCCTCCTCCTGCTGACGGCGCTGCTCACCGCCCGCTCCCTGCACTGGCGCCACCACCGCGACCGGGCCCGAGCCCACCTCGCCGACCCCGCCGCGGCCCCCTTCTACGGCTGCCTCTCGATGGCCCTCACGGCGACCGCCGGCGCCACACTGACCGTCGGGAAGGACTGGACGGGGACCACGGTCTCGGTCGCCCTCGGCGCCGCGCTGTTCACCGCCGGCACGGTCACCGCGCTCGCGGCGGCCGTCGCGGTGCCGTACCTGATGGCCGTGCGGCACCGCGTCGACCCGGCCACCGCCACTCCCGTCTGGCTGCTGCCGCTGGTCGCGCCGATGGTGTCCGCCGCCGTCGGCCCGCTGCTCGTCCCGCACCTGCCGCCGGGCCTGCCCGCCCGCACCCTGCTGCTCGGCTGCCTCGCCCTGTTCGGCGCGAGCCTGCTCGCCGTCCTCGCCGTGCTGCGGCTGATCGTCGGACGGCTGCTCACCGGCGATCCCCTGCCGCTCGCCCTCACGCCGACGCTCTTCCTGGTGCTCGGCCCGCTCGGCCAGTCCACCACCGCCACGGCCGCGATCGCCGACGCGGCCCGGGGCACCGCCCCCGGCGCCACGGCCCTGCGCGGCTTCGCCGTGCTGTACGGGATGCCGGTCATGGGGTTCGCGCTGCTGTGGCTGTGTCTGGCCACCGCGCACGTGGTGCGGGCCCGGCGCGCGGGCATGGGCTTCTCGATGACCTGGTGGGCGTTCACCTTCCCGGTCGGCACCTGCGTCACCGGCGCCGCGGCCCTGGCCCGGCACACCGGCCTGGCCGCCTACAACGTATTCGCACCGGCCCTGTACGCCGCCCTGGCCGTCGCCTGGGCGGTCGCCGCCGTGCACACCGCCCGCGGAGTCGTCAGCGGCGCGCTGCTGCGAGGGCCCGGCCGAGCACCCGTGGAGCGTCGGCCAGTGACGGCCCGTACCAGGTGAGGCTGCGGCCGTCCACCAGGGCGCACGGCAGCCCGGGGAAAGCCTCCGGGCCGTCGTCGGCGGTGAAGCGGTAGGGCTCGTCAGGCAGGACGACGAGGCCGGGCTCCGCGGCGCGCAGCTCCTCGACCGGCACCTTCGGGTAGCGCTCGGCGTGCCCGGCGTACAGGTGGTCGACGCCGAGGCGGGCGAGGAGGTCGCCGGCGAAGGTGTCCCGGCCGAGCACCATCCACGGCCGGCGCCAGATCGGCACGACGGCGGTGCGGCGGGCCTCCGGCCGGGGCGGCGCCGCCCACGCCTCCTCGGCCGCGTCCAGCCAACGGGGCCGGGAGCGCGCGCCGCAGGCGGTGAGCACCCGGGCCAGCTCGGCGAGGCCCTGTGGCACCGTGCGCACCTCGGTGACCAGCACCTCGACGCCCGCCGCGCGCAGCGCGTCCAGGTCGGGGGCGCGGTTCTCCTCCTCGTTGGCGAGGACGAGATCGGGGCGCAGGGCGATGATCCGGTCGGTCTTCGGGTTCTTGGTGCCGCCGATCCGGGCCACGTCCAGGCCGGCCGGGTGCGTGCACCAGTCGGTGGCTCCCGTCAGCGCGCCGGGGACCGTGGCGGCGACGGCCTCGGTGAGCGAGGGGACCAGGGAGACGACCCTCACCGGCGGGGCCGGTTCCTGACCGCCTCGATGTGCTCGGCGACCGCGACGACCAGCAGCCGGGTGTCGGGCACGGTGGCCCGCCAGCGGTGCCGGACGCCCCCGGTGAGGTAGAGGGTGTCGCCGCGGCCGAGGCGGTAGGCGCGACCCTCGGCCTCGATCTCCACCGCACCCTCGGCGACGTACATCAACTGGTCGTTGCGGTACTGGAGTTCGCGGCCCGCGTCATGGTCGCCGGTGAACTCCGAGGCGTGCATCTGGTGGTGCCCGCGCACCAGGGAGCGCACCTGCGGTGCGAGGTCGGGCCCGGACTCCTCGGCCCGTACCACGTCCACGCTGCACGCGGGGTCGGCGGCGGCGAGCAGCTCCACCGCGGTGGTGCGCAGCGCGTCGGCCACCTTCTCCAGGGAGCTCTGGCTGGGCCGCGCCCGGTCGTTCTCGATCTGGCTCAGGAAGGGCACGGACAGGCCGCTGCGCTCGGCCACGACGGCGAGGGTCAGCTCCAGGCCGCGCCGGCGCCGCCGCACCGCCGCGCCCACCCGCAGGGGTTGGTCCTTGTGGTCGCCCATCGCTCCGGCTCCCTCCTTCGCCCGTCGCCGCCCCTGCGCCGCACCTTCGCCGCGCCTTCACCGCCCAAGGGGTTCTCTGCACCCTACGCAGGTCCGGCAAACCGTTTCACGCGGTCGTCACATCGGCGTCACGGTGCGGTGGCCGGGACCTCACGGCTCTCGCCACCGCGGGCGTCCCGTCCGTCGACGGGTCTCCATGTTCCCACCGGTCCGCCCCCTTCGGATACCGCGACCGGTCGGCGGCCTGGCGCTCCGTGGTTGGCCGGATCCTTGCCGTGCGACGAGCGAGGGGTGGGGGGGGGGGCCCCGCGGGGGCCGGCCCCCCCCCCCCCCGGGGGCCCCCCCCCCCCCCGCCGCCGCCCGCCCCCCCGCCCCCGCGGGGGGGGGGGGGGGGGGGGGGGGGGGCGCCCCCCCCGCCGCCCCCCCCCCCCCCCCCCCCTCGGGTGACCGCGGACCGGCCGCTACGGAGTCATCCGGCCGACCATGTCCGGGTGCTCCTTGAGCCAGGCGGCCACGG
Source organism: Streptomyces sp. NPDC048182 (assembly GCF_043202555.1). Taxonomy (NCBI): domain Bacteria; kingdom Bacillati; phylum Actinomycetota; class Actinomycetes; order Kitasatosporales; family Streptomycetaceae; genus Streptomyces; species Streptomyces sp. NPDC048182. The sequence continues at coordinate 168,400 of NZ_JBIDAQ010000014.1, read as the reverse complement.
CGTCCTCCTCGTGGCCCTGCCCCTGGTCCTTGATCTCGGCCTCCAGGCTGCCCAGCTCGTCCTCGCTCATCTTGAAGTTCTTGATCCACTTGGTGAGCTGCGGATACTCGCCCGGGAACTTCTTGTTCGAGATGGTGCGGATGGTGTTGCCCTCGCCGAAGAGCTTCTTGTCGTCGGCCAGCTTGGTCAGCTTGTACTCGTTGTACGCCCAGTGCGGCGACCAGAGCACGACGGCGACCGGCTCCTTCTTGGCGTAGGCCCGCTTCAGCTCGGCCAGCATCGCCGGGGTGGAGCCGTCGACGACCTTGTACTCCTTGTCCAGGCCGTAGCCGGGCAGCACCTTGTTCTTCAGCAGGTCCATCTCACCGGTGCCGGGCTCGATACCGATGATCTTCCCGTGGAAGGTGCCGGACTTCCCCTTGAGGTCCGCGAGGGACTTGACGTCCTTCACGTACGAGGGGACGGCCACCTCCAGGGACGTCGGCTGGTACCAGCTGCCGAGGTCGGTGAGGTTGTCCTTGCTCTTGTCCCAGAAGTTCTTCTGGGCGTACGGCAGCCAGGCGTCGAAGTTGACGTCCAGGTCGCCGGAGGCGAGGCCGGTGTAGACCGGGCCGACGTCCATCTGCTTGAGGTTCAGCTTGTAGCCGCGCCGCTCCAGGACGTTCTTCCACAGGTAGGTGACGGCGACGTCCTCGTCCCAGGGGAACCAGGCCACGTCGAGGGCCTGCTTGGCCTCGGCGGGCTTGGCGCCGGCGCCCTCGACCGGGGCCAGCTTGTCGACCAGGCCCGGGTTGTCCTTCAGCCAGCCGCGGACGGCGTCCTGCTGGCCGCCCTTGCCGGCCTTGTTGATCGCGGCCTCGAGGCTGGTGAGCTGCTTCTCGGTCAGCGAGAACTTCTTCAGCCACTTGGCGACGGCCGGGTTGTCCCCGGCGAACCCCTTGCGGGACAGGGTGTGCACGCCGTCGCCCTTGCCCCAGGCGCCCTTGGGGTCCTTGAGCTTCTTCAGGTCGTAGTCGTTGTACGCCCAGTGCGGGGACCACAGGGTGGTGAGGATCGGCTCCTTCTTGGAGTAGGCGCGCTTCAGCTCGGCCAGCATGGCGGGCGTGGAGCTGTCGACGGCCTTGTACTCCTTGTCGAGGCCGTACTCCTTCATCACCTTGCTCTTGAGCAGGGACATCTCACCGGCGCTGGACTCGATGCCGGTGATCTTGCCGTCGAAGGTGCCGCCCTTGCCCTTGAGGTCGTCCAGGGAGTCGATGCCCTTGACGTAGGAGGGCACGGCCAGCTCCAGGGACGTCTGCTTGTACCAGGCGCCGAGGTCGTCGAGCTGCTTGCCGTACTTCTTCCAGTACTGCTCGTGCGTGGTGGGCAGCCAGGAGTCGGTCTCGAAGTCGACGCTGCCCTGGGCCAGCGAGGTGTAGAGCGGGCCGGCCTCGTACTGCTTGACGTCGACCTTGTACCCGCGCTGTTCGAGGATCTCCTTCCACAGGAAGGTGGAGGCGACGCCCTCGTCCCACGGGATGTAGCCGATGGTGACCTTCTTGCCCTGGCCGACGTTCTTGCCGTCGGCGACCGGGGCGGAGTCGCCGTCGCTCCCGCCGAAGAGGCCCATGCCGCCGGCCACCAGGCCGAGGATCACGACGCCGATCACGGCGACCTGCGGGCGGGGGCGGTAGGACCAGATCTTGAGGCCCTGCGCGGCGCGCGCCTTGGCGGCGGCGCGGCGCCCCAGCGGGGAGACCTGGGTGCCCAGGGCACTGGTCATCCGGTCCAGGTAGATCGCGAGGATCACGATGGCGACGCCGGCCTCGGAGCCGAGGCCCACGTTGAGCTGGCCGATGGCCTCGTTGACGTCGCCACCGAGGCCGCCGGTGCCGACCATGCCGGCGATCGCGGCCATGGACAGGCCGAGCATGATCACCTGGTTGACGCCCGCCATCACGGTGGGCAGCGCCAGCGGCAGCTGGACGCGCAGCAGTGTGTTGCGCTTGGAGGTGCCGAACGCCTCGGCGGCCTCGACCAGCTCCTGGTCGACCTGGCGGATGCCCAGCTCGGTCATGCGGACGCCGGGGGCGAGCGCGAAGATCAGCGTGGCGACGATGCCGGCGGAGGCGCCGGTGCCGAAGAACAGGATCGCCGGGATGAGGTAGATCATCGCGGGCAGCGTCTGCATGAAGTCGAGCACCGGCCGCACCACGGCGCTGACCCGGTCCGAGCGGGCCGCCCAGATGCCGACCGGCACGGATATCACCAGGGCTATCAGTGTGGCGACCAGCACCAGGGACAGCGTCACCATCGCGTTGTCCCAGAGTTCCAGGGAGTCGATGAAGGCGAAGCCGAGGAAGGTCAGGACGCCGGCCACGGTGCCGCGCAGCCAGAAGGCGATCACCGCGAAGATGCCGGCGAGAAGCAGCGGCTGGGGCGCCTGGAGGACGGCGACGATGGCGTCGTAGGCGCCGGTGAAGACGCTCTTGAAGAAGTCGAACAGCCACGAGACGTGGGCGAGCAGCCAGTCGACCGCGTCGTTGACCCAGTCGCCGAGCGGGATCCTAGGCACGGGCCATCACCTTCTCGCCGCCCTTGTCACGCGGCGTGTCGCAGATGCCGGCCTCGGCCTGCTCGTCGCCGAGGAAGCCGATCAGCCGCCGGTCCGGCACGACGCCGACCAGCCGGCCGCCCTTCTCGACCACGGCCACGGGGTGCGGCACACGGGCGCTGATGGCGCACAGCTCGGTGAACGGCGTCTCGGGCGTCGCGGTCTCGCAGCCGCAGTCCGCCTCGTCGCCGCGCACGTCGGTGTCCATGACCGCGCCGGCGGTCAGCACCCGGGAGCGGTCGACATCCTGGGTGAAGGAGGCGACGTAGTCGTTGGCGGGCTTGATCAGGATGTCCTGGGCGGTGCCGATCTGCACGATCCGGCCGTCCCGCATCATGGCGACGCGGTCGCCCAGGCGCATGGCCTCGTTCAGGTCGTGGGTGATGAAGACGATGGTCTTCTTCAGCTTCTTCTGCAGTTCCAGCAACTGGTCCTGCATGTCGCGGCGGATCAGCGGGTCCAGCGCGCTGAAGGACTCATCCATGAGGAGCAGGTCGGCGTCGGTGGCCAGCGCGCGGGCCAGGCCCACCCGCTGCTGCATGCCGCCGGACAGCTCGTCGGGCCAGGACTTCTCCCAGCCGGCCAGGCCGCACAGGGCGAGCGCCTCGTCGGCGCGGCGTTCGCGCTCGGCGCGGGGCACGCCCTGCACTTCCAGGCCGTAGGCGGCGTTGTCGCGGACGCTGCGGTGCGGGAACAGCGCGAAGTGCTGGAAGACCATGCTGATCTGCTTGGAGCGGACCTCGCGCAGGCCCCGGTCACCGAGTTCGGTCAGGTCCTGGCCGCCGTAGCGGACATGCCCGGCGGTCGGCTCGAGCAGGCCGTTGAGCATGCGCAGCAGGGTGGACTTGCCGGACCCGGACAGCCCCATGACCACGAAGATCTCACCGGGCTCCACCGTGAAGGAGGCGTCGATGACGGCGGCCGTGGTGCCGTCGGCGCGCAGCTCCTCCCGGTCGGTTCCCTCACGCAGTCGTTCGACCGCCTGGTCGGGTCGTCTGCCGAAGACCTTGTACAGGTTCTCGGCCTCTAGCCTTGCTGACACGCTCACCTCGCGGCTCGGGGACAGGGACACGGGTCCGGAACCGGTGCGATTGTTGATCGCATCAACCAGCTTCGACCCGGCTGCGCGCATGCCCCGATCGCCTTCGGTCAAACTCGGAAGTGGCCCAGTTCACATGCCGCTCCCGCCCGGGGCCCGGGCCTGCGGCATGATGCGAGGCGTGACCGGACGACTGATGCTCCTCGACACCGCCTCCCTCTACTTCCGCGCCTACTTCGGCGTGCCGGACTCGGTGAAGGCCCCCGACGGCACACCGGTGAACGCCGTGCGCGGACTGCTCGACTTCATCGACCGCCTGGTGAAGGACCACCGCCCCGACCTCCTGGTCGCCTGCATGGACGCCGACTGGCGCCCGCACTGGCGGGTGGAGCTGATCCCCTCCTACAAGGCCCACCGGGTCGCCGAGGAACGCCCCGCGGGCCCCGACCAGGAGGAGGTACCGGACACCCTCTCCCCCCAGGTCCCGGTGATCGAGACCGTCCTGGACGCGCTCGGCATCGCCCGCGTCGGCGTGCCCGGCTACGAGGCCGACGACGTCATCGGCACCTACACCGCCCGCGCCACCGGGCCGGTCGACATCGTCACCGGCGACCGGGACCTCTACCAGCTGGTCGACGACGCCCGCGGGGTGCGCGTGCTCTACCCGCTCAAGGGCGTCGGCACCCTCCAGCTCACCGACGAGGCGTGGCTGCGCGAGAAGTACGGCGTCGACGGCGCCGGCTACGCCGACCTGGCGCTGCTGCGCGGCGACCCGAGCGACGGCCTGCCCGGGGTGCCCGGCATCGGCGAGAAGACGGCGGCCAAGCTGCTCGCCGAGTACGGCGACCTGGCCGGCATCCAGGCCGCGGCGGCGGACCCGGCGGCGAAGCTGACGCCCACCCAGCGCCGGCGGCTGACCGAGGCGGAGCCCTACCTCGCGGTGGCGCCGAAGGTGGTCCGGGTGGCCGGCGACGTGCCGCTGCCCGACGTGCCGACCGAGCTGCCGCACGCCCCGCGCGACCCGGCGGCGCTGAAGGAGCTGGCGGCACGCTGGGGCCTGGGCGGCTCGCTCGACCGTCTCCTGTCGACGCTCACCGCATAACGCCGGGGATGCTAGCTTAGGTATACCTAACTCCGTCATATGGGAGGCCGTCATGGCAGACCGTCCGGGACGCAAGCCGCGCGTGGCGCACACTGCGCAGGTCGTCCGCACCGAGCGGCTGACCCCGCACATGCAGCGCGTGGTGGTCGGCGGTGAGGGACTCGCCGCCTTCTCGGCGGACACCTGCACCGACCACTACGTGAAGCTGCTCTTCCCGGTGGACGGCGTCACGTATCCGGAGCCCTTCGACATGGAGCGCATCCGCGAGGAGCTGCCGCGCGAGCACTGGCCGGTGACCCGCACCTACACCGTGCGCCAGTGGGACGCCGAGCACCGCGAGCTGACCCTCGACTTCGTCATCCACGGCGACGAGGGCCTGGCCGGCCCCTGGGCGCGCCGCGTCCAGCCCGGCGAGACGGTCCGCTTCTTCGGCCCCGGCGGCGCCTACGCCCCCGACCCGGCCGCCGACTGGCACCTGCTGGCCGGCGACGAGAGCGCGCTGCCCGCCATCGCCCGCTCCCTGGAGGCACTGCCCGCCGGGGCCCGCGCTTTCGCCTTCGTGGAGGTGGACGGGCCCGAGGAGGAGCAGAAGATCGACTCCGACGTGGACGTGATCTGGCTGCACCGCGCCGGCCGCCCGTCCGGCGAGGCACTGGTCGAGGCCGTACGCGCCCTGGACTTCCCCGAGGGCCGCGTCCACGCCTTCGTGCACGGCGAGGCGGGCTCCGTGAAGGAACTCCGCCGCTACCTGCGCATGGACCGGTCCATCGCCCGCGAGGACCTCTCCATCTCCGGCTACTGGCGCCTCGGCCACAACGAGGACGGCTGGCAGGCGTCGAAGCCGGAGTGGAACGCGCGGATCGAGGCGGAACAGGAGACTCCGTCGGCGTAACCGGGGGGGCGTGACGCGCCGCGGCGCAACGGGGGTGCCGGCGCCTGAGCGCGGGGGCCTCTCGCAGCCCGGCGCAGCGGGGTGCCTCCCCCAAGCTCTTCGAGCAGGGGGGACCCCCAGCGCCCACCCGTGCCGCCCCAGCGGCACGACTGCCCGCAGCTACGCGTACCTAGGGGCGCGGGGAACTGCGCGACCAGCCACGACGCGCCCGCACCCTCAAGACCACCTCAGTCCCAGCAGCAAGCCGTCACCGCTGGAAAGCGTGGGCTGGGAACGGCGGGAGAAGGTGCCGACAGGCAGCACCGGACGTGTCAGATAGGGCATGCCCCCGTAGTCTGGCCGTCGATGAGACGCCGCCGCACCCCACCCCCGCCCTCCCCCCTCCCGCAGCGCGCCGGCGTGGACGCGGTACGGGTCCGACTGCCCGCCGGAGGCTGGGGCACGGTACGCGCGTACCTGCTGGAGCGGCTCTCCGGCGCGGGCCCCGGGACGGTCGACGCCATGCTCGCCACCGGCGAGTTCGTCGCCGGCGACGGACACCCCGTCACGGCGGACACGCCCTACCACCCCGGCACGTACGTCTTCTTCCACCGCGACCTCCGCCCGGAGGTGCCCGTGCCCTTCCCCCTGGAGGTCGTCTACCGCGACGCCCACCTCGTCGTCGCCGACAAGCCGCACTTCCTCGCGACCACCCCCCGCGGCGGCCACGTCACCGAGACCGCGCTGGCCCGCCTCCGCCGCGACCTCGACCTCCCGGCGCTCGGCGCCGCGCACCGCCTGGACCGGCTCACCGCCGGCCTCGTCATGTTCACCGTGCGCCCGGACGAACGCGGCGCGTACCAGGCGCTGTTCCGCGACCGCCGGGTGCGCAAGGAGTACGAGGCCGTAGCGCCGTACGCCCCGGAGCTGGCCCTCCCCCGCACCGTACGCAGCCGCATCCTCAAGGAGCGCGGCGTGCTGGCCGCCCGCGAGATCCCGGGCGAGCCCAACGCCGAGACCCTCGTCGAGGAGGCCGCGCACCGCCCCGCGACGGCCACCGCACCCGCCCTGGCCCGCTACCGGCTGGTCCCGCGCACCGGCCAGACCCACCAACTCCGCGTGCACCTGAACACCCTCGGCGTACCCATCCTCGGCGACCCCCTCTACCCCGAGGTGGCCCCCCGCGTGCCGCCCGGCGACTTCCGGCGCCCGCTGCAACTGCTGGCCCGGGAGCTGGCGTTCACCGACCCGGTCACGGGCCGCGAGCACCGCTTCCGCAGCGCGCGCTCCCTCGCGGCGTGGGAGGCGTACGAGGACTGGGCTCAGTAGCCGCGCCACCACACCAGGAAGCGCTGCCAGGCTCCCCGGGGCCGAGGCACCTCCGGCGGCAGGACCGGCTCGGGCGGGACAGCAGCGGCCGCCGGCACAGGCTGGGGCTCGGGGCGCGGCTCCGGCGGCAGCCCCACGTGCCAGTCGGCCCGCTGCGGCGGCACCGGCGCGTGGCTCGGCTGCTGCATCACGTCCTGCTGGGCCTTGGGCTCGAACCGCACCGGCAGCTCCACCAGGTGCCGCGAGGCGATGGAGGACCGCCAGCGCAAGTCCTCCTCCGGCACGGCCAGCTGGACGTCCGGCAGCCGCAGGAGCAGCGCGTCGATGCCGGCGTCGGCGATGGCGCGCCCGATGTCCTGCCCCGGGCACTCGTGCGGGCCGCCGCCGAAGGCGAGGTGGGAGCGGTTGCCCTGCATCCCGGCCTCGGGGTCGGGCCGCACCCGGGGGTCGACGTTGCCGGGCGCGATGCCGAGGAGCAGCCCGTCGCCCTTGCGGATGCGCTGGCCGCCCAGTTCGGTGTCCTGCTTGGCGAAGTAGGCGAAGACGGTGCTGAAGGGCGGCTCGTCCCACAGGGACTGCTCCACCGCCTCCGGCACGGTCATCTGCCCGCCGCTGAGCTGCGCGCGGAAGCCGGGGTCGGTGAGCACCACGCGCACCACGTTGGCGAGGAGGTTGGTGGTCGCCTCGTAGGCGGCGAGCAGCACCACCCGCAGGTGCTCGCGGACCTCGTCGTCGCTGAGCCCGGCCGGGTGGGTGACCAGGCGCCCGGCGATGTCGTCGCCGGGCTCGGCGCGGCTGCGGGCGGTGAGCCGGGCGAGGGCGTCCATGACGTAGCCGTGGCTGGCGATGGCGGTCTCGGTGCCTTTGAGGGTGTCGCGGGCCGCCTCCACCATCCGGTCGTTGAACTCGTCCGGCATGCCGAGCAGATGGCACAGCACGCCCATCGGCAGGTGCTCGGCGAACTGGCCGACGAGATCGGCGCGGCCCTCCTCGCAGAAGCGGTTGACCAGGCGCTGGGTGTGGCGCCTGATGTGCCGGCGCAGGTCGCGGAAGTCGAGCCCCGACATGGCGGCGGTCACCGCGCCGCGCAGCCGCTTGTGCTCGTCGCCCTCGGCGTGCGAGCAGATGGGCTGCCAGGCGATGTGCGGCATCAGCGGGTGGTCGGGCTTGACCATGCCCTCGCCGAGCGGCCCCCAGATGCGGCTGTCGCGGCAGTACTGGGCGGGGGTGCTCACCATGTGCAGGTTCTCGGCGTGGCCGAGGACCACCCACATGGGGACGTCGTCGTGCAGCAGGACCGGCGCCACCGGCCCGTACTGGCCGCGCAGCCGCTCGTACAGCTCGTCCGGGTCGGCCGCCTCGGAGAGCCGGTGCAGTCCGCCGGGTCCGAGGTCGTGGGCGGGGCAGCCGGGGGGCGGCTGGAGCAGGGAGTCGCCCGTTCCGTTCGGGGCGTGGCGTTCAGGCGTCACAGTGTCGCTCCGGGGCAGTGAGGGGATCGGTCGGTGGGGCGGGTCAGGCGGGCGCGCCCTTCAGGGCGAGGGAGTGCAGGAAGCGCGTCAGGGTCAGCAGGACGTCGCGGCTGGAGGCCCGGCGCCGCACGTCGCAGTCGAGGATCGGGATCTCCTCGGGCAGGTCGAGGGCCTGGCGCAGCTCGGCGACGGGGTAGCGGGGCGCGTCGGGGAAGGTGTTGACGGCGACGACGAAGGGCACCCCGCGCTCCTCCAGGCGGCCCATGACGTCGAAGCTGACCTCCAGGCGGCGGGTGTCGACCAGCACCACGGCGCCGAGCGCGCCCTCGAACAGGCCGTTCCACAGGAACCAGAAGCGCTCCTGGCCGGGGGTGCCGAAGAGGTAGAGGACGAGTTGCTCCGTGATGCTGATCCGGCCGAAGTCCATGGCCACGGTGGTGGCGGTCTTGGAGGGTGACCCGTAGTTGTCGTCGATGCCGATGCCGGCCTGCGTCATGGTCTCCTCGGTGGTCAGCGGCCGGATCTCGCTGACCGAGCCGACCATGGTGGTCTTGCCGACCCCGAAGCCGCCCACGATGACGATCTTCACGGCGGCCTCGGCGGTCTGCGGCAGCCGGTCCTCGGTGCGCGGACCGGGGACGGTCGCCGAGCCGTGGAAGTCCGTCTCAGAGTTTTTGAAGTCCATGCATCACCGCTTCGAGGAGGGTTCGGTCGGCGGTCCTGCGGCGGGCGACCGGGGCGCGCGCGTGCACCAGCTCGGCCGCGAGCAGGTCGGTGAGGAGCACCGTCACCACGCTGAACGGCAGGCTCAGATAGGCCGACAGCTCGGCGACGGACAGCGGCGCGGCGCACAGCCGCAGCAGGGCCGCCTGTTCGGGGGTGGCGGACACCGGTGGGTCGGCGCGGGCCACGATCAGGGTGACCAGGTCGATGTCGGCGCGTTCGCCGCCGCCGTCGCCGCCGATGACGAACAGCCGCTCGGGGTTGCGCCGTTCGCCCTCCCCGCCGGGCGTCTGCGGGGGCGCGGCCGGCGGCGGGTCTCCGGGTGCGCGCCTCTGGCGCCGGGGAGGGCTCATACGGTCTGCCCGCTGCGCCGGGCGGGGCTGGTCAGGTGCGGGCCGATGCGGGCGACCAGGTCGCCCATGCTCATGCTCATCCGGCCGGGTTCGCAGCGGACGTCGGAGAGCACCGCCAGGTAGGCGTTGGGCCCGGCGGCCATCAGGTAGAAGTAGCCGCCGTTCATCTCGACGATGACCAGGCGCATCGCGCCGTCGCTGGTGGGGATCTCCTGGGCGACGGCGCCGGCCAGGCTCTGCAGGCCGGCGCAGGCGGCGGCGACGCGGTCGGCGGCGTCGGGGTCGCCGGAGTAGCGGGCGATGCGCAGGCCGTCGGCGGAGAGCACGACGATCATCTCGATGCCGGGGACGCCGTCGTAGAGGTCCCGGAGCATCCAGTCGAACTTGCCTTGCTGCTCGATCACGTGAGGTTCCCCTCGTCGTCGGCCGGGGTGTGGGCCGGCTCGGTGGTGGGCTGCTGGAAGGCCTGGGTCAGCTCCGGGTGGGCGCGCAGGCCCTCCCAGAAGGACCCGACCCACTGGCCCGGCGGGGGCGCGGGGGCGGGTTCGGGCTCCGGCTCGGCGGGGGTCAGGGTGGCCCGGCGGGCCCGTTCGGCGGCCTGCCGGGCCTCGCGCTCGGCGTCCTCGCGCTCCCAGGCGGCCTCGGCGGCGATCCGCTCGCTGAGCGGGGTCTTGACCCGGCTGCGGCGCTGCGGCAGCCCGCCCGGGGTCCACTCGGTGACCTCGGGGACGTCGTCCTCCAAGGGGCTCGCGGCGGCCGGGACGCGCGGGCTGGTGGGTCGGCGCTTCTTGGGCTTGCGCTCCGGGCCGGGCAGCGCGTCGGGTCCTGGCGCGGGGATCGAGGTGGCGCCGATGCCGTGGGCGAGGCCGACGCCGGGCTCGTTGGTCATCATCTTGCCCGGCACGATGAGGATGGCCCGCACCCCGCCGTACGCCGAGGCGCGCAGCGAGACGTCCATGTCGTACTGCGTGCACAGCCGGCCCACGACGGAGAGGCCGAGGCGCGGGTGGGAGCTGAGGTCCTGGACGTCGGTGCCGCGCTTGGCGCGCTCCAGGAGGGCCTCGATGCGGCCCCGGGACTCCTCGCTGAGGCTGACGCCGGCGTCCTCGATCTCGATGCACACCCCGGACTGCACCTCGGTCGCGGTGACGTGCACCTTGGCGTGCGGCGGCGAGTAGCGGGTGGCGTTGTCGAGCAGCTCGGCCGCGGCGTGGATGACCGGCTCGACGGCGGTGCCCTTGATGTTGACCTTGGCGATGGAGGCCAGGTTGATCCGGCGGTACTCCAGGATCCGGGACATGGCGCCGCGCAGCACGCTGTAGAGGGCGACCGGTTCGGGCCACTGGCGGCCGGGCCGGCCGCCGCCGATGACGGAGATGGAGTCGGCGAGGCGGCCGATCAGCGCGGTGCCGTGGTCGATGCGCAGCAGGTCGTCGAAGACCTCGGGGTTGCGCCCGTGGTCCTCCTCCATCTCGCGCAGTTCCTTGTTCTGCTGGTGGACGATGGCCTGGACGCGCCGGGCGATGTCGACGAAGGACCGCTCGGCCGACTCGCGCATCGCGATCTCGTGGTCGACCAGGCCGCACACCATGCGGATCAGCCGCCGCTGGGGTTCGCCGAGGCCGGCGTAGGACGGGTCGAGGTCGCCGAGGTGGCGCAGGGTCTCGTCGGGGGTGTTGCCGTGCCGCATGTAGCGCAGCGCGGTGGGCACGATCTCGTCGCCGAGGCGGACCATCTCGGCGTGGTGCCCGGCCGCCCGGCGCTCCAACTGGGCGCTGTGCTGTGCGTGTTCGGCGCGCACCTCGCGCAGGACGCGGCCTCGGCGCACCGCCTCGGCCGCCGTCGCGAGCACCAGGACGGTGGCGACGGCGCCGCAGCAGAGCACGGCGAGCCGGGCCGGGCCGGTCACCAGGGCGACGGCGGCCCCGGTTGCCGCGGCCATCACGATGGCCGGCAGCAGGAGCACGCGCGCGTAGGGCAGTTCACGGCGCCCTGGAGGGGTATCGACACTCACCATATGGGCCTCTGAAGACGGGTCGGCGGGGCGGGGATGCTCGCTGGGGGTGCGGCACGTCGGGAGGTTCGGCGCATCGGGAACAAACGCGCGATTCCACCTCAACTCGGTGCGCTGCGGGCGAGCTTAGCGGCGAGCGGATCAACGCCGGGCAGACTTCGGCAAGCGCCTGAAACGGGCGCGGGCGGCGCAGTACCCTCGGGGATTCCGCACACCCCGAAGTCACTCGAACACCACACGTGACGGCGTACGAGCGTGCGAAAGGGCCCGGCGGACGGTGTCCACCGGGCCCCTGAGAGGGGGTCAGCCCACCGACGAGTAGGCGACCACCCCGCGCAGCAGCGCCTCGACCGCCTTGCGGGCGTTCTTCGGCACGGTCGACTCCGCGCCGGGCGCGGCGGCGGCGATCTGGCCGAGCACGTCGATGACCTGCTTGCACCAGCGCACGAAGTCGCCGGCCGGCATCTCCGCCTCGCGCAGCACCTCGTCCAGGCCCTTGCCGGACGCCCACATGTAGGCGGCCCAGGCGAAGCCGAGGTCGGGCTCGCGCTGGCCGACGCCCTCGGTCTGGCTGATCCGGAAGTCCTCCTCCAGGGCGTCGAGCCGGCCCCAGATCCGTACGGTCTCGCCGAGCGCGGCCTTGGCCTTGCCGGAGGGCACCTTGGGCGTGGTGGCGTCGTCGGCGGCCCGCGACTCGAACACCAGCGCCGAGACGCAGGCGGCCAGCTCGGCCGGGGCCAGGCCCTCCCAGACGCCCTCGCGCAGGCACTCGCTGGCGAGCAGGTCGAGTTCGCCGTAGAGCCGGGCGAGGCGCTTGCCGTGCTCGGTGACCTCGTCGCCGCGCAGGTAGTCCAGCTCGGTGAGCAGGGCCACGATGCGGTCGAAGGTGCGGGCGATGGTGTTGGTGCGGCCCTCGATCCGGCGCTCCAGCTGCGAGGTGTCGCGCATCAGCCGGTGGTAGCGCTCGGCCCAGCGGGCGTGGTCCTCGCGGTCGTCGCAGCCGTGGCAGGGGTGGGCGCGGATCGCCTTGCGCAGCCGGGCGATCTCCTTGTCGTCGGCGGCCTGGGAGCGCTTCTTGCGGTGCCGGTCGGCCGGGATGTGCCCGGCCTTGGTGCGCAGCGCGGAGGCGAGGTCGCGGCGGGACTGCGGGGAGCGCGCGTTGAAGGTCTTGGGGATCCGCATCCGCTCCAGCGGCTCGACGGGCACCGGGAAGTCCATCGCCGCCAGCCGCTTGACCTGCCGCTCGGCGGTCAGCACCAGCGGGCGCGGACCGTCGTGGCCCTCGAAGCCGCGGTGCCCGTTGGACCGGCCGGCGGGCAGCCCCGGCTCGAGCACCAGGGCGAGGCCCGCGTACTTGCCGGTGGGCACGTGGATGACGTCGCCCGGCTTCAGCTTCTCCAGCGCCACGGCGGCCTCGGCGCGCCGCTGCCCCGCGCCCTGCCGGGCCAGCTCGGTCTCGCGGTCCTTCAACTGGCGGCGCAGCCCCGCGTACTCCTCGAAGTCGCCGAGGTGACAGGTCATGGACGCCTGGTAGCCCTCAAGGCCCTCCTCGTTGCGCTGCACCTGCCGGGAGATGCCGACCACCGACTTGTCCGCCTGGAACTGCGCGAAGGACGTCTCGAGCAGCTCCCGGGAGCGGTGCCGGCCGAACTGCTCGACCAGGTTGACCGCCATGTTGTACGACGGCTTGAAGCTGGAGCGCAGCGGATAGGTGCGGGTGCCGGCCAGGCCCGCGAGGTGGTCGGGGTTCATGCCGCGCTGCCACAGCACCACGGCGTGGCCCTCGACGTCGATGCCGCGCCGCCCGGCCCGGCCGGTGAGCTGGGTGAACTCGCCGGGGGTGATGTCGGCGTGCTGCTCGCCGTTCCACTTGACCAGCTTCTCCAGGACCACCGAGCGGGCCGGCATGTTGATGCCGAGGGCCAGGGTCTCGGTGGCGAAGACGGCCTTGACGAGGCCGCGCACGAACAGCTCCTCGACCACCTCCTTGAAGGTGGGCAGCATGCCGGCGTGGTGGGCGGCGATGCCGCGCTCCAGGCCCTCCAGCCACTCGTAGTAGCCGAGGACGTGCAGGTCCTCGGGCGGGATGGCGGCGGTGCGCTCCTCGACCAGGGCGCGCACCCTCTCCCGCGCCTCCTCGTCGTTGAGCCGCAACCCGGCGTACAGGCACTGCTGGACGGCGGACTCGCAGCCGGCCCGGCTGAAGATGAAGGTGATGGCGGGCAGCAGCCCCTCGTTGTCGAGCCGCTCGATGACCTCGGGCCGGCCCGGCGTCCAGATCCGGGTGCGCTGGCGGCGCTCGCGCTCCCGGTCGGCCTCGCGCATGTGCCGGCCGCGCCGCCGGTCCTGGTAGGAGGGCCGGCTGGCCTCCAGGCGGGCCATGCGGGTGAGGTCGGGGTTGACGGCCCGCTTGCGGCCCTCGCCCTCCTCGAACAGGTCGTACATCCGGCGCCCCGCCAGCACGTGCTGGAACAGCGGCACCGGGCGGTGCTCGGAGACGATCACCTGGGTGTCGCCGCGCACGGTGTCCAGCCAGTCGCCGAACTCCTCCGCGTTGGACACGGTCGCCGACAGGGAGACCAGGGTGACCGACTCCTGGAGGTGGATGATCACCTCTTCCCACACGGCGCCGCGGAAGCGGTCGGAGAGGTAGTGCACCTCGTCCATGACCACGTAGCCGAGGCCGAGGAGGGTCTGGGAGCCCGCGTAGAGCATGTTGCGCAGCACCTCGGTGGTCATCACGACCACCGGGGCGTCGGAGTTCACGCTGTTGTCGCCGGTGAGCAGGCCCACCTTGTCCGATCCGTACCGGCGGCACAGGTCGGCGTACTTCTGGTTCGACAGGGCCTTGATGGGTGTCGTGTAGAAGCACTTCCTGCCCTGCTGGAGGGCGAGGTGGACGGCGAACTCGCCGACGATGGTCTTGCCGGAGCCGGTGGGCGCGGCCACCAGCACGCCCTTGCCGTCCTCGAGCGCCCGGCAGGCGTCGATCTGGAAGGGGTCGAGGCCGAAGTCGTACATCTCGCGGAAGGACGCGAGGGCGGTGGCCTGCTCGGCGGCGCGCTCGCGGGCTGCCGCGTACCGCTCGGCCGGGGAGAGATCCTCTGTCATCGTGCTTTCGAGCGTACCGGGCCGCACCGACATCAGGACGATCTTTACGCCGGGCGCCGGGCGCCCGCCGGATCAGGTCACGTCGTCGTAGCCGTTGACCCGGTCGCGGGAGGACTGCTCGGGCAGGGCGCGGGCGGTGGTCACCGGCTCGATCTCGCCGATGTCCTCGGGGGTGAGGTCGAGGTCGGATGCCTCGTCGTCGGCGGGCTCCAGGGCGATCCGGCGGGCCCGGCGGCGGTCGTTCACGAGGGACACGGCGACCGCGCCGAAGTACAGGATCCAGATCGGCCCGGCCAGCGCCAGCATGGTCAGCGGGTCGGTGCTGGGCGTGGCGACCGCCGCGAAGACGGTGATCCCCATGATCATGGCCCGCCACCAGCCGAGCATCCGCCGGCCGGTCAGGATCCCGGTGAAGTTCAGCATGACCAGGAGCAGCGGCAGCTCGAAGGAGAGGCCGAAGACGACGACCATGCGCGTGACCAGGTCGAGCAGGTCGTCCAGGGGAAGCAGGTTGTCGACACCGAACGGCGTGAACTCGATCAGCACCTCGGCCGTCTTGGGCAGCACGACGTAGGCGAAGAACGCGCCGGCGAAGAACAGCGGCACGCCGGTGGCGACGAAGGCGTACGCGTACTTCTTCTCGTGCCGGTGCAGACCGGGCGCGACGAAGGCCCAGAGCTGGTAGAGCCAGACCGGCGAGGCGAGGACGACACCGGCCATCAGGGACACCTTCAGCGCGAGGGTGAAGGGGCCGAGCAGGCCGTTGATGGTGATCTGGGCACAGGGATCCGCGTTGGTGGAGTTCGCCAGCTCCTCGAACGACTTCGAGCAGCCGACCGAGTCGAGGACCGGGTCGGTGAAGAAGTTGATGATGTCGTTGTAGAAGAAGGCGGCCACGATCGTGACGGCGACGATGGCCAGCAGCCCCTTGGCGAGGCGGTTGCGCAGCTCACGCAGGTGCTCCGCGAGGGGCATCCGCCCCTCGGGGTCCTTCTCCTTGATGCGGGCAGGCTTCGGCACCCACGTTCCCATCTCGTGCGGCGGGCCGGAAGTCACCGGCCCTCTCGTCAGCGCTTGGTCGAGTCCGTCGGCTCGGTGACCGGGCGGGAGCTGGTCACGTCGCCGGGGGCTGCCTGGATGGTGCGCTGCGCCGCGGCCTGGTCCGGGTTGGGCGGGTCGGCGGGGGCGGAGGACTTGCCGTCGTCCTTCATCGCCTTGGCCTCGCTCTTGAGGATGCGCGCGGACTTGCCGAGGGAGCGCGCCATGTCCGGAAGCTTCTTCGCGCCGAACAGCAGGATGATGACGACGAGGATGAGAATGATCTCGGGGGCGCCGAGCCTTCCGAACATAAGTCTTTACCTTCTCACCGAGGCGACTGGGTGGGGGAGCTGTCCGACCGGCCGGACACGTGTCCGAACGATCGTCGTGTGCAGCGATCGTAACGCTCGGGGGTGAACGTCAGGCAATCCCCGTGCGTACTCCCGTCCGCGGCCGGGCCTCGTTCTCCGCGCCGCGACCAGCAGCGTACCTGCACAGGACCGCCCGGTGACAGGGCGAAGCGACGCATATCGCATCACACGGACAAGCGACTACAGCGCGTCGGCGGCCCGAGCCGCGCTGCGCGTCGCCCGCTCCAGGTCCTCGGCGGCCCGTCCGAGCCGGTCGGCGGACTCGCTCACCTGCCGGCCGAGGCGCTGCGCCTCCACGAACACCGGCACGGCGAACACCGTGAGGACGGCGAGACCCAGGAACCCCGCGGCAACCGCGAACATCGGCCAGAACATGGGGCGAGCCTAGACGGTCTCAGACGGTGGGGTGCAGCCGCAGGGTGCGGACCCCGCCGCCGGTCAGCAGCTCCACGATCCGCTCCCCGGCCGGCTTGCGGACGGCCGCGCCGCAGTCGGGGCAGGTGAAGGAGTAGAAGGTGGTGCGGCTGCTGGCCCCGATGGCCAGCCGCAGCGCGCTCGCGGCGAGTTCGAACCGGCCCCGGCAGTCCGGGCAGCCCGCCTTGAACACCACCGGGGACACCCGGCGCATCCCGGCGAACGCGGACGCCGCCGTCACTCCGGCCGTCTGACCCGGCGCCGACTCGTCGACCGTCCTCGCCCCGGCCGGCCTGCCTGCCGACGGCTCGTTCACCGCGCTCGCTCCGGCCGTCCGGCCCGCCGCCGACTCGTTCACAGCCCTCGCTCCTGCCTGTCGTGCCGCCCGCCGGCGTCGGACCCGCCCGCTCCCCCGGCGGCCTCCGCCCCGACCAGGTCCACCCCGTCGTACGCCGCGAGGGCGTCGCGGGCGGCCTGTCGGGCACTGTCCGCGAGATCGGCCGGGGAGACGATGCGCCCGTCCCGGCCGAGCCGCAGCGCCAGTCGGCGCAGCGAGGCCGGGTCGGGGGTGCGCAGCGTGATGCGCAGCCCGCCCTCGGGCAGCTCCTCGGCCTCGTCGTGCGGGTAGTACTCGGCGACCCAGCGCCCGCCCGGGCCGACCTCCACGACGACCTCCGGATCCTCGGCGGCCGGCTGCACCAGCGCCTCCGACAGGTCGCGCAGCTCCACCTCGGGCGGCGCGGACGGCTCGTCCAGGATGCGGATCTCGGCGACCCGGTCGAGGCGGAAGGTGCGCCGCGCCTCGGAGCGCCGGCACCACGCCTCCACGTAGGTGTGGCCGACGCTGACCAGCCGGATGGGGTCGATCTCCCGCTCGGTCAGCTCGTCGCGGGCCGGCGAGTAGTAGCGGATCCACAGCCGGCGGCGCTCGGAGATGGCCCGGTCGACGTCGGCGAAGACGCCGCCCTCGGACTCGAAGGTGACGGAGAGGCGCGAGCTGGCGGCGGCCGCCTCGCCGGCCGCCGCCTCCACCTTGGCCGTCGCCCGCAGCAGCGCCTGCCGGTCGCCCTCGCGCAGGCCCGGCAGGGTCGCCACCGCCCGGGCGGCCACGAGAAGCGCGGTCGCCTCGTCGGCGGCCAGCCGCAGCGGCTCGGCCGCGTCGGCGCCGAGCGCGGCCGGATTGTGCCACCAGATGCGCTCGCCGTCGGTGTCGATGTCCAGCAGGTCGCCGCCGCGGAAGCTGGTCCCGCACATGGGCAGCACGTCGAGGTCGGAGACCAGTTCGTCCTCGGTGATGCCGAAGGCGCGCGCGACGTCCTCGACCCGGGCGCCGGGGCGCTCGCGCAGATACGTCACCAGGGACAGCATCCGCCGGGTCTGGTCGATGGCGTTCACCGCCTTGACCGGCCGGCCCGCCCCGGCCCCGCCCGGCACCGCCCCGCCGGCCACTGCCCTGCCCGCCACTGCTCTGCCTGCCACGGTGTCGTCCGCCCCCTCAGCCCTTGGCCACGGCACGCAGCCGGTCCAGCACGTCCGCGCGCAGCTCGGCGGGTTCCAGGACCACCACGTCCGGTCCGAACTCCACCAGCCAGGCGTCCAGGCCGTGCCCGTACGGAATCTCCAGCTCGTCCCAGCCGTCGCCGCCCTCGCGCACCGCGCCGGCCCGGGCGCGCAGCGGGTAGCCGGCGCCGGCGCGCAGCCGGATGCGGGCGGAGCGGTCGGCGGTCTCCCCCGCCCAGCTCGCCACCGTCTCCCGGACGGTGACGACGTCCGGCACCGGCGCGGTGAACCGCCCGCCGCGCGAGCGGACCCGGCCGGTGATCCGGGACAGCCGGAAGACCCGCTCGGCGCCGCGGTCCCGGTCGAAGCCGGCCAGGTACCAGTGGCCTCGCCAGCACTCCAGCGCCCACGGCTCCACGGTGCGCGGCTCGGGCTGGGCGGCGGTGGCCTTGCGGTAGTCGAAGGCGACCGGGCGGCGGTCGCGGCAGGCCAGCATCAGCGGCTCGAAGGCGGCCTCGTGCACGGGGATGCGCGGCTCCAGGGCGCTGTGCGCCCCGTAGGGGTCGACGTCCTCGGGCAGGCCGGCCGCGCGCAGCTTCTGCAGCGCCCCGCTGGCGGCGCCGGCCAGCCGGGCCTGCTGCCACACCTTGGCGGCCAGGCCGAGCGCGGCGGCCTCCTCGGCGTCCAGGGTGATGGCCGGCAGGCGGTTGCTGTCCCGGCGGGCCAGGTAGCCGACCTCGCCGTCCAGGCCCTCGACGGTCTCGATGACCAGGCCCAGCTCCCTGAGGTCGTCCTTGTCCCGCTCGAACATGCGGTTGAAGGAGTCGTCGCCCGCGGCACCCCGGGACGCCTCGACATACGCCTCGACGGAGTCGCGCAGCTCGCGCTTGCTGAGCGGCCGGCTGGTGCCGAGCAGGCACAGCGCCAGGTTCATCAGCCGCTCGGCCTTGGCAATGGCCATCGACGCTTCTCTCCCTATGGTGCTTACGACGGATGACCGTACCGCCCCGCGGGGGCCCGGCAAAAGCCGAAGGTCCATGCCCGGCCGGGCATGGACCCCAGGTGATCGGCGAGTGATCGGTTCCGATCAGACGCCGAGCAGGTCGACCACGAAGATCAGCGTCTCGCCGGGCTTGATGGCCGGGGTCGGGCTCTGGTCGCCGTACGCCAGGTGGGCCGGGATGGTCAGCTGACGCCGGCCACCGACCTTCATGCCCTGCACGCCCTGGTCCCAGCCCTTGATGACCCGGCCGCCACCGAGCGGGAAGCGGAACGGGGTGCCGCGGTTCCAGCTGGCGTCGAACTCCTCACCCGTGCTGAAGGCGACACCCACGTAGTGGACGGTGACGGTCTGGCCCGCCTGCGCCACCTCGCCGTCGCCCTCCCAGATGTCCTTGATCTCGAGGTCCACCGGGGCGGCGCCCTCAGGGAAGTCGATCTCGGGCTTGTCGATGCTCACGTGACTTGCTCCTGCTGTGTTCGCGGAAAGGCAACGGGGCCAGTCTTACATCCCCGGGCGTCACATCTTGGCGAGGATGTCCACGGAGAAGACCAGCGTCGAGTCCTTCTCGATACCGCTGCCCTGCGGCGGGTTGTCGCCGTACCCCAGGTCCGGCGGGATGACGATGAGGACGCGGCTGCCGACCTTCTTGCCCGTCAGACCCTGCGCCCAGCCCTTGACGACCTGCTGCAGGGAGAACGACGTCAGCTGCTTGCGCTGGTACGTCGAGTCGAACTCCTTGCCGCCGTCCCAGACCACGCCCTTGTACTGCACGAGCACACTGTCCTGCGCGCCGACCTTCGCGCCGTCGCCCTCGATGACGTACTCGGCGACGAGCTTCTTCGGCGCGGCGGACTTCGGCAGCTCGATGGAGGGCGCCTTGCCGTCGGTGTCGGTGCCCACCTTCGGCAGCGCGCTGTCGTCCTGCGGGGCGTTCGTGCCCTTCGCGGAGCTCTTCGCGTTGAAGGTGTCCTTGATGTCCACCACGAAGACCAGTGTGTCGGTGCCCTTGATGCCCGCCTGCTGGTTGCCCTGCTCGCCGTATCCCCAGGTCGGCGGGACGGAGAACTGGACGCGGCTGCCGGCCTTCTTGCCCGTCAGCGCATACCTCCAGCCGTCGATGATGCTGCCCTGGGCCAGCTGGATGACCAGCGGCGTCTTGCGGTCGTAGGAGTTGTCGAAGACCTTCGCGGTGTTCCAGACCTGGCCGAGGTAGTCGGCCGACACGTAGTCGTTCTCCGCGACGGTCTTCCCGCTGCCCGCGATGACCGTCTTGACCGCCAGTTCCTTGGACGGCTCGCCGCTGCCCTTGGCCACGGTGGGCTTCTGGCCGAACTTCGTCCCCGCCGTGATCGCCGGCAGCGGGCCGTCGGTCACCTTCGGCGCCGGCGGCGCGGAGGAACTGCCCGACGCCTGCGGCGTCGCACTGTCGCTGGCCTTGCCCGAACCGGAGTCGTCGTCACCGCAAGCGGCGAGCGTCAGCATTCCGGCGGGGACGGCGATGAGGAGGGAGCGTCGGCGCACGGTGGGGGCCTCGTAATCGATGTCGGTCGGTGGTGCCTGAACGAAAGTGCCCGCGCAACTCTACGGCGTGCGAAGGGCACCGTACGCATAACGCACGGTGCCCGTGTGGCGTTCCGGCCTCACACCACCTCGCCCTACATCCCGGCGATCAGCTTCTCCACCCGGTCGTCCACCGAGCGGAACGGGTCCTTGCACAACACGGTGCGCTGCGCCTGGTCGTTGAGCTTCAGATGCACCCAGTCGACGGTGAAGTCCCGGCGCTGCTCCTGCGCCCGCCGGATGAAGTCACCGCGCAGCCGGGCCCGGGTGGTCTGCGGCGGCACCGACTTGCCCTCGAAGATCTTCAAGTCGTTGGCGACCCGCGCCGCCTGACCCTTCTTCTCCAGCAGGTAGTACAGCCCACGACGCCGGTGGATGTCGTGGTAGGCGAGGTCTATCTGCGCGACCCGCGGATGCGACATCGTCATGTTGTGCTTGGCCCGGTACCGCTCGATGAGCTTGTACTTCATCACCCAGTCGATCTCGGTGCCGATGCGGTCGAGGTCCTCGGCCTCGATCGCGTCCAGCGTGCGGCCCCACAGCTCCAGGACCCGCTCCACCGTGCCCGTGCGGATGCCGCGCCGCTCGCAGAAGTCCACGGCCTTCTCGAAGTACTCCCGCTGCACCTCGAGCGCCGACGCCTCCCGGCCGCTGGCCAGACGCACCTTGCGGCGCCCGGTGATGTCGTGGCTGACCTCGCGGATCGCCCGGATCGGGTTCTCCAGGGTGAGGTCCCGCATCACCGTGCCCGCCTCGATCATGCGCAGCACCAGGTCGGTGGCGCCGACCTTGAGCAGCATCGTCGTCTCCGACATGTTCGAGTCACCGACGATGACATGCAGCCGGCGGTAGCGCTCGGCGTCCGCGTGCGGCTCGTCGCGGGTGTTGATGATCGGCCGGGAACGGGTGGTCGCCGAGGAGACGCCCTCCCAGATGTGCTCCGCGCGCTGACTCACGCAGTACACCGCACCGCGCGGCGTCTGCAGCACCTTGCCCGCGCCGCACAGCAGCTGGCGGGTCACCAGGAACGGGATCAGGATGTCCGCGAGCCGGGAGAACTCCCCGTGCCGGGCCACCAGATAGTTCTCGTGGCAGCCATAGGAGTTGCCGGCCGAGTCCGTGTTGTTCTTGAAGAGGTAGACGTCGCCCGCGATTCCCTCCTCGTGCAGGCGGCGCTCGGCGTCGACCAGCAGTCCCTCGAGAATGCGCTCGCCCGCCTTGTCGTGGGTGACGAGCTCGATCACGTTGTCACACTCGGGTGTGGCGTATTCCGGATGTGATCCCACGTCGAGATAGAGGCGGGCCCCGTTGCGCAGAAACACATTGCTGCTGCGGCCCCATGACACGACACGGCGGAAGAGGTAGCGCGCCACCTCGTCAGGCGACAGGCGGCGCTGTCCCCTGAACGTGCACGTGACGCCGTACTCGTTCTCCAGCCCGAAAATGCGGCGGTCCATGACTGAACATTACGCCCGATCCCCCGAACTGAAACGGGGTTCGGCCGCCCGGTTCGGATCATTTTCCGATGAAGCCGCAACCACCCCTCCCCCGGCGGGAGCTGCGAGGACCCGCCCGGTGCACAGCAACACCGCCAGCGAGGCCGCCCCGGCCGCCCCCGGCAGCGCGAACCCCCACAGCGCCCCGCCCGCCTCCACCACCGGCCCCGCCAGGCCCGTACCCACCGACGCGCCCACCGTGAACGTCGTCACCAGCCAGGAGAACGCCTCCGTCACCGTCCCCCGCGGCGCGTGCAGGTCGACCAGCACGAACGCGCAGGCGATGCACGGCGCCAGGAAGACACCGGCCAGCGCCGTGAGCGCCACCATGGCCAACGCGCCCGGCATCAGCAGCAACGGGAGATAACACACCGCCAGCAGCGCCACCAGCCACCGCAGTCGCCGGGCCGGGGACCCCGCCCACCGCCGCGCCCCGTACACGGCGCCTCCGACGAGCGCGCCGAGCCCGAGGGCCGCCATCAGCCAGCCGTAGACCGCGTCACCCCCGTGGCCGTCCGCGTACGGCACCGAGGCCACGGTGATGGAACCCAGCGCCATGCCGATGAACAGGAACGCGCCGAGGAGCGCCAGCAGCCCCGGCGAGCGCAGGGCGCCCAGCCAGTGCGCCTCGCGCGGCGCCGAACGCCACGCGCGCGACGGGGGCGAGACGACCACCGACAGCGCGCCGAGCACGCCCAGCGCGTTCAGCGCCAGCAGGGCCGCCTGCGGCGACCACAGCGCCACGCACACCGTCACCAGCAGCGGCCCGACGGTGAACATCACCTCCTGGGCGACCGCGTCCATCGCGTACGCCGTGTGCACCTGCCCCTCCTGCCGCAGCACACTCGGCCACAGCGCCCGCAGACCGCCCTCCAGCGGGGGCGTGAAGAGCCCCGAGAGCGCGACGGCCGCATGGGCCAGCAGGGGCGAACCGGTGCCGGCGAAGGCGAAGACGGCCATCGCCGCCGCCGACAGCACCGCGGCGGGCAACTGCACCCGCGGCTGCCCGTGCAGGTCCACCAGCCGGCCCAGCACCGGCTGCCCCACCGCGTTGGACACGCCGTACACCGCGGCCAGCGCCCCCGCCAGGCTGTACGAACCCCCCTCGGCGCGCACGAACAGCACGATCGCGATCGCGGCGGTCGCGTTGGGCAGCCGCCCGACGAGCGTGCCGACCAGCAGCCGGGCGGCGTGCCGAGTGCGCAGGATCTCCGCGTAGCCACCGGCCATGCCGTACCCGCCTTCCTTCACGTTGTACGTATAACTACCGCGGTCATACGTACCATGACGGCTGTTCGCGAGTCCAGACGAGGAAGCAGGCCCACGGTGGCACGAGGCAGCACCCGCCCCACGAGCCGGGACGTCGCCCAGGCCGCCGGCGTCTCCCAGGCCGCCGTCTCCCTCGTCCTCGGCGACAAATGGCGAGGACGCGTCTCCGAACCGACGGCACGACGCGTACGCGAGGCGGCGCGCGAACTGGGCTACCGACCCAACCTCGCCGCGCGCAACCTGCGCCTCGGCCGCACCCGGACGGTGCTCCTTGTCGTGCCGGCGCTGACCACGGAATTCTTCGCCGGCGTATACACCGGGGCGGCGCGGGTGGCCGCCGAGCACGGCTTCGGCGTCGTCCTCTACCCCTCCCCCGAGGGCGTCGGCCCCGCCCGGGACCCCTTCGCCTCGGCCCAGTCCGCACTGGACGGCGTGCTCGCCTCCTCGATGTCGGCGGACGCGCTCAGCGCCATCCGAGGGGACCACCTGCCACTCGTGATGCTGGACAGCGACCCCGAAGGCAGCCTCGGCGCCACCACCGTGAACCTGGACATCGCGGACGGCGTGCGACAGGTCGCCGAACACCTGCTCGACCTCGGCCACCGCCGGTTCCTGCACCTCGCGGCGGACATCCCCTCATGGACCTTCGAGGTACGGGCGCGCGAACTGGCCGCCCGACTCGCCGACTCCCCCGGCACCACCCTGCGCACGGCGCGCGCCGCCATCTCCGTGGAGGACGCCCAACGCGCCGTCGAGGCCGCGCTCACCGCACCGGGACCCCGGCCCACCGCACTGGTCTGCGACGACGACAAGCTGGCAGCGGGCGCCTACAAGGCCGCGCGACGCGTCGGGGTGCGCATCCCGCAGGACCTCTCCGTGACCGGACTCGACGACCTCGGTACGGCCACCGTCATCGACCCCGAACTGACCACGGTACGCCTCGACGCCGAAGCCTTCGGCGCACGGGGCATGCGCACACTGCTGGCCGTCCTGGAGGGCGAGACCCCCGAAAGCGGCGACATGCCGGTGGAACTCGTGGTACGGACCTCCACCGCGGCGCCCGGCGGCCGGTGACCGACGGGCGCCCACCGACCCGCTACTCCTCGTCCTCGTCCGGCGCAGACACCGCCCCGCCCTCCAGGAGGCGGGACAGCTGGTTACCGGTGATGCGCTTGAACTTGCGCTTCTGCGGACGCGTACGGTCCAGCACCGCCACCTCGAGACGCTCCGCTGGAATCTCCCGCTCCGAACCGTTCGTGTCCCGGGAGAGCGCCTGCACCGCCAGCTTCAGCGCCTCCGCCAGCGTCATGGCATCACGGTGACGCTGATCCAGATACCCGCTGATCTGCTCCGCGTTCCCGCCGACCGCCACCGAGCCGTGCTCGTCCACGATCGAGCCGTCGTGCGGAAGCCGGTAGATCTGATCGCTCTCCGGGCCCTCCCCGACCTCCGCGACGACCAGCTCCACCTCGTACGGCTTCTCGGCCTGGCTGGAGAAGATCGTGCCCAGCGTCTGCGCGTAGACGTTGGCCAGCCCACGCGCCGTGACGTCGTCCCGGTCGTAGGTGTAACCCCGCAGGTCGGCATAGCGCACGCCACCGATGCGCAGATTCTCGTACTCGTTGTACTTGCCGGCCGCGGCGAAACCGATGCGGTCGTAGATCTCGCTGAACTTGTGCAGCGCGCGGGACGGGTTCTCGCCGACGAACACGATCCCGTCGGCGTACTGGAGCACGACCAGGCTCCGGCCGCGAGCAATGCCCTTACGGGCGTACTCCGCACGGTCGGCCATGGCCTGCTGGGGTGAGACATAGAACGGCGTCGACACCGGTCAACCGTCCCTTTCTGTCGAAGTCACTGGACCACCTGCCCTCACCGGGGCCTCCTAAAGCAGCTCGGCGCGCGGCCCGTCGGGCTGCTCGAGCCGCCGCTCGAGCACCGACCGGGCGAGCCGGGAGGACTCCTCCTCGGTCAGCCGCCGGAAACCGTCCTCGGTGATCACGGTGATGATCGGGAAGATCCGCCGGGCGACATCCGGACCACCGGTCGCCGAATCGTCGTCGGCCGCGTCGTACAGCGCCTGGACGACCAGCGTGGTCGCCTGGTCCTCGCTCAGGTCGTCGCGGAACAGCTTCTTCATCGCACCCCGCGCGAACACCGACCCGGACCCGGTCGCGGCGAAGTTGTGCTCCTCGGAACGCCCGCCCGTCACGTCGTACGAGAAGATCCGACCTCGGTCCCGATCCAGGTCGAACCCGGCGAACAACGGCACCACGGCAAGACCCTGCATCGCCATGCCCAGATTGGACCGGATCATGGTGGACAGCCGGTTCGCCTTGCCCTCCAGCGAGAGCTGGGCACCCTCCACCTTCTCGAAGTGCTCCAGCTCCAACTGGAAGAGCTTCACCATCTCCACCGCGAGGCCCGCCGTGCCAGCGATGCCCACCGCCGAGTACTCGTCGGCGGGGAAGACCTTCTCGATGTCGCGCTGCGCGATGACGTTGCCCATCGTGGCCCGCCGGTCACCGGCCAGCACCACGCCGCCCGGGAAGGTCACGGCCACGATCGTCGTGCCGTGCGGTGCCTCCACGACACCCTGCACCGGAGGCAGCTGCCGCTTCCCGGGCAGCATCTCCGGCTGGTGCTCCCCGAGGAAGTCCATGAAGGAGGAGGACCCCGGGGTCAGGAAGGCAGCTGGTAGACGCCCGGTGCTACGAGTGTTGGCTTCCACGCGGTTCCTTCCACGTATGCGGCAGCCCGCCTTATGGCCTCGGGCTGATCCTTGAACTGCCCCAGCGCTGCGTTGCAGCTGAAGCACAGTACGCCACGGACCCTACCCGTCTCGTGGCAGTGATCCACATGTACGGGGGAAGCCGCCAGACAGATGCAGCAGACACCCCGCTGAGCCGAGACCAACGCCTCCCGCTCGTCCTCCGTGAGGCCGTACTGCCGCTTCAGATGATCCCGCCGCGCCTGCGTGGCCCGACATGCCTTGCACCGTGTCGACAGCCCGTCGGACGCGGTTGCGTTCCGGTGCCACTCACTGTGCGGTTTGATCTCACCGCAGCTCCGGCAGTACTTGTGCCCCTCGGGCGTCGCCACCCGCGGACGGACATTCTTGCCCTTGGCCACCTGCCGAGCCTGGTGATACGCCGCCCAGCACTCCCGGCAGTAGGCCTGCAGACCGTCGCGCATCGCCCCATTACGGGCGAAGGCCGCCCGCGGCACGACCTCCTTGCACCGCGAGCAACGCTTCGTCCCCTGACCTTCGCTCACCGACCCCCCGATTCCCGGACCTTAGATTCGAAGGCGAATCTACTGTCCACCCTTCTGAACGAAGGAACGCACGAAATCCTCGGCGTTCTCCTCGAGGACATCGTCGATCTCGTCCAGCACCGAGTCGACATCGTCGCTCAGCTTCTCCTGGCGCTCCTTGAGGTCGTCGGACGCCTGTGCGTCCTGCGCCTGCTCCTCGACCTCCTCCGTGGACCGCGTGGCCTTCTGCTGCCCGCCGCCGGTGTCCTTGGTCGCCATGTCCCTCACCCCGCTCGGTTCGTCGTTGTCCTGATGTGTACCCGCTCGCTGCCGATCACTCCCCGGCCAGCACCCTGACCAGGTCGTCCGCGGTGCGGCAGCGGTCGAGCAGCTCCTTGACGTGGTTGCGCGTGCCGCGGAGCGGTTCCAGGGTCGGTACCCGCTGGAGCGAGTCCCGGCCCGGGAGGTCGAAGATCACCGAGTCCCAGGAGGCCGCCGCGACGTCGTCCGCGTACTGCTCCAGGCAGCGTCCGCGGAAGTACGCCCGGGTGTCCTCGGGGGGCTTGGTGCGGGCCCGCTCGACCTCGTCCTCGTCCAGCAGCCGCTTGATGCGCCCGCGGTCGACGAGGCGGTTGTAGAGGCCCTTGTCGGGTCGTACGTCGGCGTACTGGAGGTCGACCAGGTGGAGCCGGGCGGCGTCCCAGTCGAGGCCGTCGCGGCGCCGGTAGCCCTCCATCAGCTCGCGCTTGGCGACCCAGTCCAGTTCGCCGGCCAGGCTCATGGGGTCGTTCTCGAGCCGGTTGAGGGTGTCCTCCCAGCGGCCGAGGACGTCCTTGGTCTGGTCGTCGGCGTCCGCCCCGTACCGCTCCTCGACGTACTTGCGGGCCAGCTCGTAGTACTCCATCTGGAGCTGCACGGCGGTCAGTGTGCGTCCGCTGCGCAGGGTGACCTGGCGCTTGAGGGTCGGGTCGTGGGAGACCTGGTGGAGGGTGCGTACGGGCTGGTCGACGGCGAGGTCGACCGCGATGAAGCCGTCCTCGATCATGGACAGGACCAGCGAGGTGGTGCCCAGTTTGAGGTAGGTCGAGATCTCGGAGAGGTTGGCGTCGCCGATGATCACGTGCAGCCGGCGGTACTTCTCCGCGTCGGCGTGCGGTTCGTCGCGGGTGTTGATGATGGGCCGCTTGAGGGTGGTCTCCAGGCCGACCTCGACCTCGAAGTAGTCGGCGCGCTGGCTGAGCTGGAAGCCGTGTTCGTGGCCGTCCTGCCCGATGCCGACCCGTCCGGCGCCGGCGAAGACCTGCCGGGAGACGAAGAAGGGGGTCAGGTGGCGCACGATGTCCGAGAAGGCGGTCTCCCGCTTCATCAGGTAGTTCTCGTGGGTGCCGTAGGAGGCGCCCTTGTTGTCGGTGTTGTTCTTGTAGAGGTGGATCGGCTGGGCGCCGGGCAGTTGCGCGGCGCGCTCGGCGGCCTCGGCCATGATCCGTTCGCCGGCCTTGTCCCACAGGACGGCGTCGCGCGGGTTGGTGATCTCGGGCGAGCTGTACTCGGGGTGGGCGTGGTCGACGTAGAGCCGGGCTCCGTTGGTGAGGATGACGTTGGCGAGGCCGATGTCCTCGTCGGTGAGCTGGCTGGAGTCGGCGGCCTCCCGGGTGAGGTCGAAGCCTCGCGCGTCCCGCAGCGGGTTCTCCTCCTCGAAGTCCCAGCGGGCCCGGCGGGCCCGGTGCATCGCCGCCGCGTAGGCGTTGACGATCTGGGACGAGGTGAGCATGGCATTGGCGTTCGGGTGACCGGGGACGGAGATCCCGTACTCCGTCTCGATACCCATCACTCGCCGTACGGTCATGCGGCCCTCCTTGCACTGCGCGACTCGGCGGTATGGAAGAGCCTAGAACGCCTTTGCGCTGGTGGGGAGATCATTTGCGTCATTTGCTGTGCTCCAGCCGTGTCCCCGGAAAGCAGTCGGCTGCGGGTACCCGCTGTGGGGACCCGCAGCCGTCCCGCTTTTTAGAGGTACTGACCGGTGTTGGCCACCGTGTCGATGGAGCGTCCGGTGTCCGCGCCCTGCTTTCCGGTGACGAGGGTGCGGATGTAGACGATCCGCTCGCCCTTCTTTCCGGAGATTCGGGCCCAGTCGTCCGGGTTGGTGGTGTTGGGCAGGTCCTCGTTCTCCTTGAACTCGTCCACGCAGGCCTGGAGGAGGTGGGAGACGCGGAGGCCCTTCTGGTCCTTGTCCAGGAAGTCCTTGATCGCCATCTTCTTGGCGCGGCCCACGATGTTCTCGATCATGGCGCCGGAATTGAAGTCCTTGAAGTAGAGGACTTCCTTGTCGCCGTTGGCGTAGGTGACTTCCAGGAAGCGGTTCTCCTCGGATTCGGCGTACATGTGTTCCACCGCCGTCTGGATCATGCTGGCGACGGTGACCGACTTGTCCTTGCCGTGCTCGGCGAGATCGTCGACGTGCAGCGGGAGGCGTTCGGTGAGGTACTTGCCGAAGATGTCCTTGGCCGCCTCGGCGTCCGGACGCTCGATCTTGATCTTCACGTCGAGCCGGCCGGGTCGCAGGATGGCGGGGTCGATCATGTCCTCGCGGTTGGAGGCGCCGATCACGACCACGTTCTGCAGGCCCTCCACGCCGTCGATCTCGGCGAGCAGCTGCGGGACGATGGTGTTCTCCACGTCCGAGCTGACGCCGGAGCCGCGGGTGCGGAAGAGGGACTCCATCTCGTCGAAGAAGACGATGACGGGGGTGCCCTCGCTGGCCTTCTCCCGGGCCCGCTGGAAGACCAGGCGGATCTGCCGCTCGGTCTCGCCGACGTACTTGTTGAGCAGCTCGGGGCCCTTGATGTTGAGGAAGAAGCTCTTGCCGGCGGCCTGGCCGGTGACCTCGGCGACCTTCTTGGCGAGCGAGTTGGCCACGGCCTTGGCGATGAGGGTCTTACCGCATCCGGGGGGTCCGTAGAGCAGGACGCCCTTGGGCGGGCGCAGCTCGTGCTCCTTGAAGAGGTCGGGGTAGAGGTAGGGGAGCTCGACCGCGTCGCGGATCATCTCGATCTGTCCGCCGAGGCCGCCGATCTGCTCGTAGCCGATGTCGGGGACCTCTTCGAGGACGAGTTCCTCGACCTCGCTCTTGGGGACGATCTCGTAGACGTAGCCGGAGCGGGGTTCGAGCAGGAGGGCGTCGCCGGGGCGGATGGTGATGCCCCGCAGGGGTTCGGCGAGGCGGACCACGCGCTCCTCGTCGGTGTGTCCGAGCACCAGGGCGCGCTCGCCGTCCTCGAGGATCTCCTTGAGGGTGACGATGTCGCCGACGCTCTCGAACTCCATGGCCTCGACCACGTTGAGCGCTTCGTTGAGCATGACTTCCTGGCCGCGGCGCAGGTCGTCCAGCTCGACGCTGGGGCTGACGTTCACCCGGAGCTTGCGGCCGCCGGTGAAGATGTCGGCGGTGCCGTCCTCGTTGGCCTGCAGGAAGACGCCGAAGCCGGCGGGCGGCTGGGCGAGCCGGTCGACCTCTTCCTTGAGGGCCACGATCTGGTCGCGGGCCTCGCGCAGGGTGCCGGCGAGTCGTTCGTTCTGGGCGGACACGCCGGCCAGGTTGGTCTGCAACTCGACGATCCGCTCTTCGAGAATTCTCGTGTGCCGCGGAGAGTCGGCGAGCTTGCGTCGCAGGACGGCGATCTCCTGCTCAAGGTAGGCCATCTGCCCGGCCGGGTCCTCGGACCCGCGTCCCGGGCGGATGCCGCGGTTCATGTCGTCGTCGTGGGCTGCCACGGTCCTCACCTCCTCCATGGGGAGCTGGACGCTTCCAGACCCTACCTGGGTGGGTGTCGATTGAAACCCCTAGATCACAAAGACCGTCGGGGTGTGTCCGATCTTCACCCTTGCGCTCTCCCTCACGCCAGGGGAATACCCACCGATCGTGGTCGGAACCCCGGCGCGGGTAGGGTCGACGTGTTCAACACCCGTCGGAGCTGGCCGGATTCCCGGGCGGCTCGGGGCAGCGGAGGGCAGGAGAGGAGCATCGTGCAGCAGCGGGCCGGGGCCGAGGGTGAGGCGCTGGAGGTCTGGATCGATCAGGACCTGTGTACCGGTGACGGCATCTGCGCGCAGTACGCGCCGGAGGTGTTCGAGCTGGACATCGACGGTCTGGCCTATGTGAAGGGCGCGGGCGACGAGCTGCTGCAGAGCGCGGGCGCGACGGCGCCGGTGCCGTTGCCGCTGTTGCCGGACGTGGTCGACTCGGCGAAGGAGTGTCCCGGGGAGTGCATCCACGTACGGCGGGTTTCGGACAGGGCCGAGGTGTACGGTCCGGACGCAGAGTGACCAAATCGTGATACTTCCTGTACTCTGCGTGACCGCTGTCTGATGGGTCACAGCTGACGGCCCCGGTGTCGGCTCCCTCGTGTCACACGGGCCGCGCCTGCGTGGGCGTGGAGCGGACGAACGCGCCGCCCTTCCACCGCCACTTCGCGTCATCGGTGACGTCGGGGCAGCAACTGGGCACATCCACCGACGAGTAGCCGAGCAGGGTGGCTAGGACGGCGCCGTCGCGCACCGCGAGTGCGGTGACGTTGCGGCGCTCCTCGGGGCCGACGAGGGTGGCCACCACGCGGGGTGTGCTGGCGGACGGGCCCCGGGTGAGGACGTAGACCGCGTCGGGCGGGGTCCCGGTGGGTGCGTCGCAGTGGACGGCCACCACCGTCTCGGGGCGGCCGTCGCCGTCGAGGTCGCCGGCGGCCTTGGTGCGCACGACGGTCTCGACCGGGCCGCACCGCAGTGGGAAGGCGACGTGTGCCGGGTCGGGCGGTGCGGTGTCGGCGGGGGTGCTTCGGGGGCCGGCGGCGGACGCGGGGGGCTGGGCGGCCGTCGCGGCGTCGGGCTGGAGGAGCGCGGACAGCGCGATGACGCCGGCGAGGGCCGTGGCGGTGGCGACCCAGTGGATCGGCCGGGTGTGCGTGTGCGAGAGGTCCGGGGCGGCGGAGGGTGGCTGCACGGGGCGCGTCTCCTGTGAGGGCGGTGCCGGCGGGGGTCTCGGCATCGTGCCACACGTCACAGTGCGGGGGAACGGCGGGGTGGGTACCCGATGCGGTTGCCCGGGGGCAGGCTTCCGCCGTGACTCCAGGGATGGGTGGTCAACGCACCGGCGCCGCGTCGCACTTGCCGGGCGGGTGCCGGAAGTGCGCCACGGCGCCGGGGTGTTGGCGTGGCGGGCGGTGCGGCTCAGCGGCCGGTGGTGCCGCCGTCGGCGTTGGGGCCGGCGTAGTCCTCGCCGTAGGCGCCCTTGGCGGGGCGGCGGCGGCGCATGGGCGGCTCGACGCCGTCGGCGAGGCGGCGGGCGGTGAGCAGGAAGCCGGTGTGGCCGATCATGCGGTGGTCGGGGCGGACGGCGAGGCCCTCGATGTGCCAGTTGCGGATCATCGACTCCCAGGCGGTCGGCTCGTTGAAGGAGCCGATCTCGCGGATGGACTCCACGGTCCGGGCGAGCTGGGTGGTGGTGGCGACGTAGCAGCACAGGATGCCGCCGGGCACCAGGGCCTTGGAGACGGCCTCCAGGCACTCCCAGGGGGCCAGCATGTCCAGGATGACGCGGTCGACGTCGGTGTCGGACAGGTGGTCCTGGAGGTCGCCGACAGTGAGCTGCCAGGCGGGGTGCGGGCCGCCGAAGTAGCGCTCCACGTTCTGCCGGGCGATGTCGGCGAAGTCCTCGCGGCGCTCGTAGGAGTGCAGCATGCCCTGGTCGCCGATGGCGCGCAGCAGGAAGCTGCTGAGCGAGCCGGAGCCGACGCCGGCCTCGACGACGCGGGCGCCGGGGAAGATGTCGGCGAAGGCGAGGATCTGTCCGGCGTCCTTGGGGTAGACGACGGCCGCCCCGCGGGGCATGGACAGGACGTAGTCGGGGAGCAGGGGGCGCAGCGCGAGGTAGGCGACGTTCCCGGTGGTGCGGACGACGCTGCCCTCGGGTGCGCCGATCAGCTCGTCGTGCGGGAAGGAACCCTTGTGGGTGTGGAAGTTCTTCCCGGCCTCGAGCGTGAACGTGTAGTGGCGGCCCTTGGGGTCGGTCAGCTGTACCTGGTCCCCGACCTTGAAGGGCCCGCGCCTGCGGGCGGCACCGGTCGGTTCGGACATGTGACCAGCCTACCGGTCCCGGTGGGCCGCCCCGACCACGCCGGGGCTGCGGGGGCTCAGGAGGGGCGGGCCATCGCCTTGACGAAGGCGCGCTCGACGTCGGCCGCGGAGAGTACGCCGTAGATCTCGCCGGTGTCCTCGATGACCAGGTACTCGGTGGCCGGCGAGGCGCGCAGGGCGTCGAGGAGCTGTTCGCCGGACAGCTCGGCGGAGACGCGCATGCCCTCGGTGAGGTCCTGGGCCAGGCCGCTGACCGGCACCCAGGGGCGGCGGTGCTCGGGTACGCCGACGATGGCGGCCTCGCGGACCAGGGAGACGGGGCCGCCGTCGGCGTCGACGACGACCAGGGCGCGGGCGCCGGAGGCGTTGGCGCGGCGCAGGGCCTCGGAGAGGGGGGTGTCGGCGGCGACGGGGACGGCGCGCCGGGTGAGGGTGCGGGCGCGCAGCTCGGGGAGGTGTTCGCGCAGGCGGGCCATGCGCAGGCTGTTGCCGGCGCCGGTCCAGATGATCGCGGCGAGGATGGCGGCGAGCAGGGCGTCCATGACGGTGTCGGTGCCGATGTTGTCCTCGGCGGCGGGGCCGAGCGCGCCGGACTGGGTCAGCAGGGGCAGGCCGATGAGGACGGTGAGGGCGAGCGCGCGGCCGACCCAGGCGGCGGCGACGGTGCCGCTCATGGGCCGGCCGGTGATCTTCCAGACGACGGCGCGCAGCATCCGGCCGCCGTCCAGGGGGAGGCCGGGGAGGAGGTTGAAGGCGGCCACGAGGAGGTTGGAGATCATCAGGCCGGCGAGCAGTACGCCGGGTACGGTCCCGGGTTCCACGGGCAGCAGGGCGAGGTAGAAGACGCCGGCGAGGACGAGGGAGAGCAGGGGGCCGACGAAGGCCAGCACGAATTCGCGGCCCGGGGACTCCGACTCCTTCTCGATCTCGGAGACGCCGCCGAAGAACTGGAGCTGGATGCGGCGGACGGGAAGCTTGAAGCGGAGGGCGGCGACGGTGTGGGCCAGCTCGTGGACGAGGACGGAGGCGTAGAAGGCGACCGCGAAGAAGAGGGCGACGAGGTAGCGGGCGGCGCCCAGCTCGGGCAGCACGCGGTCGAGCTGGCCGCCGAACACCCAGGTGATCAGGGCGGCGACCAGGAACCAGCTGGGCGCGACGTACACCGGCACCCCGAACGGCCGCCCCATCAGCAGCCCGCCCCCGGGATCCCCGCGCCGTCGCCTGGCCGGGGGCCGGCGGGCGCTGTGCGGGCCGGAGTGGGCGGGGGTCCTGGCCGGCCGGCTGTCCGGCGTCGGGGCGTGCCCGTGCGGCTCGGACGAGGGGGTGTGCCGGGGTTCGGTCTCGCCGGGCTCGGCGGCACCGCTGCCGGGCGGCACGGGCCGGTCGGCGGGCGCGGCGGGTGGGTGGGGCCGAGCGGGGTCGTCCGACGGCGGCTGGGCGTCCGGGGTCGGGGCGGACTGGTGCGGGCCGGGCGGCGGGGCCGGGTCGTTTCCGGACGGGTCCGGGTGAGCCGGGGGTCGGGCGTCCGAGGGCGCGTCGGTCGGGGCCGGCTCGGGGGGCGGGGTCGGGTCGGTTTCGGTTTCGGACGGCGTGGGGTTCTGGTCGGCCGGAGGGTGTGCGTGGGGGTCGGGCGACTGGGCGTCGCCGGGTCGCGGCCGTTCGTTGCCGCCGCTCACGTCCACGGTGTCCCCTCGTTCGTCGCGTCTCCCGCGCCTGCCGGGCGGGTGGGTCTGGTGTCGATGGTATGCGGCGGGCACCGTCGGGCCCGCCCCGGCACCCCAGTGCCTACCCCCGGACCCGCACGTCACAACCGTGACCGGGTCTGTCGGTGGGGGGCCGTAAGGTCTGTGGGCATGGAGACGAGCAGCGAGGGTGTCGCGGAGGACGCCGGTGCGCCGGCGGGGGCGGTGGCGGCGACGGCCGCCGTGCCGAGGCCGGTGGTCGCGATAGCGCCCGCCTCGCTCTCGCCCTCCCGCGCCGGTGACTTCATGCAGTGCCCGCTGCTGTACCGGTTCCGGGTGATCGACCGGCTGCCGGAGAAGCCCAGCGAGGCGGCGACGCGGGGCACCTTGGTGCACGCGGTGCTGGAGCGCCTCTTCGACGCGCCCGCCGGCGAGCGCACCGCCCCACGGGCGAAGGCGCTGGTCCCGGGCCAGTGGGAGCGGCTGCTCGCCGACCGCCCGGAGGTCGGCGAGCTGTTCGCCGACGATCCGGCGGGCGAGCGGCTGGCGGGCTGGCTCACCGAGGCGGAGCGGCTGGTGGAGCGCTGGTTCACGCTGGAGGATCCGAGCCGCCTGGAGCCCGCCGAGCGCGAGCTGTTCGTGGAGACGGAGCTGGACTCGGGGCTGCGGCTGCGCGGCATCATCGACCGCGTCGACGTGGCGCCCACCGGCGAGGTCCGCATCGTCGACTACAAGACGGGCAAGGCCCCGCGCCCCGAGTACGCCGAGGGCGCCCTGTTCCAGATGAAGTTCTACGCGCTGGTGGTGTGGCGGCTGAAGCGGGTCGTCCCGCGCCGCCTGCAGCTGGTCTACCTGGGCAGCGGCGACGTCCTGACCTACGACCCGGTCCCGGCGGACCTGGAGCGGGTGGAGCGCAAGCTGCTGGCGCTGTGGGAGGCGATCCGCCGGGCGACGGAGACCGGCGACTGGCGGCCCCGGCCGACGAAGCTGTGCGGCTGGTGCGACCACCAGGCGCACTGCCCGGAGTTCGGTGGCACTCCCCCGCCCTATCCGCTGCCCCTGGCCACGGTGCCCGACCAGGCGCGGGGCGGCCAGGACGCGCAGGGCACAATGGGGCCGGACTAGCGAAGGAGACTCACCGTGGCCATCCGCGTCCTACTGGTCGACGACCAGCCGCTGCTGCGCACCGGCTTCCGGATGATCCTGGAGGCCGAGCAGGATCTCGCCGTCGTCGGCGAGGCCGGTGACGGCCTCCAGGCTCTCGACCAGGTGCGGGCGCTGCAGCCCGACGTGGTGCTGATGGACATCCGCATGCCGCGGATGGACGGGGTGGAGGCCACCCGGCAGATCACCGGGCCCGACCGCGACGGCCCGGCGAAGGTCCTGGTGCTGACCACCTTCGACCTCGACGAGTACGTGGTGGAGGCGTTGAAGGCGGGCGCCAGCGGCTTCTTGCTGAAGGACGCCCCGGCCAACGAGCTGGTGCAGGCGATCCGGGTGGTGGCGGGCGGCGAGGCGATGCTGGCGCCCAGCATCACCCGCCGGCTGCTCGACAAGTACGCCACGCACCTGCCCTCCGGGGAGGAGCCGGTGCCGGACGCCCTGCACACGCTGACCGAGCGTGAGGTGGAGG
This sequence comes from Streptomyces sp. NPDC048182, assembly GCF_043202555.1. Lineage (NCBI taxonomy): Bacteria > Bacillati > Actinomycetota > Actinomycetes > Kitasatosporales > Streptomycetaceae > Streptomyces > Streptomyces sp. NPDC048182. The sequence continues at coordinate 132,443 of NZ_JBIDAQ010000014.1, read as the reverse complement.
TGCTCAAGCTGGTGGCGCGCGGGCTGTCCAACGCGGAGATCGCCGCGGACCTCTTCGTGAGCGAGACGACGGTCAAGACCCATGTGGGGCACGTGCTGACCAAGCTGGGCCTGCGCGACCGGGTGCAGGCGGCGGTGTACGCGTACGAGAGCGGTCTGGTGCGCCCGGGCGCGCAGTGACCGCTCACGACGCCGAAAAGGGCCGGCCCCCTCCCGCTCGGGAGGGGGCCGGCCCTTTCTCCGGTGCGGCCGGGTCGGCGCGTCAGTCGCTCACGCCGCGGCCCAGCTCCCACAGCTGGAGCGTGGAGGAGGAGTTGAGGGCGTAGGCGGTGCCGGTGATGTCGTCGCGGGCGGCGACGTACTGCTTGCCCTGCCACAGCGGGATCATCGGCACGTCGGCGGCGACGATGTCCTGCATCTCGGTGAGGCTGTCCGCGGCGGAGAGCCGGTCGGCCTCGCGCCGGGACTGCGGGATCAGGGTGTTCATGATCTTGGGGTTGGCGTACGGCGAGTTGAGGGTGTTGTCCTTGTCGAGGAACGGCGCGATGAAGTTGTCCGCGTCGGGGAAGTCGGGGAACCAGCCCATGCCGAACACGTCGAACTGGCCCTTCAGCTCGGCCGGGCGGAACTTGTCCCAGGGGGTGCCCTGGATGTCGACGTCGAACAGGCCGCTGTCGTTGAGCTGCTTCTGGATCTGCTCGAACTCGGTCTTGGTGGCCGCGCCGTAGTGGTCGGTCGTGTAGTGCAGGGTCAGCTTCACCGGCTGGTTGACGCCCGCGCCCTTCAGCAGGTTCTTCGCCTTGCTGACGCTGGGGTCGCCGTACTTGTTGAAGAACGAGTTGGAGTGGCCGGTGATGCTGGCCGGGACCAAGGAGTACAGCGGCTCGGCCTGGGAGCCGTAGACCTTGCTGACCAGCTCGCTGCGGTTGATCACCTGGGCCATGGCCTGCCGGACGGCCTTGTCCTTCACGCTCGCGGCGGCCGTGTTGAAGGCCAGGTAGCGGATCTCCAGGCCGGCGACCTCGACGAGCTTGACGTCGGTGTCGGTGGAGTTGGCCAGCTTCTGGACCTGCTCCGGCGTCATGGCGCGGGTCATCAGGTCGATGTCGCCCTTGTCGAGGGCGGTGCCCATGGTGTCGGCGTCGGGGAAGGACTTCAGCTCGACCTCGTCGTTGTTCACCTCGGTGCTCCCCTTGTAATTGGGGTTCTTGGTGAACACGGCCTTGGTCAGTTCGCCGTTCGCGACCTCGGACTTGAGGGTGTACGGGCCGGAGCCGTCCACCTCGAAGCCGTCGCGCAGCTTGTCCTTGGCGTAGTCGTTCGGGCTGACGATGCCGGCGACCGGGGTGGACAGCTTGAACGGGAAGGTGGCGTCGGCGGTCTTGAGGTGGAAGACGACCTCGCGGTCGCCCTGGGTCTCGACCGTGTCGATGCCGGAGAGCAGGGCGAAGACGCCGCTGTCGGCCTTGAGGGACAGCGCCCGCTCGATGGAGAACTTGACGTCCTTGGCGGTGATCGGGTCACCGTTGGCGAACTTCAGGCCGTCGCGCAGGGTGCAGGCGTAGCGCTCGTTGCCGGTGTCGGTGAAGCCGCACTTCTCGGCCGCCTCGGGCACCGGCTCGCCGTCGCCGCGGGGCTGGGTCATCAGGGTCTGCACGGTCTGGCGCAGGATGTTCCAGCTGCCGACGTCGTAGGCGTAGGCCGGGTCGAGGGGCGCCGGAGCGTCCTTCGAGGCGGTGAACCGGTCCGTGGTGCCGACGACGATCGCGTCCCCGCCGCCGCTGCCACCGTCGGACCCGCCGCAGGCGGCGAGCACCGGCGCGAGCAGGCCGACGACGGCCGGCAGCACCAAAGTCTTGCGGTTCATGCTCGAGTTTCTCCAGAGCTGTCGGGTCCGTGTATTCGGCATGCAGGGGTGTCGCAACCGATCACGGGGGTATGGCCGAGGTTCTGGCGACGAGATTAGTCCGCGCCCGCACGCGGGTTCGCGGCCACCGGAGTTGAAAGCTCATCACGGAGCGAAACCGGGCGTGGACACACCGAAAACCCGACAGCGGAAGGATTAGTGCAGCGTTCCATCAAATGGGACACAAGGGTGCTCCGACAACGTTCGCCGAGCGAGCGGCGGCACATCTCCCCGAGAGTGTCGACCCCTCGGGGAGTGGGGAACGTCACATGGCCCGCCGGTGCACGGCGGCCTAGGCGACCGGCGCCATCAGGCCGCGCAGGAAGGGCAGGTCGACCTCTTCGAGGGAGCCGACCACGGTGCGGCGCGGGGCCGGGGTGATGGGGGCGACGGAGGGGACGGCCACGACGTGGCAGCCGGCCGCCTCCGCCGCCGCGACGCCGGTCGCGGTGTCCTCGACGACGGCGCAGCGGGCCGGGTCGGCGCCGAGGCCGGCCGCGGCGGCCAGGTACGGGTCGGGGTAGGGCTTGGTGCGGGGCACCTCGTCGCCGGCGATGGTGAGCGCGAAGTGCCGGGCGCCGAGCGAGGTGAGCACGCGGTCGATGATGCGCCGGTGCGAGGCGGAGACCAGGGCGGTCGGGATGCCGTGCGCGGTCAGCTCCGCGAGGAGGCGGGCGGCGCCCGGCATGAGCGGCAGGTCGCGGCCGATGCGCTCCTCGAAGCCGTCGTTGAGCAGCACGCTCAGCTCGGCGAGCGAGATGTCGGCGCCGGTCGCCTCGATCAGGAAGGCGGCGCTGCGGCTCATCGGGCCGCCGACGACCACGTGGCGCCAGGAGTCGTCCAGGCGGTGGCCGAGGGCGGCGAAGACGCCCACCTCGACGTCCCACCAGAAGCCCTCGGTGTCCACCAGGGTGCCGTCCATGTCGAGGAGTACGGCCTGCAGGGCTGAGCCTTCGGCCGTCTGGGCTGCGAGCGCGGGGACCGTGCTGGTCATCCACGTACCTCCTTCAGGGACGATCAGGCCGGTTCCCACGGGGGAACCGGCCTGCGGTGGACCGACCAGTGTACGTCGTCGGGGTGGCGGACGCCTGGTGTGACCCTGGAGGGGGCTGTCAGCGGGCGTTGAAGTACTTCGCCTCGGGGTGGTGGATGACGATGGCGTCGGTGGACTGCTCGGGGTGCAGCTGGAACTCCTCCGAGAGGTGGACGCCGATCCGCTCGGGCTTCAGCAGGTCGGCGATCTTGGCCCGGTCCTCCAGGTCGGGGCAGGCGCCGTAGCCGAGGGAGAAGCGGGCGCCCCGGTACTTCAGGGCGAACATGTCCTCCATGGCGGCCGGGTCCTCCCCGGCGAAGCCGAGTTCGGAGCGCACACGGGCGTGCCAGTACTCGGCGAGCGCCTCGGCGAGCTGGACGGACAGGCCGTGCAGCTCCAGGTAGTCGCGGTAGGCGTCGGCGGCGAACATCCGGGCGGTCTCCTCGCCGATGCGGGAGCCGACGGTGACGACCTGGAAGCCGACGACGTCCGTCTCCCCCGACTCCTCCGGGCGGAAGAAGTCGGCCAGGCACAGGCGCCGGCCGCGGCGCTGGCGGGGGAAGGTGAAGCGGGTGCGCTCGTTGCCGTCCTCGTCCAGGACGATCAGGTCGTCGTCCTTGGAGACGCACGGGAAGTAGCCGTAGACCACGGCCGCCTCGAGGAGGTTCTCGGTCTGGAGCCGGTCGAGCAGGCCGCGCAGCCGGGGGCGGCCCTCGGTCTCCACCAGCTCCTCGTAGGAGGGGCCCTCGCCGGTGCGGGCCTGCTTGAGGCCCCACTGGCCCTTGAAGAGGGCGCCCTCGTCCAGCCAGGAGGCGTACTCCTTGAGCTGGATGCCCTTGATGACGCGGGTGCCCCGGAACGGCGGCTCGGGGACCGGGTTGGTGGTGGAGACGTCGGAGCGGACGTGGCCCTCCTCGGGCCGCTCCTCGACCTGGACGGCGGCGGGCCGCACCCGGCGCTGCTTCAGCTCGGGCAGCTGGGCGCCGGGCACGCCGCGCTTGACGCCGATCAGGGCGTCCATCAGGCGCAGGCCCTCGAAGGCGTCGCGGGCGTAGCGGACCTCGCCGTCGTAGATCTCGTGCAGGTCCTGCTCGACGTAGGCGCGGGTGAGGGCGGCGCCGCCGAGGATGACGGGGAAGTCGGCGGCCATGCCGCGCTGGTTCAGCTCCTCCAGGTTCTCCTTCATGATCACCGTGGACTTGACCAGCAGCCCCGACATGCCGATGACGTCGGCCTTGTGCTCGGCGGCGGCGTCCAGGATCGCGGAGACCGGCTGCTTGATGCCGAGGTTGACGACGTTGTAGCCGTTGTTGGAGAGGATGATGTCGACGAGGTTCTTGCCGATGTCGTGGACGTCGCCGCGGACGGTGGCGAGCACGATGGTGCCCTTGCCGTCCTCGTCGGTCTTCTCCATGTGCGGCTCCAGGTGGGCCACCGCGGTCTTCATCACCTCGGCGGACTGGAGCACGAACGGCAGCTGCATCTGGCCGGAGCCGAACAGCTCGCCGACCACCTTCATGCCGTCCAGCAGGGTCTCGTTGACGATCCGCAGGGCGGGCCGCTCGGCGAGGGCGGCGTCGAGGTCGGCCTCCAGGCCGTTGCGCTCGCCGTCGATGATGCGGCGCTTGAGGCGCTCGTCCAGCGGCAGCGCGGCCAGTTCCTCGGCCTTGGACGCCTTCAGGGACTTGGCGGTGGCGCCCTCGAACAGCTCCATGAGCTTCTGGAGCGGGTCGTAGCCCTCGCGGCGGCGGTCGTAGACCAGGTCGAGGGCGGTGGTGACCTGCTCCTCGTCGAAGCGGGCGATGGGCAGGATCTTGCTGGCGTGCACGATCGCCGAGTCGAGGCCCGCCTTGACGCACTCGTCCAGGAAGACTGAGTTCAGCAGGATGCGGGCGGCGGGGTTGAGGCCGAAGGAGATGTTGGACAGGCCGAGGGTGGTCTGCACGTCCGGGTGGCGCTTCTTCAGCTCCCGGATGCCCTCGATGGAGGCGATGCCGTCGCCCCGGGACTCCTCCTGGCCGGTGCAGATGGTGAAGGTGAGGCAGTCGACCAGGATGTCCGACTCGTGGATGCCCCAGTTGCCGGTGAGGTCGTCGATCAGCCGCTCGGCGATCTCGACCTTCTTCTCGGCGGTGCGGGCCTGGCCCTCCTCGTCGATGGTCAGCGCGATCAGCGCGGCACCGTGCTCCTGGGCGAGGCGGGTGACCTTGGCGAACCGGGACTCGGGGCCGTCGCCGTCCTCGTAGTTCACCGAGTTGATCACGGCGCGCCCGCCGAGCTTCTCCAGCCCGGCGCGCAGGACGTCGACCTCGGTGGAGTCCAGGACGATCGGCAGGGTGGAGGCGGTGGCGAAGCGGCCGGCCAGCTCCGCCATGTCGGCGACGCCGTCGCGGCCGACGTAGTCCACGCACAGGTCGAGCAGGTGCGCGCCCTCGCGGATCTGGTCGCGGGCCATCTCCACGCAGTCGTCCCAGCGGCCGTCCAGCATGGCCTCGCGGAACTTCTTGGAGCCGTTGGCGTTGGTGCGCTCGCCGATGGCCAGGTAGGAGGTGTCCTGGCGGAAGGGCACGGTCTGGTAGAGCGAGGCGGCGCCGGGCTCGGGGCGCGGGTGTCGCTCGGTGGGGGCGAGGCCGCGGACGCGCTCGACGACCTGGCGCAGGTGCTCGGGGGTGGTGCCGCAGCAGCCGCCGATCAGGGAGAGGCCGTACTCCTGGACGAAGGTCTCCTGGGCGTCGGCCAGCTCGGGTGCGGTCAGCGGGTAGTGGGCGCCGTCCTTGCCGAGGACGGGCAGGCCGGCGTTGGGCATGCAGGACAGCGGGATGCGGGAGTGCCGGGCGAGGTAGCGCAGGTGCTCGCTCATCTCGGCCGGTCCGGTGGCGCAGTTCAGGCCGATCATGTCGATGCCGAGCGGCTCGAGCGCGGTCAGCGCGGCGCCGATCTCGGAGCCGAGCAGCATGGTGCCGGTGGTCTCGACGGTGACGGAGACGATGACCGGGACCTCGGTCAGGCCGAGGGCGTCCAGGGCGCGCCGGGCGCCGAGCACGGACGCCTTGGTCTGGAGCAGGTCCTGCGTGGTCTCGACGAGCAGCGCGTCGGCGCCGCCGGCGACCAGGCCCTCGGCGTTGCGCTGGTAGGCGTCGCGCAGGGTCGTGTAGGGGGCGTGGCCGAGGGTGGGCAGCTTGGTGCCGGGGCCCATGGAGCCGAGCACCCAGCGCTGGCGTCCGTCGCGGGCGGCGAACTCGTCGGCGACCTCGCGGGCGACGCGGGCGCCGGCCTCGGACAGCTCGTGGACGCGCTCGGGGATGTCGTACTCGCCGAGGGCGGAGTGGTTGGCGCCGAAGGTGTTGGTCTCCACGCAGTCGACGCCGGCCGCGAAGTACTCCTCGTGCACCGAGCGCACGATGTCGGGGCGGGTGAGGTTCAGGACCTCGTTGCACCCCTCCAGCTGCTGGAAGTCGTCCAGGGTGGGGTTCTGCGCCTGGAGCATGGTGCCCATCGCCCCGTCGGCGACCACCACGCGGGTGGCGAGGGCCTCGCGCAGGGCGGAGACACGGGTCCGGGTGTCGGCGGACGGGGCGGACGGCGACGAGGCCATGGAGGGGCTCCCTAGGATGCGACGGCTGTCGGCTTTGCGTCGCCGGGTCTCTGCGGGAGCGGACCCGGGATGACGCACGCCGCCAGCGTAGCGGCCATGCTGCCGGGCCGGTCAGCCCGTCCACTACACGGACGGTCGTGGCGCCCTCGAATGGAGCCGACGGGGTGACACGGGGGCGCTCCGCCGGGGGTCGGGTCGTTTCGCCGGGTGCGGGCGCATCGTGGCCGGCCGCGCCGTTCGTCGCGAAGCCTCGGCGCGTTTCTCACGACGTCCGGGCGCATGCCCCCAGGGGCGCGGGGAACTGCGCGACCAGCCCCCACCGGCCCGCACCCGGCGACGTACCCGCGACCACCCCTTTGCTGGACCGGCGTGCGACAGTTGCCCGCCGGCCGATGGCGAGAGGTCGGCATCGGCCGGTACTGTTCGGCATTGCCGAACCACGTCAGGACGGAGGAGGCGGGACGCCCATGGCCCGGAACATCCAGTCGCTGGAACGCGCGGCCGCGATGCTGCGCCTGCTCGCGGGCGGCGAGCGGCGGCTCGGCCTGTCCGACATCGCCTCCTCGCTCGGCCTGGCCAAGGGCACCGCCCACGGCATCCTGCGCACCCTCCAGCACGAGGGCTTCGTCGAGCAGGAGGGCGCCTCGGGGCGCTACCAGCTCGGCGCGGAGCTGCTGCGCCTGGGCACCACCTACCTCGACGTGCACGAGCTGCGCGCCCGCGCCCTGGTGTGGACCGACGACCTGGCCCGCTCCAGCGGGGAGAGCGTCCACCTGGGCGTCCTGCACCAGCAGGGCGTCCTGATCGTGCACCACGTCTTCCGCCCCGACGACAGCCGCCAGGTCCTGGAGATAGGGGCCATGCAGCCGCTGCACTCCACCGCGCTCGGCAAGGTGCTCTCCGCCTACGACCCGGTCGCGCACAGCGAGGCCGTGGAGGCCGACCGCACGGCGTTCACGGACCGCACGATCTGCGACCCGGCCGGCTTCGAGCACGTCCTCGACATCACGCGCGCGCGTGGCTACGCGACGGACGTCGAGGAGACCTGGGAGGGCGTCGCCGCGATCGCCGCCCCGATCCACGACCGTCGCCGGATGCCGGTCGGGGCGGTCGGCACCACGGGCGCCGTGGAACGCCTGTGCCGGGACGGCGAGCTGCGCCCCGAGCTGGTCGCGGCGGTGCGGGACTGCGCCCGCGCGGTCTCCCGGGACCTGGGCGCGGGGCGCTTCTAGCGGCACCGTGCACGCCCTTCCGCCGGGTCGTCGAGGACGCTCCGGTCGCCCACATGCCGTAAATCGGGCATATGATCAGATAGTCCCTCTTCCCTCCCTCGAGACCGGCAACCGAAGGCGATCAATAACGATCGCGCTTTCGACAACAGAGCTCTTGACGCGCGCGTGACGCCGAGGCGAGACTCCCGTCCATCGGTCGGCATTGTCGAACACCTACCGGCAATACGCGTTAGAGTGGGACAACGCCAAGGGCCGCCATCGCTTCCCCTGGACGAAGGACAAAGGAGTCGCGGGTGTCCAGCTCCGACATCTTCATCGGCGAGACCATAGGTACCGCCATACTCATCCTGCTCGGCGGCGGCGTGTGTGCCGCCGTGACGCTCAAGGCCTCGAAGGCGCAGAACGCCGGGTGGGTCGCCATCGCCTTCGGGTGGGGCTTCGCCGTCCTGACGGCGGTGTACATCTCCACGCCGCTCTCCGGCGCCCACCTCAACCCGGCCGTGACCCTGGGCATCGCCATCAAGGACAACGACTGGAGCAACGTCTGGGTCTACTGGGGCGGCCAGGTGCTCGGCGCCATGATCGGCGCGGTCCTGGTCTGGGCCGCGTACCTCGGGCAGTTCCACGCCCACCTCACCGACCCGGAGATCGTCGGCCGGCCCGGCGAGACGCCGGCCAAGTCGGTCGAGGCGGAGGAGAAGGGCGCGGGCCCCGTGCTCGGCATCTTCTCCACCGGCCCGGAGATCCGCAACGCCGTGCAGAACCTCCTCACCGAGATCATCGGCACCTTCGTCCTGATCCTGGCGGTGCTCACCCAGGGCCTGAACGACGAGGGCAACGGGCTCGGCGTCATCGGCGGCCTGATCACCGCGCTCGTCGTGACCGCCATCGGCCTCTCCCTCGGTGGTCCCACGGGCTACGCGATCAACCCGGCCCGTGACCTCGGTCCCCGCATCGTGCACGCCCTGCTCCCGCTGCCCAACAAGGGCGGTTCCGACTGGTCCTACGCCTGGGTCCCGATCGTGGGTCCGCTGCTCGGCGGAGCCGCCGCCGCGGGCATCTACAAGCTCTGGTTCGGCTAGAGCCCCCGCGCGCAGACTCCGTACAGCGCACGCACCGCCGCCCAGCACCCACCACGGAACCCCAGGAGCCCACAGTGACCGACGCCCACACCGCCGGACCCTTCATCGCGGCGATCGACCAGGGCACGACCTCCTCGCGCTGCATCGTCTTCGACCGCGACGGCCGCATCGTCGCCGTCGACCAGAAGGAGCACGAGCAGATCTTCCCCAAGCCCGGCTGGGTCGAGCACGACGCCACCGAGATCTGGACCAACGTCCAGGAGGTCGTCGCCGGCGCGATCGACAAGGCCGGCGTCACCCGCGACGACATCAAGGCCATCGGCATCACCAACCAGCGCGAGACCACGCTGGTCTGGGACAAGAACACCGGTGAGCCCGTCCACAACGCCATCGTCTGGCAGGACACCCGCACCGACGCCCTCTGCCGCGAACTCGGCCGCAACGTCGGCCAGGACCGCTTCCGCCGCGAGACCGGCCTGCCGCTGTCCTCGTACTTCGCCGGCCCCAAGGCCCGCTGGCTGCTCGACAACGTCGAGGGCCTGCGCGAGCGCGCCGACGCCGGCGACCTGCTCTTCGGCACCATGGACACCTGGGTCATCTGGAACCTGACCGGCGGCGCCGACGGCGGCCACCACGTCACCGACGTCACCAACGCCTCGCGCACCATGCTGATGAACCTGCACACCATGGCGTGGGACCCGAAGATCTGCGAGTCCATCGGCGTGCCCCAGCAGATGCTCCCCGAGATCCGCTCCTCCGCCGAGGTCTACGGCGAGATCAAGGGCGGCCGGCTGGGCGAACTGCTCGGCGGCATCCCGGTCGCCTCCGCGCTCGGCGACCAGCAGGCGGCTCTCTTCGGCCAGACCTGCTTCTCCGAGGGCGAGACCAAGTCGACGTACGGCACCGGCACCTTCATGGTGATGAACACCGGTGACAAGCTGATCAACTCCTACAGCGGCCTGCTGACCACGGTCGGCTACAAGATCGGCGACCAGAAGACGGTCTACGCGCTGGAGGGCTCCATCGCGGTCACCGGTTCGCTGGTGCAGTGGATGCGCGACCAGATGGGCCTGATCTCCACCGCCGCCGAGATCGAGACCCTCGCCCTGTCGGTCGAGGACAACGGCGGCGCCTACTTCGTGCCGGCCTTCTCCGGCCTGTTCGCCCCGTACTGGCGCTCCGACGCCCGCGGCGTGATCGCCGGCCTGACCCGGTACGTCACCAAGGCGCACCTGGCGCGCGCCGTCCTGGAGGCCACCGCCTGGCAGACCCGGGAGATCGCGGACGCGATGACCAAGGACTCCGGCGTCGAGCTGTCCACCCTCAAGGTCGACGGCGGCATGACCTCCAACAACCTGCTGATGCAGACCCTCGCCGACTTCGTGGACGCCCCCGTGGTGCGCCCGATGGTCGCCGAGACCACCTGCCTCGGCGCCGCCTACGCCGCCGGCCTCGCCGTCGGCTTCTGGAACAGCACCGACGACCTGCGCGCCAACTGGCGGCGGGCCGCCGAGTGGACGCCCCGCATGGACGCGGAGACGCGTGAGCGGGAGCACAAGAGCTGGCTCAAGGCCGTGCAGCGGACCATGGGCTGGCTCGAGGACGAGAACTGACAGAGGAGCAGTAGAACCGCGATGACCACTCAGTCCACCCTCCAGTCCGTGCCTGCCCTGGGCACGCACCCGGCCTCCGGCTCGAACCCGAGCCGGGCCGAGACCCGGGAGCAGCTCTCCAAGGCGTCGTACGACCTTCTGGTGATCGGCGGCGGCATCCTGGGCATATCCACCGCCTGGCACGCCGCGCAGTCCGGTCTCAGGGTGGCGGTGGTCGACGCCGGCGACTTCGCCGGCGCCACCTCCTCCGCCTCCTCCAAGCTGCTCCACGGCGGTCTGCGCTACCTGCAGACCGGCGCGGTCAAGCTGGTGGCGGAGAACCACTTCGAGCGCCGCGCGGTCTCCCGGCAGGTGGCCCCCCACCTGGCCAACCCGCTCACCTTCTACCTCCCCGTGTACAAGGGCGGCCCGCACGGCGCGGCGAAGCTCGGCGCCGGCGTCTTCGCGTACTCGGCGCTGTCCGCCTTCGGCGACGGCGTCGGCCACCTGCTCTCCCCGGCGAAGGCCGCGCAGGACGTGCCTGAGCTGCGCACCGAGAACCTGAAGGCCGTGGCCGTCTACGGCGACGACCAGATGAACGACGCCCGGATGGCGCTGATGACGGTGCGCGCGGCGGTCGACTCGGGCGCGGTGGTGCTCAACCACGCCGAGGTGACCGGCCTGCGCTTCACGAGCGGCCGGGTGACCGGCGCGGAGCTGCGCGACCGGCTGTCGGGCGAGGAGTTCGGCGTCAACGCGCGCCTGGTGCTCAACGCGACCGGCCCGTGGGTGGACCACCTGCGCCGTCTGGAGGACCCGGGGGCGGCGCCGTCCATCCGGCTGTCCAAGGGCGCGCACCTGGTGCTCAAGCGCACCGCGCCCTGGAAGGCGGCGCTGGCGACGCCGATCGACAAGTACCGCATCACCTTCGCCCTCCCCTGGGAGGACATGCTGCTGCTCGGCACGACCGACGAGGTCTACGAGGGCGACCCGGGGGACGTCGCGGTGAACGAGAAGGACATCGCGCAGATCCTCGACGAGGCCGCCTTCTCGGTACGCGACCAGCAGCTCGACCGGGACCTGATCACCTACGCCTTCGCGGGCCTCAGGGTGCTGCCGGGCGGCCCCGGCGACACGGCGAAGGCCAAGCGGGAGACGGTCGTCACCGAGGGCCCCGGCGGGATGCTGTCGGTGGCCGGCGGCAAGTGGACCACCTTCCGGCACATCGGCCGCACGGTGATGAAGAAGCTGGAGTCGCTGCCCGGCCACCCGCTGGGCGACGACTTCGAACCGATCTCCGAGCTGCCGAAGAAGCTGCCGCTGCCCGGCGTCGCCAACCCGCGCGCGGTGGAGCACCGGCTGCTGTCCGACGCCCCGGCGCCGAACCTGCGGATGGCGGCCGACACCGCGCATCACCTGGCCACCCACTACGGCTCGCTGGCCTTCGACATCGCCCGGCTCGCCAACGAGGACCCGGCGCTCGCCGAGCGCATGCACCCCGACGCCCCGGAGATCTGGGCGCAGGCGGTGTGGGCCCGGGACCACGAGTGGGCCGAGACGGCGGACGACGTGCTGCGCCGCCGTACGACGCTGACGATCCGCGGCCTGGCCACGGACGAGGTCCGCGCCCGGGTGCAGGGCTTGCTCGACGCCCGGTAGGAGTTCCCGCGACCCCCGGCCGGCCCGTCCGGCCGGGGGTTCCTGCCGCCGTTCCGGGGGCAGTGATCCGTTCACTCCCCCGTGCGAGGGGGCTGCGGCCGGTACCCGCGCACGCCGTAAGGTTGGGGGGTACGTGAGGGCACGTCGGAAGGAGGCGCTGGGTGATCGAGCTCGAGGGGGTGCCCGAGCTGATCGACCCGGTCATGGTGGCCGCGTTCGAGGGCTGGAACGATGCGGGCGACGCCGCCTCCACCGCGGTCGCGCACCTGGACCGGGAGTGGAAGGGCGAGGTCTTCGCGGCGCTGGACGCGGAGGACTACTACGACTTCCAGGTGAACCGCCCCACGGTGTTCCTGGAGGGCGGCGTCCGCAAGATCACCTGGCCGACGACCAGACTCTCGGTGGTCCGTGTCGGCGGCGACAAGCCGCGCGACCTGGTCCTCGTCCGGGGCATCGAGCCGTCCATGCGCTGGCGTTCGTTCTGCAACGAGCTCCTCGGCTTCGCCCATGAGCTGGGCGTCGAGCTGGTGGTCGTCCTGGGCGCCCTGCTCGGCGACACCCCGCACACCCGGCCGGTGCCGATCAGCGGGACCACGTCGGACGCCGAGCTGGCCGGCCGGATGGGCCTGGAGGAGACCAAGTACGAGGGGCCCACGGGCATCGTGGGCATCCTCCAGGAGGCGTGCACGCACGCCGGGGTGCCGGCCGTGTCGCTGTGGGCGGCGGTGCCGCACTACGTGTCCCAGCCGCCTAATCCGAAGGCCACCCTGGCGCTGCTGAACCGCCTGGAGGATTTGATCGGCGTGCGCGTGCCGCTGGGCGAGCTGGCGGAGGACGCGCGCGCCTGGCAGGTGGGCGTGGACCAGCTGGCCGCCGAGGACAGCGAGGTCGCCGAGTACGTGCAGTCCCTTGAGGAGGCGCGGGACACCGCGGAGCTGCCGGAGGCGTCGGGCGAGGCCATCGCCCGCGAGTTCGAGCGCTATCTGCGCCGCCGGGACGGCGGTTCGGGTCCGGGCGGGCACGCCACGGCGGACGGCACGGACGGACCGCCGGGGGCGCCGTATCTGCGGGACAACCCGGGCGGCCGGACCCGGCCGCCGAAGCCGCCGATGGCGGGCGGGGACGACGAGGAGTCGTCGGAGGAGTAGGACCGGAGCATGCGACGAGGGGCGCCTCCGTGGCGGGAGGCGCCCCTCGTGCGTGCCCGGTGCTCTAGAGCGCGACGCCGAGCAGTGCGTCCACCGCGCGGGAGACGAGGCCGGGAGCGCCGGTGTCCGTGCCGCCGCTCTCCTGCTGGCGGGCGGCCCAGCGGTCGACCGCGGCGAGCGCGGCCGGCGAGTCGAGGTCGTCGGCGAGGGCCGCGCGGATCTCCTCGACCAGGTCGTCGGCGGGCGGGCCGTCGGGCCGGGAGACCGCGGCCCGCCAGCGGCCGAGCCGCTCGACGGCCTCCGGGAGGACCTGGTCGGTCCACTCCCAGTCGGCGCGGTAGTGGTGGGCGAGGAGGGTGAGGCGGATGGCGGCGGGGTCGACGCCGTCGCGGCGCAGCGCGGAGACGAAGACGAGGTTGCCCTTGGACTTCGACATCTTCTCGCCGTCGAGCCCGACCATGCCGGCGTGGACGTACGCCTTGGCCATGGGGAACTCGCCGGTGATGACCTGGGCGTGCGAGGCGCCCATCTCGTGGTGCGGGAAGGCCAGGTCGGAGCCGCCGCCCTGGACGTCGAAGCCCATCCCGAGGTGGTCCAGGGCGATGGCCACGCACTCGATGTGCCAGCCGGGGCGCCCGCGGCCGAGTGAGGCGCCGTCCCAGCTGGGCTCGCCCTCGCGGGCGGCCGTCCACAGCATCGGGTCGAGCGGGTTCTTCTTGCCGGGGCGGTCCGGGTCGCCGCCGCGCTCGGCGGACAGCAGCCGCATGGCCGCCGCGTCGAGGTGGGAGACGCCGCCGAAGTGGGGGTCGGACTCCACGGAGAAGTACACGTCGCCGTCGAGGTCGTAGGCCGCGCCCGCGTCCCGCAGCCGCTCCACCAGCGGGACGATGCCGGGTATGGCCTCCACGGCGCCTATGTAGTGCCGTGGCGGGAGCATGCGCAGCGCGGTCATGTCCTCGCGGAAGAGGGCGGTCTCCTGCTCGGCGAGGGCGGTCCAGTCGACGCCGTCGCGCTGGGCCCGCTCCAGGAGGGGGTCGTCGACGTCGGTGACGTTCTGGACGTAGTGCACCTGGCGTCCGGTGTCGAGCCACACGCGCTGCACGAGGTCGAACGCGTTGTAGGTCGCCGCGTGCCCCATGTGGGTGGCGTCGTACGGCGTGATGCCGCAGACGTAGAGGCGGGCGACGGGACCGGGGACGAGGGTGACGGCGCCGCCGGTCGCGGTGTCGTGGATCCTCAGGTCGCGGCCCTGACCAGGCAGGGCGGGGACCTCGGAAGCGGGCCAGGCATGCATGTCATGAGCGTAACCGCAGGGTCGTGGCGGGCACGAACCGGACCGGGACGGATGGCCGGTCCGGCACTCTTGCGCCGCGCCGCCCGGTACGCGTATGTGCGTGTGGGGCCGGGCTACACCGGCGGCCAGGGGATGGCCGGCCACTCGCCGGTCGGCTCCGGGTGCCGGCCCGCGGCCAGCAGGGCGGCGACCCGCGCGCGCGTGGCGTCGAGTTCGGCGGGGGTGATCAGGGTGCCGAGGCGGGCGGCGAGGGGCGCGCCGTCCTTGAGCGCCTGTCCCAGGGCGTCCAGGACCGTCAGGGCCTCCCCGGTCAGCGGCTCGCCCGCCCAGCCCCACAGCAGGGTCCTGAGCTTGTTCTCGGCGTGGAAGCTGACACCGTGGTCGATGCCGTAGAGCCGCTCGCCGGCCGCGGGCAGCAGGTGGCCGCCCTTGCGGTCGGCGTTGTTGATGACGGCGTCGAGGACCGCAAGCCGGCGCAGTCGCTCGTCGTCGGCGTGCACGAGCAGCGCCGTCTCCCCCTCGCCGACCTCGGCGAGGCCGATCGCCTTCCAGCCGGGCGGGGGTTCCTCCTCGGCCACCAGGGCGAGCAGCTCGGTGTCCGGCACGGCCTCGATCCACAGCTGGCACATGCCCTCGCCGTGCGGCCCCTCGCGCAGCACGGTGGGCGGCACCAGGTCCCAGCCGGTGGCGTCGGAGACCTCGAAGGCGGCGACCTCGCGCTGGGCGAGGGTGCCGTCGGGGAAGTCCCAGAGCGGGCGCTCGCCGGCGACCGGCTTGTAGACGCAGGCCGCCTCCTGGCCGTCGAGGCGCACCGTGCAGTACAGCGCGGCGTTGGAGGCGTCGGGGATGCGGCCGCGCACGGTCAGCTCGCCGTCGGCGAGGAGCCGGACGGCCGCCGCGCCGGTGCCCGGCCCGTCATCCGTTCCGGTGCTCACGCTCCGCGGCGGTATCCGTTCTGGCGCGGACATACGTGTCCTTCCGGGTCGAGCGGGAGGCTGCACAGGGGGCAGGGCGGGCGCCCCGCGTTGACGACGTCGAGGGCGCGCTTGGCGAACGCCCGGGCCTGCGCGCCGGTGAGGCGGACCCGGAGCATCGGCGGGCCGTTCTCCTCGTCCTGGAGCATCCGCTCCTCGGCCTCGGCCAGGTCCTCCTCGGACTCGGCGTCCAGCTCGACGAGCGCCTGCGCCTCGACGATCATGCGCTGGTCGTCGCCGTCCCAGGCCAGGGCCATGGTGCCGACCCGGAACTCCTCCTCGACGGGGGTGTCGAGGGGGGCGGTGTCGGCGCCGTCGGTGGGGGCCACGGCGGGCACGACGGTGCTGCCGCCGCTGCGCCGTACGACCTCGTCGAGGAGTTCGTCCATGCGCTCGGCGAGCGCGGCGACCTGGGTCTTCTCCAGGGCCACGCTGGTCACCCGGGCGCCGGCGATGGCCTGCAGGAAGAAGGTACGGCGCCCGGGCAGGCCGACCGTACCGGCCACGAAACGTTCCGGCTGGTCGTAGAGGAACACCTGACGGGACACGTCCTGTCTCCATGGGATGCGTTGAACGGGTGGTGCTGCGACCGCTTCACCCTACTGCGGCCGACGATCACGGTGCGCCCGCGCCGCCCCCGACCGCGCCGTCGTCCTGCCGGGGCTCCTCGCGCGGGGCCAGCGAGGCGAAGTCGCCGGTGTCGCCGAGGCGCACGAGGTAGGGGCGCAGCCGGGTGTAGCGGATCGCGGTGACCGAGCACGGGTCGACCGACACGCGCTGGAAGAGGTCGAGGTGCAGGCCGAGCGCGTCGGCGACCAGGGACTTGATGATGTCGCCGTGGGAGCACATCAGGTAGACGGCGTCGGCGCCGTGGTCGCGCTCCACGCGCGCGTTCCACTCGCGCACCGCCTCGGCGGCGCGGGTCTGCATGGCGCGCATGGACTCGCCGCCGGGGAAGGCCGCCGCCGAGGGGTGCGCCTGGACGACGTCCATCAGGGGCTCGTCCTTCAGCTCGGCGAGCTTGCGTCCGGACCAGTCGCCGTAATGGCACTCCCCTATGCGCTCGTCGGTGTGCGCCCGCAGCCCGGGGCGGGCGTCCAGGAGCGGCCTGATCGTCTCCTGGCAGCGCTGGAGGGGGCTGGTGACGATTTCGGCGAGGGGCAGCTCGGACAGCCGGCCGGGCAGCGCGGCGGCCTGGGCGGCCCCGCGCTCGTCGAGGGCGACACCGGGCGTCCAGCCGGCGAGTACCCCCTCGGTGTTGGCGGTGGACCGTCCGTGCCTAACCAGGATCAGCGTGGGCATGCGGCCAGGGTAGGCCCATGACGTGACAAGGGCGTCGGGACGAGAGGGAGAGCACGTTCGGTGATCGTCGACTGCGGCATCTATCGGGACGGGCACCGCACGGACGGGCCCGAGGACTTCTCCGACGCGCTCGGCGAGGCCAGGGCCTCGGGCGGCTTCGTGTGGATCGGCCTGCACGAGCCGACCGAGGACGAGTTCGAGCTGGTCAGCCAGGAGTTCGGGCTGCACCCGCTGGCCGTGGAGGACGCCCTGAAGGCGCACCAGCGGCCCAAGCTGGAGGTGTACGAGGACTCGCTGTTCGCGGTGCTCAAGCCGGTGGTCTACGAGCAGGAGAGCGACACCGTCTCCAGCGGCGAGGTCATGATCTTCCTGGGCGACGCCTTCGCGGTGGTGGTCCGGCACGGTGACGGCGCCCCGCTGAAGGCGGTGCGGCGCCGCCTGGAGCAGGAGCCGGAGCTGCTCGGCAAGGGGCCCACGGCGGTGCTGTACGCGATAGCCGACGCCACCGTGGACCACTACCTGGACGTGGCGGTGGAGCTCCAGACGGACCTGGAGGAGCTGGAGGCCGAGGTCTTCTCGCCGGACGGCGGCGGCTCGCGGCACACCGCGTCGCGGATCTACGGCTTCAAGCGGCAGGTCCTGGAGTTCCGCCGGGCGACCGGGCCGCTGGGCCCGCCGCTGGCGCGGCTGGCCGGGACGGGCGCCGCGGGCCCCGGGGTGCCGTTCGTGAACGACAAGGCGCGGCCGTTCTTCCGGGACGTCAGCGACCATCTGATGCGGGTCAACGAGTCGGTGGAGGGCCTGGACCGGCTGGTGACGGACGTGCTGTCGGCGCATCTGGCGCAGATGAGCGTCCGGCAGAACGACGACATGCGCAAGATCTCCGCGTGGGCGGCCATGGCCGCGGTCCCGACGATGATCGCGGGTGTCTACGGCATGAACTTCGAGCACATGCCGGAGCTGCGCTGGGTGTGGTCCTACCCCGCGGTGATCGCCCTGATGGCGGCCCTGGAGGTGCTGCTGTACGGCCTTTTCAAGCGCCGGGGCTGGCTGTAACGGGCCCCTGAGGTCAGGCGACCTCGGGAGCGGGCGTGGCCGGGCCGCCGAGGGCGTCGCGGCGCTCGGGCATCCGCAGGGTGACCATGCGGCGCCAGCCGCCGAGCCGCTCGGCGGCGTAGACCGCGCGGATGCCGGCCGCGAGCAGCGCCGACTTCGCCCGCGGCCAGCCCAGGACGCGCCCCATGTGGGCCATCACCGCGAGGCTGACGTCCCGGTAGACGCGGATCTCGGCGAGCGCGCACTCCCGCAGCGTGCGCTGGATGTACCGGCCGTGCCCGGCGGCGGCGAAGCGCAGCAGCTCCTCGTGGCTGTAGGCGAGGTGGTTGTCCTCATCGGCCGAGATCATGCGCACGGCTCGGCCGATGTCCGGGTGGTCGGCGAAGTACCGGCGCAGCATGGCCATCTGGTCGGCGGCGCGCTGCTCGGTGACCCTGCTGTGCGCGAGGTAGGTGATGACGTCGGCCACGGTGAGCGCCTGGTCGGCCTGGAGCTTCTCGTGCGCGAGGCCGATGCCGTGCCGCTCCAGGAGCATGGTGTAGTCGGTCTCCGGGGGGACCGGGACGGGTTCGAGGCCGCGCTTCTTGAGCAGGGCTTGGAAGATGCGCCCGTGCTTGTCCTCGTCGGCGCCGTGCCGGGTGATCTTGGGGGCGAGGGCGCGCTCGCTCTCGGGGACCAGCGCGGCGATGCGCGCGTTCTCCCAGCCGCCCTGCGACTCGCCGCTGGCCGCGATGGAGCAGAAGAGCCGGAACGACTCGTCGTGGTCGAGGATCTCCTGGAACAGGCTCTTCGCCGAAAGCATCGGGGGCACCCTCTCTGCCGCTGCCGGTTCGCGGTCGCCGGAAGACGAGTCAAGTGCGGGTGCGGGGCGGCGGCAACAGGGGCGCGGGAGGACTGCGCCGAACGAAGGAGGGCGGGGCGGGCGCGAAGGCGTAACCATCGGGTGGGGGCGCGCGTTGTCCCGCGTGACGGCCGTGGCGGGGAAGACCCCCGAGCCCCCACCACGGCCGCAGAGCTTCCGGCCGGTCAGGCCAGTCCGGCGCGCTCCAGGGCCTCCGTGCCGGCGCGCAGCGCGGCGAGCCGCTCGTCCAGGGTGAAGCCCGCGGGGGCGAGGGTGAGGGTGGTGACGCCCGCGGCGGCGTAGGCCTTCATCCGGTCGGCGATGCGGTCGACGGAGCCGAGCAGGGTGGTCTGGTCGATCAGGTCGTGCGGGATCGCCGCGGCGGCGCCCTCCTTGTCGCCGGAGAGGTACTTGTCCTGGATCTCGGCGGCCTCCCGCTCGTAGCCCATGCGCTGGGCGAGCTGGTTGTAGAAGTTCTGCTTGCGGCTGCCCATGCCGCCGACGTACAGCGCGGTGTAGGGGCGGAAGGTGTCGGCGAGCGCGGCGACGTCCTTGTCCTCGCCGAGGGCGAGCGGCAGCGTGGGGCAGATGTCGAAGCCGTCGAGGGTCAGGCCGGCCTTCTCGCGCCCGGCGCGCAGGTGCCGGACGGCGGTCTCCTCCAGGTGGTCGGCGGAGGGGAAGATCAGCAGGGCGCCGTCGGCGATCTCGCCGGTCTGCTCCAGGTTCTTCGGGCCGATGGCGGCGATGTACAGCGGGATGTGCTCGCGCTGCGGGTGCACGGTGAGCTTGAGCGGCTTGCCGGGGCCGCCGGGCAGCGGCAGCGTCCAGTGCGCGCCCTCGTAGGACAGGCGCTCGCGGGTCATCGCGCGGCGGACGATCTCGACGTACTCGCGGGTGCGGGCGAGCGGCTTGTCGAACTTCACGCCGTACCAGCCCTCGGAGACCTGGGGTCCGGAGACGCCGAGGCCGAGGCGGAAGCGGCCCTGGGAGAGGGAGTCGAGGGTGGCGGCCGTCATGGCGGTCATCGCGGGCTGGCGGGCCGGGATCTGGAAGATGGCGGAGCCGACGTCGATGCGCTCGGTCTGGGCGGCCACCCAGGTCAGGACGGTGGCCGCGTCGGAGCCGTACGCCTCGGCGGCCCAGCAGACGGCGTACCCGAGCCGGTCGGCCTCCTGGGCGACGGCCAGGTTGTCCGCGTCCATTCCGGCACCCCAGTAGCCGAGGTTGATCCCGAGCTGCATCGCCGATTCCCCTTACTGATCAGTAACGTCCGTGGTGCCCCGACCTTAGCGCGGGGGGTGCCGGGGCGTAAGCCGTGGGCCGCGCCACCTGGGCTCGTCCGTCGCCGATCCGGTTGTCCACAGGCCCCCACGGGTGAAGGCGTGGCCAGTAGTGTCGGCGTCCATGGAGCAGAGGCATCTCGGCCGCAGCGGCCTGCGCGTGTCCCGGATCGGGCTCGGCACCCTGACCTGGGGCCGGGACACCGACGAGCATGCCGCGGCGGAGCTGCTGAAGACCTTCTGGGAGGCCGGCGGCACCCTCGTGGACACGGCGGACGTGTACGGGGACGGGGAGGCCGAGTATCTGCTCGGACGGCTGATGGAGGGCCTGGTGCCCCGGCGGGACCTGGTGATCTCCACCAAGGCGGGCAGCGTGCCCGACCCGGAGCGCCCCGTCGACGCCTCGCGCGGCCATCTGCTCTCCGCGCTCGACGCGTCCCTCGCCCGGCTCGGCACGGACCATGTCGACGTCTGGCACCTGCACGCCTGGGACCCGGACACCCCGCTGGAGGAGACGCTGCACGCCCTGGACCTGGCGGTGAGCAGCGGCCGGGCGCGCTACGCGGGGGTGGCGGGCCTGAGCGGCTGGCAGTTGGCCAAGGCGGCGACGTGGCAGCTGGCGGCGCCGGGGGCGCGCAACCGGCTGGCGAGCACGCAGATGGAGTACTCCCTGCTGCAGCGGGGCGTCGAGCGCGAGGTGCTGCCCGCGGCCCTCGACCTCGGGGTGGGCCTGCTGCCGTCCTCGCCGCTGGGGCGCGGGGTGCTGACCGGCAAGTACCGCAAGGACGAGGCCCCGGCGGACTCGCGCGGCGCCTCGGAGCACATGGCCCGCTTCGTCGCGCCCTACCTGGACGACACGGCCGGGCACATCGTGGACGCGGTGGCGACGGCGGCCGACGGCCTCGCGGTGACCCCGCTCCAGGTGGCACTGGCCTGGGTGCGCGACCGGCCCGGCGTGGTCGCGCCGGTGGTCGGGCCGCGCAACGCGCGGCAGCTCTCGGCCGCGTTGTCAGTGGAGACCCTTAGTCTTCCTGACGAGATCCGCAGGGCGCTGGACGACGTGTCGGCGCCCGTGCACCGCTATCCCGATCACGACTGGAGCACGCTGTGAGCACGGAGCCCGACCCCGCGGGGGCCGCAGACGAGGCCATGGGCGCCGGGGAGCCCGGCCGGGATCCCGCGGAGGGTGCGGGGGCGGCGCCCGGAAGCGGGGGCTCGGAGGCACCGGAAGGCGGCGAGGCCGAGGGGCCGGAGGCCGGGGGTGAGGGCCGGGAGGCGGCGCCCGAAGGCGACGAGGGGGCCGGGCAGCGGTCCGAGGCCGACGAGCCGGGGACGGCGCAGGAAGGCGACGGGGCCGCGACCGGGGACGAAAGTCACGACGCGGCGCCCGAAGGCGACGGGGCCGCGACCGGGGGCGGCAGGCGCGACGCGGCGCCCGAAGGCGACGAGGGGGCCGGGCAGCGGTCCGAGGCCGACGGGCCGGGGACGGCGCCGGAAGGCGGCGGGGCGGCGACCGGGGATGGGAATGACGAGGCGGCGCCCGAGGGCGGGGCCTCGCAGGCGTCCGAGGCGGAGGCCGAGTTGGCGGCTCAGCGGGTCGAGCGGGAGCGGATCGCCCGGCGCAGGGCCGAGCGGCAGGGGCCGATCGACAGCGGGGGCAAGCTGAGCGGCAGCGCCGCCGACCTGCTCGCCGCCGTGCGCGCCGTGGAGGGCGGGGCGAAGCCGCCGGCCACGGTCATGGGCGACCCCGCGCCCGCGCCGCGCCGGCCCGCCCCTGAGCCGGAGCACCGGCCGCGTCCGGTGGCGGCCGCGCAGCAACCCGCCGTTCCGGCAGGTCCGGCCCCGGAGGCGGTCCGCGCGGTGTCCGGGGTGCTGGCGGAGGGCGGCGCCCCGGAGGCGCTGGCACCGCAGACGGCGGCGCTGCTCGGCGAGGGCGCCGAAGAGGCGCTGCGCGCGGACCCGTGGCTGCTGCTCCGGGTCGCCGGAGTCCGTCCCGAGCAGGCCGACTCCTTCGCCCGGGCGCTGCTCGGCGCGGAGTGCCGGCCGGACGACGAGCGGCGCGGCCGGGCCGTCACCGTGTGGCTCCTGGAGCAGGCCGCCCTGAGCGGGCACACCGCCCTGGAGCTGCCCCGGCTGACGGAGGCGCTGGAGCGGCTGGGCGTGCCCGAGCCGGGCTCCGCCGTGCAGGGCACGCTCGCCGAGGGCGAGGCGCTGGCCTTCCAGGACGCGCTGGAGGAGCGGGGCGAGGCTCGCGGGCGGAGCGGCCAGGAGGGCGGCCAGGAGGACGGCGAGGAGGAGCGCCCGGTCCGGGTGCTGGTCGGCCTGGAGCGGTACGCGCTCGCGGAGGAGAGCCTCGCCGACGGGCTGGCCCGGCTGGCCAACTCGGTGCCCGAGCGGGGCGCCCCGGCGGCCGACTGGGAGGCGTCCGCCGGGGCGGCACAGGGCGCCGGAGCCGACCTGATCCGCGCGGTGGCCGGCCACGGCCTGGTCCTGCACACCGGCGGCGAGGCGTCCCTGGCGGAACCGGCGGCCCTGCTGGGCGCGGCGCGGGCCCTCGGGCTGCGCGCCTGGGCCGCCGCGCCCGGTCCGCTGGGCCGGGACCGGTTCGCCGCCCTGCTGGCGGGCGGCGCGGCGGGCGCCGTCACCGTGGCCGACCTGCTGGCCGGGACCGAGGGCCCCGGTCGGGACGCCGACGGGGCGCTGGACCTGGACCTGCTGGTGGTCGCCGACGCGCCGCAGCTGGACGTGGAGACCGGGGCGCTGCTGGCGGAGTCGCTGCCGGACGGGGCGCGCCTGGTGCTGGCCGGCGACCCGGCCGTGCTGTGGTCCGCGGGCCCCGGGCGGGTCTTCGCCGACCTGCTGGCGGCGCGGATCTGCCCCCAGATCGCCTCGCGGCGGCCGGACCCGGGACCGCTCGGCGAGCTGGTCTCCGGCGTCGGCATCGGCGAGCTGGCCCAGGTCGAGGCGCCCGGCAAGGAGGTCGTGATCGTGCCGGTCCGGGACGCGGGCGAGGCCGTGCACCGCACCGTGCAGCTGGTCGCGGAGTCGGTGCCGCGCGCCTTCGGCGTCCCCGCCGAGGAGACCCTGGTCATCACGCCGGGCCACGGCGGCGCGGCGGGCACCCGGGCGCTGAACGCGGCGCTGAAGGAGCGCCTCAACCCCGGCCCCGGCCGGTTCGGCGGCTTCGACCCCGGCGACCGGGTCGCCCACTCCCCCGCGCCGGGCCGCGTGCGGCCGGGCCGGGTGACGGCGGCCGACGCGGACGGGCTGCATCTGTCCTGCGCGGGCGCGGAGGTCGTGGTGCCCAGGGAGCGGGTGGAGCAGACGGTGCGGCACGGCTGGGCGCTCACCGCGCACCAGGCGGCGGGCGGTCGCTGGCCCGCCGTGGTCGTGGTACTGCCCGGCGACGCCGCGGGGGCCCTCAGCCGCCCCTGGGTCTACACGGCCTTCGGCCGGGCCGCCCGGCACTTGTCCGTGGTGCAGGGCGCCGAGCAGGCGCTGCCCCGCGCGGTGGCCGAGGTCCCGGCCGCGCCGCGCACGACGCGGCTGCCGGTGCTGCTGGCTCCGCCGGTCGCCGAGGAGGGCTGACGCGGGTCCGCGCCCCGTGGCTCAACGCCCGGCGCCGGGCCGCTCCAGCTTTCCGTCGTCCCCGTCCAGGTCGGTGTCGAGATCGGTGTCCAGGTCGGTGCCGAGGCCGCCGGCGAGGCCGTCCTCCAGGGCCGCCACCGCGTCGCCCTCGTCCTCGTCGTCGAACTCGTCGTCGAAGACGGCGCTGATGTCGAAGCGGCAGACGATGCGCTGCGGGTCGGCCTGTTCGAACGGGGCCTCCAGCCACTCCCCCGGCTCGGCGGGTTCGTCGGCGGCCGTCACCCAGAGCGTGGAGTCGCCCTCCTCCAGGCCGAACTCCTTGTGCCGCGAGGCGATCTCGTCCGCCTCGTACTCGCCGAACAGGATGCCGAGCGCCCCGTGCACGGTGCCCGAGACATCCGTGTCCGTGCTGCCGGGCTCCGCCGCCTCGACCCGGCGGGCCTGCGCCATCAGCCGCTGCGGTTCCGCCACCGCGTAGTCCCGCCGGATCAGCACGCTCACCGCGCTCGGCTCCTCCGGCCCGGTGTACGGGGGCAGGGAGTCGTCCGCGCCGGGGATCTCGAAGGGGGTCACCTCGTCGTAGCGGTCGTAGAGCAGTTCGTCGTACGTCTCCGCGGCTGCGGCGAGCTGGTTGAACGCCTCGTAGACGGCCGGGTCGTCCTCCCCCGACCGGCGCTCGACCGCCGCCAAGTGGCGGTCGAGCGCTGTCTTGACCGCCTCGGCGGCGGCGCGTACCTCGGCAGCGGTGGGCTGCGCAGCATCAGACATAGTGCAGACGCTATCCGTACCGGGCCCCAGCCCGCACAATAGATGCGATGCCGGAATACGAATTTGTCGACGTGTTCGTCCCGCGCGGGGTCTCCCGCAGGGAGACGACGCGTCTGCTGACGGACCATGCCGAGTACGGACACTGGGAGTTGTACCGCCTGAGCCTGCTGCGCGACGGCAGCCGCAGGGTGCGGCTGCGGCGCCGGATCATCCGCCAGGTACGCGCCACCTGGTGACCCCTCCCGCAGGGGGTCAGGCCGCGGGGCGGGCCTTGCGGTAGAGCACCGCGCCCGCGAGCACGGCGCCCGCGCTGATCGGCAGCGTGAGGCCGATGGGCAGGCTGCTGCCGGTCTCGGCGAGGTGCCGCCCGGCCGGGGAGGCGACGCCGGCCGACGCCACGGGATGGCCGGTGGTACCGGTCGCGGGCCGGGCGGAGGTGCCGGGGTTGCTCGGCTGGGCGGGAGTGCCGGGGTGGCCCGGCTGAGTGGGAGTACCGGGGTGGCCGGGGGTTCCAGGCGTCCCCGGGTGGCCGGGGGTCCCCGGAGTTCCAGGATGGCCGGGCGTGCCCGGATTCCCAGGCGTTCCGGGGTGCCCGGGGTTGCCCGGAGTGCCTGGGTGCCCAGGCGTCCCCGGGTGACCCGGCGTACCGGGATGACCGGGAGTTCCCGGCGTCCCCGGGTGACCCGGTGTTCCGGGGTGCCCCGGCGTCCCCGGATGGCCCGGCGTGCCGGGGTGGGAGCCCTTGCCCCCGTCGGCGCAGGTGTTGCCCGTCGTCGGGTTCAGGGCGCCGATGACGTCGATGCTGTTGCCGCAGACGTTCACCGGCGCGTGCACCGGCACCTGGACCGTGTTGCCGGAGCCGACGCCGGGTGAGCGGGTGGCGCGGCCCGCGGCGTGGGCGCCCGTGTGACCGCCTGAGGCACACGCGTTGCCCGTCGCCGGGTTGAGGAGGCCGACGACGTCGACCGTGTTGCCGCACACGTTCACCGGCACGTCCACCGGCACCTGCACGGTGTTGCCGGACAGCACGCCGGGCGAGCCGGTGCTCGATCCGTGCGCCCCCGAGTCGGCGTGCGCCGCCCCGCTCGCGGCGGCGATCACTCCGGTGGCCGCCGCCACCGTCATCAGTCCCTTGCGGGTGACCTGTCGCATCTCCTGCATCCCCTCCGTCGTCCCCAGAATCCGTGTCGTCCGTGTTCGTCTTCGCCCCCCCCAAGTCCGCCGGCCCCGGGCGCGTGGCGCGCTCCGGGGCCGGCGGACTCAGGACCTCATGGGGCGGGGCACCGCGTCACTTGTTGACGCAGGCGTTGCCGAAGGCGGGGTTGAGCAGGCCGATCACGTTGATCGTGTTGCCGCAGACGTTCACCGGGATGTGCACCGGGACCTGGACCACGTTGCCGGACAGGACACCCGGCGACTGCACGGCGGCACCCTGGGCACCGGCGTCGGCGGCGGCGATGCCCGCGCCCGCGAGAACGAGTCCACCCGTGGCGGCGGCAGCGGCGACGACCTTCTTGAGCATGGTTCCTCCTGGTTGACAGTTGACTTAAGGCGACCCCGTGCTTGCTGGTCGCATCACCTGTAACGAGGAGGGAGTAATCGGGCTACGAGCTTATGAGCGCATTCATCCTTCCCGGTTCCTCACCGCACGCCTGGCCGATTCCCCGCCCAGGAGACACACAGCTCGCGCTCAGGAGGCGTCGATGAAGCGGTCGAGGACCCGGACGCCGAACTTGAGGCCGTCCACCGGCACCCGCTCGTCCACGCCGTGGAACATGCCGGCGAAGTCCAGCTCGGGCGGCAGCTTGAGCGGCGCGAAGCCGAAGCCGCGGATGCCGAGGTCGTCGAAGGACTTGGCGTCGGTGCCGCCGGACAGCATGTACGGGACCGCCTTGGCCGCCGGGTCCTCCGCGACCAGCGCGGACTGCATGGCGTCGACCAGCGCCCCGTCGAAGGTCGTCTCCACGGCCTTGTCCGAGTGCACGTCCTCGCGCCGCACCTTCGGACCGAGGATGCGGTCCAGGTCGGCGAGGAACTCCTCCTCGTGCCCGGGCAGGAACCGCCCGTCGACGTGCGCGGTGGCCTCGCCCGGGATGACGTTGACCTTGTACCCGGCGCCGAGCTGCGTCGGGTTGGCGGTGTTGCTGAGCGTGGCGCCGATGAGCTTGGCGATGCCGCCGAGCTTGGCGAGGGTGCCCTGCATGTTCTCGGGTTCGAGGTCGGTGCCGAGCGCGTCGCCCAGCTCGTCGAGGAAGGCCCGGGTGGTCTTGGTGACCCGCACCGGGAACGTGTGGCGGCCCAGGCGGGCGACGGCCTCCGACAGCTCGGTGATGGCGTTGTCCCGGTGGATCATCGAGCCGTGTCCGGCGGTGCCGGCCACGGTCAGCTTCATCCAGTGCATGCCCTTCTCGGCCGTCTGGATCAGGTAGAGCCGGCGCTGCTCGCTCACGGTGAAGGAGAAGCCGCCCACCTCGCTGATCGCCTCGGTGACGCCCTCGAAGAGGTCGCGGTGGTGGTCGACCAGGTATCGGGCGCCGTACGTGCCGCCGGCCTCCTCGTCGGCGAGGAAGGCGAGGACGATGTCCCGGGGCGGCTTGCGCCCGCTGCGCAGCCGGTCGCGGACGACCGCGAGGGTCATGGCGTCCATGTCCTTCATGTCGACCGCGCCGCGCCCCCACACGCACCCGTCGGCGACCTCGCCGGAGAAGGGGTCGTGGGTCCAGTCGTCCGCGTTGGCGGGGACGACGTCGGTGTGGCCGTGGATGAGCAGCGCGGGCCGGGACCGGTCCTCGCCCTCGATCCGGGCCACGGTGGACGCGCGTCCGGGGTGGGACTCGAAGATCTTCGGCTCCAGGCCCACCTCGGCGAGCTTCTCGGCGACGTACTCGGCCGCCTCGCGCTCTCCCGGGCCCGAGTGGTCGCCGTAGTTGCTGGTGTCGATCCGGATCAGCTCGCGGCAGAGGTCGACGACCTCGTCCTCGCCGGTGAGGTTCTTCCCGGCCGTGCCCGACTCGCTCACGTGCTTCCTCCCGCTGTCACTGCTGGTGGGCCGCTGGTGGGTCCCCTGGTGGGTTCCCCTCTCATCCTCCTCCCCCGTCCGCCCCGGCCCAAGGGCAGGGTGATCGGCCACCCCCGAAAGCCTGGTAATGTTTACGTCGTCGCCACGGGCCACGACCCACGCGACAGACACCTTGTCCGGGTGGCGGAATGGCAGACGCGCTAGCTTGAGGTGCTAGTGCCCTTTATCGGGCGTGGGGGTTCAAGTCCCCCCTCGGACACCACACGAAGACCCCTGCTGAGCAGGGGTCTTCGGCGTTTTGGAGGGGGGACAATGGCCTACATGACGACGCGCCCCTGCCCCTGCGGACTGCCCGAGCCCTACGACGGCTGCTGTGGCCGGTTCCATGCGGGTGCCGCCGCCGCGCCGACCGCCGAGACCCTGATGCGCTCGCGTTACAGCGCCTTCGTCACGGGGGACGCCGGCTACCTGCTCCGCACCTGGCACCCGGGGACGCGGCCCGAGCGCCTCGACCTCGATCCGGGGATGCGGTGGACCGGCCTGGAGATCCTCGGCACCGGCGGCGGCTCGGCCTTCCACAGCACCGGGACGGTGACCTTCCGGGCGTCCTACCGGGGCGGCTCGCTGCACGAGCGCAGTCGGTTCGAGCGGGCCGGCGGGGCGTGGGTGTACGTCGACGGCGAGTTCCTGCCGTAGGGCTTCCAGGGCGCTCAGGGCGCCAGGATGTCCAGCTCCTTGAGCGCCCCCACGGTGATCTCCCGGGTCAGCGCCTCCGCGCGCACCGCGTCGCCCGCGCGCACCGCCTCGGCGACCCGGACGTGCAGGGTGACGGCGGCCGGGTCGGGGTCCTCGAACATCACGTCGTGGTGGGTGCGCCCGGTCAGCACCTCGGCGACGACGTCGCCGAGCCGGGCGAACATCTCGTTGCCGGAGGCGCCGAGGACGACGCGGTGGAAGGCCACGTCGTGGCGGAGGTACCCCTCGAGGCGGTGGCCGCGCGAGTGGGCGACCATGCCGAGGGCGCACTCGGTCAGCTCGGCGCACTGCTGCGCGGTGGCGTGGGTCGCGGCCAGAGCGGCGGCGACCGGCTCGACCGCGGAGCGCAGCACGGTCAGGGAGCGCAGCTGCCGGGCGCGGTCGGCGCCGGCCAGGCGCCAGCGGATGACCTGCGGGTCGTAGACGTTCCACTCGCGCTCGGGCAGGACGGTGACGCCGACGCGGCGGCGCGAGGCGACCAGGTGCATGGATTCCAGGACCCGGACGGCCTCCCGCATCACCGAGCGTGACACCTCGAAGCGCTGCGCGAGCTCGTCGGTGCGCAGGACACTGCCCGCGGGGTACTCGCCCGCTGTGATGGCGGGCCCGAGGGTGTCCAGGACACGGCCGTGCAGCCCTCGGCCCGGTGTGCTCATGCACTCAGCGTACGGGGCGGATCACCGGATGAAAAAGTCAGACTTATATGTCACAGACTCTTGAATTAGTCGTACCTAATGGGTTTCAGTGGCGTCGACATCAGGTGTCGACGAAGACAGCAGACAGCGAGAGCACGATGCAGCAACCGCAGACCCCGCACGTCGTCGTGGTCATGGGCGTGGCGGGCACCGGGAAGACCACCATCGGTCCCCTGCTCGCCGCCCGGCTCGGCGTCCCCTACGCCGAGGGCGACGACTTCCACCCGCCGGCCAACATCGCCAAGATGACGGCCGGCACCCCGCTCACCGACGAGGACCGCCGGCCCTGGCTGGACGCCATCGGCGGCTGGGCGCACGGGCGGGCGGGGCTCGGCGGGGTGGTCAGCAGCTCGGCGCTCAAGCGCGCCTACCGCGACCGCCTGCGGCTGGCCGCACCCGGCGTCGTCTTCGTGCACCTGACCGGCAGCCGCGAGCTGATCGCGGACCGGATGTCGCACCGCCAGGGGCACTTCATGCCGACGGCCCTGCTCGACTCCCAGTTCGCCACGCTCCAGCCGCTGGAGGCGGACGAGGCGGGGGTCGCGGTGGACGTCGCCGGATCGCCGGAGGAGATCGCCGAGCGGGCGGCGGACGCCCTGAAGGCCCTCCCCGAGCCGGTGCGGTAGCCCCCGCCCCACCTCTCCCCCGTCCCCACCACTAGGAACCCACCGTGACCAGACTCAGCGTCGAGATGCTGGCAGCGGACACCGCCGAGCCGATCACCTCCGCCGGCCATGCCCAGCTGGGCATCGCCGTGCTGTTGGGCATCGCCGTCATCGTCCTGCTCATCACCAAGTTCAAGCTGCACGCCTTCCTGGCGCTGACCATCGGCTCGCTCGCGCTCGGCGCGTTCGCCGGGGCACCGCTTGACAAGGTCATCACCAGTTTCACCAGCGGCCTCGGCGACACCGTCGCCGGTGTCGGCGTGCTGATCGCGCTCGGCGCGATCCTCGGCAAGATGCTCGCCGACTCCGGCGGCGCCGACCAGATCGTGGACACCATCCTCGCCAGGGCGACCCCGCGGTCGATGCCGTGGACGATGGTGCTGATCGCCTCCGTGATCGGGCTGCCGCTCTTCTTCGAGGTCGGCATCGTGCTGCTGATCCCGGTCGTGCTGATGGTGGCCAAGCGCGGCAACTACTCCTTGATGCGCATCGGCATCCCGGCGCTGGCCGGCCTGTCCGTGATGCACGGCCTGATCCCGCCGCACCCCGGCCCGCTGGTGGCGATCGACGCGGTCGGCGCCAACCTCGGCGTGACGCTGGCCCTCGGTGTGCTGGTCGCCATCCCGACGGTGATCATCGCCGGGCCGGTGTTCTCGAAGTTCGCGGCTCGCTGGGTCGACGTCCCGGCCCCCGACCGGATGATCCCGCAGCGCGCCTCGGAGGACCTGGAGCGGCGTCCGGGCTTCGGCGCGACGCTGGCGACGATCCTGCTGCCGGTGGCGATGATGCTCGCCAAGGCCCTGGTGGACATCGTCGTCGACGACCCCGACCACCTGGTGCAGCGCGTCTTCGACGTGATCGGCGCGCCGCTGATCGCCCTGCTCACCGCGGTGATCGTCGGCATCTTCACGCTGCTGCGGCCCGCCGGGTTCGCCAAGGACCGGGTCTCGGGCCTGGTGGAGAGGGGCCTCGCGCCCATCGCGGGCATCCTGCTCATCGTCGGCGCGGGCGGCGGCTTCAAGCAGACGCTCATCGACTCCGGTGTGGGCCAGATGATCCTGGAGATCTCCAAGGACTGGTCGATCCCGGCGCTGCTGCTCGCCTGGCTGATCGCGGTGGCCATCCGCCTTGCCACCGGCTCGGCGACGGTGGCGACCGTCTCGGCGGCCGGTCTGGTGGCGCCGCTGGCGGCCGACATGTCGACCGCCCACGTGGCCCTGCTGGTCCTCGCCATCGGCTCCGGCTCGCTGTTCTTCAGCCATGTCAACGACGCCGGGTTCTGGCTGGTGAAGGAGTACTTCGGGCTGAGTGTGGGGCAGACGATCAAGACCTGGTCGGTGATGGAGACGATCATCTCCGTCGTCGCGGGGGCGCTGGTCCTGCTGCTGTCCCTGATCATCTAGCCACCGCGGACACGCGTACGGCCCCGGTGCCCGGCCCATGAGGCCGGGTGCCGGGGCCGTCGGCGTCCGGGGGCCGGGTCAGTCGGTGCTCTCCGCCGCCTTGTCCAGCTGGAACGCCTCGTTGCCCTGGCCGATGCGGGCGTGCCGTTCGGGGGCGCGGGAGCGCATGACCAGGCCCTGCACGGCGCCGCCGACCGCGGCGAGGGCGATGATGCCGGGCAGCACCCAGCTCAGCGTCGAGCCGGGCCCGGCGCCGACGAGGACGTCGAAGTCCTTGACCGTGTAGCCGGCGATCACCAGCAGGGCGAGGCCCGCGAGGACGGAGGTGACCAGGCGCACGCCCTGGGCGCCGGCCGCGCCGCGGCGGACGAAGAAGGCGACCACGGAGAAGGAGGCGGCGGCCATGAGCACGATCACGCCGAGGGCGCCGATGTTGCCGCCCCAGGTGAACAGGTGCAGGACCGGCGCGGTCGGGTCGCCGGTGGGCTTGTCGTCGGCGATCGCGAAGCCGATGACCACGACGGCCGAGATGGCGGTCTGGAGCAGCGAGCCGGTGCCGGGCGCGCCGCTCGCGTCGCTGGTGCGGCCGAAGGTGCGGGGCAGCAGGCCCTCGCGGCCCATGGCGAAGGCGTACCGGGCGACGACGTTGTGGAAGCTGAGCAGGGCCGCGAACATGCCGGTGACGAAGAGGACGTGCAGGACGTCGGTGAAGGTGTCGCCGAGCCGGGACTCGGTCAGTCCGAACAGCAGCCCCGCGCTCTGCTCCTGCGAGGCGCCGACGATCTTCGCGGGGCCGGTGGCGACGGTCAGGGCCCAGCTGCTCACCGCGAAGAAGACGGCGACGCCGGCGACCGCGAGGAACATCACGCGCGGCACCAGGACGTGCGGACGGCTGGTCTCCTCGGCGTAGACGGGCGCCTGTTCGAAGCCGAGGAAGGCGGCGATGCAGAAGCACAGCGCGGTGCCGACGCCCGCGCCGGTCAGGGTGTCCGGGTTGAAGGCGTGCAGCGAGAGCCCCTGGGGGCCCGGGTCGGAGACGACGGCGATGTCGAAGACGACGACGAGGACGACCTCGACCAGGAGCAGCACGCCGAGCACGCGCGCGTTGACGTCGATCTTCAGCAGGGCCAGGGCGCCGACCACCACGAGGGCCACCAGGGCCGGGATCCACCAGGCGACGTCGACGTCGGCGTAGGTGGCGAGCAGCCCGGAGACCTCGAAGCCGAGCAGGCCGTAGATGCCGACCTGGAGGGCGCTGTAGGCGACCAGGGCGACCAGGGCGGCGCTCGCCCCGGCGGTGCCGCCGAGGCCGCGCGAGATGTAGGCGTAGAAGGCGCCCGCGTTGTGGACGTGCCGGCTCATCTCGGCGTAGCCGACGCTGAACAGGACGAGGACGACGCCCAGGAGGACGAAGAGGAGCGGCTGGCCGACGATGCCCATCACGGCGAAGGTGGTGGGCATGACGCCGGCGACCACCATGATCGGGCCGGTCGCGGCGAGGACGGAGAGCAGCAGGCCGCCGGTGCCCAGGCGGTCGGCGCGCAGGGCCCGGTCCTGCCCCTTGAAGGTGTTGATGCCGCCGCCGGACGCGGGTCTGCTCGTGCGGGAACTGCCCAGGGTCATGACACGACCGTCCTCACTGTGGGTTCGGGGGGTTCTCGTTCAGGCCGTGCCGAGCGCGGCGGCGCGGGCGGCCTGGAAGGCGGGGTACGGATCGCGGTCCGGGTACGACCACGGGGCGGGGGTGGCGTGCGGGCCGATGCGGTGGAAGAGGGCCGCGGCCTCGGCGCCCCGCCCCTCGCAGGACTTGGCGTGGGCGAGGAAGTTCAGGTCGACCAGGCGGCGCGGGTGGCCGTCCTGCTCCCATTCCAGCCACCAGTCGAAGGCCGCCTTCATCACCAGCCGGGCGCGGCGCCCGGTCCAGTGTCCCGAGGCCGCCGGGTCGGCCGGCTCGTGGCCGGCGAGGGCGAGGACGCGGTACCGCTCGGCGTGCGCGATCACCGGCAGGACGGCCAGCGCGGAGTCGGCGGGGGCCTGTTCGGCGGCCCAGTTGGCGAAGTCGTAGACCTCGTGCAGCGGGTCGGGACCGGCCTCGGGGTGGCGTTCGGCGAGCCGGGCGACCATGAGGTGGTGGGCGTGGTGGTGGTCGGCGTACCGGCCGCGGACCATGTCGAAGACCCGGACCACCTCGTCCTCGGTGCCGAGCGCGCGCTCCAGGAGCAGCAGGCCGAGCCAGGGGGTCGGGTCGTCGGGGGCGAGGGCGGCGGCCCGGGCGCAGGCCCCGCGGGCCCCGTCCGGTTTCTCCTTGCCGCGCAGTGCGCGGTGCACCTGGGCGAGGGCGAGCAGCAGGGTGGCGTCGGCCGCGTCCGGCTCGGCGAGCAGCCACTCGCGGGCCCAGGCGGCGGTGTAGGGCTCCCTGGCGAGTACGGTGGCCCGGTGTCCGCGGCGGTCCCAGTCGTCGGTGTGGGCGAGCAGGGTGCGGGCGGACTGCCAGCGTCCCTGGGCGAGGGCCGCGCGGGCGGTGACGAGTTCGGCGTCGTCGAGGGCCGCGTCGAACGCCTGTGCCGGACGTCTGCGGCCGCGGCCCGGACGAGGTGGGGGTGGGGTCACCGCGGATTTTCCTCACGCGACGCGGTAGGTCGTCGGTAGCCGGTGATTGCCATGAACTGATCCGTGATTGCCATGAACTGATCACGGACAGCAAACCGGCAGCCAAGGCTTGGCGTCAAGGGCCGACGGCCCGTTACACGCGTCAACTTGTGGGATGCCAGGGGAACTTGCCACGTATGTGCCGCGCGGCCGGGCGGACCGTCACCCGGATGCGGGCACGTGTCCGGCAGCGCGCGCCCGCCGCCGTTAGAGTCGGGCCTACCCCGCCCCACCCCCACTCCTCGCGGCCACGATCGAGGTGCGCGGCATGTCGGTTCTGGTTCTGGTCCTCGCCGTGTGCGCCGCGTGCTGCCTGGGCTTCGGCTTCGTGCTCCAGCAGGACGCGGCGCAGCGTGCCCCGCTGGGCGACTTCCTCTCCCCCCGGCTCCTCCTCGACCTGGTGCGGGTGCCGAGCTGGCTGGCCGGCATGGGGCTGATGGTGGCCGGGATGGTGCTGGGCGCGGTCGCGCTGGGCGGCGGGCAGCTCAGCCTGGTCGAGCCGCTCCTCGCCACCAACCTGCTCTTCGCGCTCGGCCTCTCCCGCGCCCGGGCCGGCCAGCCGCTGGGGCGGCAGGGCTGGGCCGGGCTCGCGCTGCTCGCCGGCGGGGTGTCCGCGTTCATCGTGGCCGGTGAGCCGCGGGGCGGCGCGGTGGTGACCGACCCGGTGCGGCACTGGCTGATCATCGGACTGATGCTCGGCGCGGCGCTGCTGCTCACACTGTGCGCCGCGCGGTTCAGGCTGACCTGGGGGCCGGCCCTGCTCGGCCTGGCGGCCGGGCTGGCGTACGGGGTGCAGGACGCGTTGACGCGGGTCAGTGGGCGGCGGTTCTCCGCGGGGGGCCTGGTGGGGGTGCTGACGACCTGGCAGCCGTACGCGGTCGCGGTGCTCGGGGTGACCGGGGTGCTGCTGGTGCAGAGCGCCTTCGAGACGGCGCCGTTGCGGCGGTCGCTGCCCGCGCTGACGGCCGCGCAGCCGCTCGCGGGGATCGGCTGCGGGGTGGGGTTCCTCGGCGACCGGCTCCGCACCTCGGCCGGGGCGCTGGCCTGGGAGGCCGGTGGGCTGGCGGCCGTCGTCTGCGGGATCGTGCTGCTGGGGCTGCATCCGGCGCTGCCGCAGGGGGCGGTGGGCGAGGAAGAGGAGCGGGCGCCGTCGCTGGAGCGGGGGTGACGCTGCTTGGATGGGGTGATGAGCGCCGACGAGATTCTCGATGTCGTGGACGAGGACGACCTGGTGGTCGGGCGGGCCCGGCGGGGGGATGTGTACGCCGGGGGGTTGCTGCACCGGTGTGTGTTCGTGCGGGTGCGGGATGCGGCGGGGCGGGTGTTCGTGCATCGGCGTACCGCCGGGAAGCTGGTGTTTCCCTCCCTGCACGACATGTTCGTGGGCGGGGTGGTGGGGGCGGGCGAGTCCTATGACGACGCCGCGCTGCGGGAGGCGGAGGAGGAGCTGGGGGTCTCGGGGCTGGAGCGTCCCTCGTTCCTGTTCAAGTTCCTGTTCGAGGAGGGGGAGCGGCGGTGGTGGTCCGCCGTGTATGAGGTGCGGTGTGACATGCCGGTCTCGCCTCAGGTGGAGGAGGTGGCGTGGTGGGGTTTTCTCTCGGAGGAGGAGCTGTCGCGTCGGCTCGGTGAGTGGGAGTGGGTGCCTGACGGCTTGGCGGCGTATGAGCGGCTGCCGGCTCGTGGGTGAACGGCGTTCGTACGGTGCGGGCTGGGTGCGCGCGGAAGGAGCGGGCGGGAGTGCGTGCCCCAGGGGCGCGGGGAACTGCGCGACCGGCCACAACGTGCCCGCAGCCGACGGACGGCCGGCGCTCCGGGGCACGACGGTAGGGTCCTGGGCGTGAACGGATTTGTGCGAAACGTCCGGCTGTGGTTTGCGCCCGAGGGAGTTCGGAACGAAGGGCGGACGCCGGACTACCGGTTCTCGCTGGCCAACGAGCGGACGTTCCTCGCCTGGTTGCGGACCGCGCTCGCGCTCGTCGGGGGCGGGTTCGCGGTGGACCAGTTCCTGCCCGATCTGCCCCGGGGGTGGCGGGTGGGGCTGGCGCTCGCGCTGCTCGGGGCCGGGGTGCTGTGTGCGTTGCGGGCCGTGAACCACTGGGTGCGGTGCGAGCGAGCCATGCGGCGTGGGGAGGATCTGCCCGCCTCGCGGTTTCCCGCGCTGCTCAGCCTGGTGGTCGCCCTCGTCGCCGTGGTGATGGTCTTCGTGGTGGTCGTCGGCTGGGAGGGCTGACCGTGCCGCAGGACCCCGGGCTCCAGCCCGAGCGCACCCGGCTCGCCTGGCGCCGTACCACCCTGTCCGGCACCGTCGTCGCCGTGCTGGCGGGCAAGGCGGCGCTGAAGGACGGGGCCACCCCCGGCGCGCTGCTCGCCATCGCGCTGTGCTGCGTGCTCTGGCTGGGGTTCCTGTACCTCACCCACCGGCGGATCCGGGCCCTGGCCGCCCCGTCCGGCGAGCCCGTCGCCCTCTCCCCCGCGCACGCCGGCGCGGCGGTCCTGTGCACGGTGGCGCTGGCCTGCTGCGGTGCCGTCCTCGTGCTGTGACGCCAGGGGGTCTAATCCCGGTCGACCGTCACCACGATCTTTCCGCGCGTCCGCCCCTCCTGGCTCAGCCGGTGTGCCTCGGCCGCGCGTTCCAGCGGCAAGGTCTCCGAGAGGTGCACGCCCACCACGTCCTGCTCGACCAGCTCGGTCAGCCGGAGGAGGTCGGCGGCGTCGGGGCGGACGAAGCAGTACCGGCCCCCGTACTCGACGACGGACGGGTCGGCGATGGAGGCGAGGCGGCCGTCGGTGGCGAGCAGGTCGGCCGACAGGCGCAGGGTGTCGCCGCCGATCGTGTCGAAGACCGCGGCCACGCCCTCGGGGGCGAGGCCCCTGACCCGCTCGGCGAGGCCCTCGCCGTAGGACACCGGCTCGCCGCCCAGGCTCCGGACGTAGTCGTGGTTGCGCTCGCTCGCCGTGCCGATGACCCGCGCGCCCAGGTGCCGGCCCAGCTGGACGGCGACCGAGCCGACGCCGCCTGCGGCCGCGTGCACCAGGAGGGTCTCGCCGCGCGCGACGCCCAGCGCCCGCAGGACCTGGAAGGCGGTCAGGCCGGTCAGCGGCAGCCCCGCCGCCTCCGCGAAGGAGAGGTTGCGCGGCTTGCGGGCCAGGGTGCGCACCGGGGCGGCGACGTACTGGGCGAAGGTGCCGCGGGAGAGGAAGTCCTCGCGGACGTAGCCGATGACCTCGTCGCCGGCCGCGAACTCGGTGACCGCGGCGCCGGGCTCGACCACCACGCCGGAGACGTCCCAGCCCGGCACCACCGGGAAGACGGGCTGGAGGAGGGCGTCGAGGTGGCCCTCGCGGCACTTCCAGTCGACCGGGTTGACCCCGGCGGCCCGCACCTCCACCAGCACCGAGTCCGGGCCCACCCGGGGGTCGGGCACCTCCCCGTACTCCAGTACCTCGGGGCCGCCGTACCGTGCGTAGCTGATCGCCTTCATGGCTCCGACCCTCCGGCGTCGGCGGCTCCCGCGCAAGCGCGACGCGCGGGGACGCCGGTCGTGGCGCCGGTCACGTTCCGTCCCCCCTCTGGACGGCATACCGACCGGTCGGCATCATGAGTCGGGTACTGTTGCCTCGCTGCCAAGGAGCGCCGATGAGCCCCGACCACCCGCCTGGCCTGGATCTCGGCCGGCTGCGCACCCTGCTCGACCGGGAGCGGCCCGGCCTGGTGACCGGGTCCCTGTCCGGCCGGCTCATCGAGGGCGGGCGGTCCAACCTCACCTACGCGGTCTCCGACGGCACGGCCCGCTGGGTGGTCCGGCGTCCGCCGCTCGGCCATGTGCTGGCCACCGCGCACGACATGCGGCGCGAGCACCGGGTGATCAGCGCGCTGCACCCCACCGACGTGCCGGTGCCGCGCCCGGTGCTGCTGTGCGAGGACGAGGAGGTGCTGGGGGCGCCGTTCTACGTCATGGAGTACGTCGAGGGCACCCCGTACCGCACCGCCGCCCAGCTCGCCCCGCTCGGCCCCGAGCGCACCCGGGCCGCCGTGCTCGGCCTGGTCGACACGCTGGTGACCCTGCACGCGGTGGACCCCGCCGCGACGGGGCTGGCCGACTTCGGGCGGCCGGAGGGCTTCCTCGACCGGCAGCTGCGGCGCTGGGCCAAGCAGCTGGACGCCTCCCGCAACCGGGACCTGCCCGGCATCGACGAGCTGCACGCCGCGCTCGGCCGGGAGCTGCCCAGCTCCCCCGCGCCGACGGTGGTGCACGGCGACTACCGCCTGGACAACGTCCTGATCGGCGACGACGACCGGATCCGGGCCGTGCTCGACTGGGAGATGTCCACGCTCGGCGACCCGCTGACCGACCTGGGGCTGCTGGTCATGTACAGCCAGCCGATCGGGCTGCCCGGCTCGCCGGTGTCGACCACCGCCGAGGCCGCCGGCCACCCCTCGCCCGCCGAGCTGGTCGAGCGGTACGCCGCCGGTTCGGGCCGCGACGTCTCGGCCGTCGCCTGGTACACCGCCTTCGCCTGGTTCAAGCTCGCCGTGATCCTGGAGGGCATCCACTACCGCTACACCCTGGGCCAGACCGTCGGCGGCGGCTTCGACCGCATCGGCGACCTGGTGCCCGTCTTCATCGAGCACGGACTGACCACCCTTCAGGAGGGCTGACCCCGATGGACTTCGCGTACGACGCGCGCACCGAGGAGCTGCGCGGCCGGCTGCTCGCCTTCATGGACGAGCACGTGTACCCCGCCGAGCGGACCGCCCACGAGCAGCGCGCCGGGCTCGCCTCGCCCTGGGACATCCCCCCGGTGGTCGGGGACCTGAAGGCCGAGGCCCGCCGCCAGGGCCTGTGGAACCTGTTCCTGCCCGACGCCGAGCACGGCGCGGGGCTCACCAACCTCCAGTACGCGCCGCTGGCCGAGATCACCGGCCGCAGCCCGCACCTCGCGCCGACGGCCACGAACTGCGCGGCGCCGGACACCGGGAACATGGAGGTGCTGGCGCAGTTCGGCGACGAGCGGCAGAAGAAGCAGTGGCTGGAGCCGCTGCTTGCCGGGGAGATCCGCTCGGCGTTCGCCATGACCGAGCCGGACGTGGCCTCCTCCGACGCCACGAACATCACCACGCGCATCGAGCGCGACGGCGACGAGTACGTGATCACCGGCCGTAAGTGGTACATCTCCGGGGCGATGAACCCGGACTGCAAGATCTTCATCGTGATGGGCAAGACCGACCCGGACGGCCCCGACATCCGGCGCCAGCAGTCCATGGTCCTGGTCCCCCGCGACACCCCGGGCGTCACCGTGCGGCGCGCCATGCGGGTCTTCGGCTACGAGGACCATCTGCACGGCGGCCACGCCGAGGTGGAGTTCGACCACGCGCGCGTGCCGGTGTCCGCCCTGGTCGGCGAGGAGGGCGGCGGCTTCGCCATCGCGCAGGCCCGCCTCGGTCCCGGGCGCATCCACCACTGCATGCGGCTGATCGGCATGGCCGAGCGGGCGATCGAGCTGATGTGCCGCCGGGCCGTCTCCCGTGACGCCTTCGGCAAGGCGCTGGCCCAGCAGGGCGTGGTGCACAACTGGATCGCGGACGCCCGGGTCACCGTCGAGCAGCTGCGGCTGCTGGTGCTGAAGACGGCCTGGCTGATGGACACCGTCGGCAACCGGGGCGCCCACACCGAGATCCAGGCCATCAAGATCGCCACGCCCCGCGCGGTGGTCGACATCCTCGACCGGGCGATCCAGCTGCA
This sequence comes from Streptomyces sp. NPDC048182, assembly GCF_043202555.1. Classification (NCBI taxonomy): domain Bacteria; kingdom Bacillati; phylum Actinomycetota; class Actinomycetes; order Kitasatosporales; family Streptomycetaceae; genus Streptomyces; species Streptomyces sp. NPDC048182. Next base: position 93,163 of record NZ_JBIDAQ010000014.1, on the reverse strand, counting down.
CGGCGCGGGCGGCGTGAGCCAGGACTTCCCGCTGGCCGAGCTGTACGCGGGCGCCCGCACGCTGATGATCGCCGACGGCCCGGACGAGGTGCACCAGCGGTCGCTGGCGCGGCGGGAGATCAAGAAGTACCTGGGCTGAGGACGGCGGCCGGGCCCGCGCTAGTAACCGCCCGATTAGTGGTGGTCCGCGCGGGCCAGGGCGCGGGCGAAGGAGACGACGGCGGCGACCAGGTGACCGGGCTGGCGGCGGGGCGGGTGGCCGTCGGCGCCATCCAGACGCTGACCTGTGTGGACCTGCCCGCCGAACTGGCCACCTTCCACCGCGCCTTCCCCGGCGTGCAGGTGTCGGTGCGGGACGCGCCGGTCGGGGAGCTGACCGAGGCGCTGCGGGCGGGCGAGCTGGACCTTGCCTTCCTGGTGCCGGACGCCCGGGCGCTGCCCGAGGGGGTGCGGGCGTACGCGACCTGGAGCGAGGAGCTGGTGCTGATCACCGCGCCGGGGCATCCGCTCGCGGCGGCAGGGCAAACCCTCGTCAAGGACCTCGCCGAGGAGCCGTTCGTGGACTTCAGGGCGGGCACGGGACTCGAGACGGCGGTGCGGCAACTGGCCTCGCACTGCGGTCTGGAGCGCCGGATCACCTGTGACGTCACCCAGGTCGGGCTGCTGGTCGACCTGGTGCGGGCCGGGATCGGGGTGGCCTTCATGCCGCGGGCGATCGGCGAGGGCGCCGGGCTGCCGTGCGTGCGGATCCGGCAGCCGGAGCCGGGCCGCACCATCGTGCTGGCCGGGCGGGGCCGCGTCCGCGCAATCCCGCGGCGGCGGCCCTCGCCGATCACCTCACCGGCGCCGGTCGCCTCACGGGCGCAGTGCCCGCAGCAGCAGGTCCGCCAAGCGGTCGGCGACGGCCTGCGGGGTGAGGGGGCCGTCGGGGCGGTACCAGGTGGAGAGGTGGTGGACGGAGCCGAAGTGGTAGTCGACCACCAGGTCCGCCGGGACCTCCTTGGTGAAGACGCCGGTGCGCTGGCCCTCCTCGATGAGGGCGCGGAAGCGCTCGTGGTAGCGGCGGCGCTCGGCGCGGACCTGCTTGTTCTTCTCCGGGCTGAGCTGGTGCATGGAGCGGAAGAAGATCGAGGCGTCGTCCAGGTTCTCGATGGTGGTCACCACCACGTCGGCCGCCGCGTCGCGGACGCGCTGCTCCACGGGCGCGTCGGCGTCCGCGACGGCGTCCAGGCGCTCCTGCTGGAGGCGCAGCACGCGCGCGTACACCTCGTGCAGCAGGTCGTCCTTGGAGCCGAAGTAGTGGTAGAGGGCGCCCTTGGTGACGCCGGCCGCCTCCACGATCTCCTGCACGGAGGTGCGGTCGTACCCCCGTTCGGCGAAGAGCCGGGTGGCGGCGGCGAGGAGCCGCTGCGGCACCGGAGTGCCGTCCCCGTCCGTGGTCCTGGGCACTGCCGTCACCTGCCTTTCCGTTGCGCGGTCAGTCCCGGGGCGCGTTCACACGCAGCTCCCGTCGGAGGATCTTCCCACTCGCCGTCTTCGGCAGGTCGGGCAGGATCTCCACCTGTCGCGGGTACTTGTACGCCGCCAGCCGCTCCTTGCAGTACGCGGCGAGGTCGTCCGGGCGGGTCGCGGCGCCCGGGCGGAGGCTGACGTACGCCTTGACGGTCTCCCCGCGGTAGCCGTCGGGCACCCCGACGACGGCGGCCTCGCGGACGTCGGGGTGGGTGTGCAGGACGTCCTCGACCTCGCGCGGCCAGACCTTGAAGCCGGAGGCATTGATCATGTCCTTCTTGCGGTCCACGACGTAGAGCCAGCCGCGCGGGTCCATGAAGCCGATGTCGCCGGTGCGCAACTCGCCGCCGGGGAAGGTCTCGGCGGTGGCCTCCGGGCGGCGCCAGTAGCCGGGGATCACCTGCGGGCCGCGCACCAGGATCTCGCCCTGCTCGCCGAAGGGCACCTCGGCGCCCTCCTCGTTCACGATCCGCACCACGCTGTCGGGCCCGGGCACGCCCACCGCGAGGGTGCCGGAGGCCGGGTCGACGGGTGCCTCCAGGTGCGGCGGGACCGAGGCGCAGGGGGCGGTGCACTCGGTGAGGCCGTAGCCGTTGCGGATGTAGGGCCCGAAGCCGGCGCGGAAGCGCTCCACCAGGGCGGGCGGCAGCGGGGCGCCGCCGGAGGAGATGTTCGTGAAGGAGGCGAAGTGCTCGCGCGTGACCTCCGGGTGGGCGGCCAGGGCCATGAAGGCGGTGGACGGGCCGACCGTGAAGTGCGGGCGGTGCTCGGCGAAGGCGTCCAGGACGACGCCCGCCTCGAAGCGGTAGGCGAGCACCAGAGTGCCGGCGCTGACCAGGCAGGCGCCGAACTGGCAGACCATGCCGGTGATGTGGAACAGCGGGGCGAGGGCGAAGTAGACCGGCGCCTCGGGCAGGGCGAGCCCGGTGCGCTGCCGTTCGGCGTTGTACATGATGTTGCGGTGGGTGTTGGTGGCGCCCTTGGGGGTGCCGCTGGTGCCCGAGGTGTAGCTGATCAGCGCGATGGAGTCCGGCTCCGGGTCGCGGGCGTCGGGGGCGGGGTGCCCCGCGCGGGCGGTCTCGGTGAGGTCGTCGGTGTCGGTGGGGCGCGGCAGCCGCTCGAAGGACAGCACGCGGGCGTCCTCGCGGGTCTGGAAGTCCCGTTCGCAGGCCGTCAGCACGGTGTGCACCGGCGAGCCGGCGGCCGTCTCGCGCAGGTACGCGTCCCAGGCCCGGTCGGAGCAGACCAGCGCGGCGGCCTCGGCGTCCTCGAGGACGTGCGCCACCTCGGCCGACTTGTACATCGGGTTGACCGGCACCACGATCGCGCCGGCCTTCCAGGCGCCGAGCACCGCGAGCACGAAGTGCGGGGAGTTCTGGAGCAGGACGGCGACCCGGTCGCCCGGCGCCACCCCGCGCGCGGCGAGGTGCCCGGCGACGGAGTCGCTCAGCTCGTCGGTCTCCCGGTAGGTGAGGCGGCCGTCGAAGTAGGCGAGGAAGGCGCGGTCGGGGGCCTCGGCGGCGGCCCGGCGCAGGGCGTGCACCAGGGAAGGGCCGGGCTCCAGCGGGGCCTTCTGGGCGTCGGTCAGCAGGGCCAGCCAGGGCTGGGCGGCGTAGCCGGAGGCGGTCACCGGTGGGCCTCCCACTGCTGCTGGAGGCGGTTCATGCCGGTCAGCCAGCGGTCGGGGTCGGCGGCCCGCGCCTGGTGGTACTCGGCGACCTCGGGGTGCGGCAGGATCAGGAAGCGGTCCTCCGCGATGCCCTTGAAGAGGGCGTCGGCCACCTGCTCGGGCTCGATGGCGGTGGGGCGCAGTACCAGGTCGCCGGCGCTGCCGCTGGCGGTGAGCATGTCGGTGCGCACACCCTGCGGGCAGATGGCGTGCACCTTGATCCCCCGGTGGCGGTAGGTGAGCGACAGCCACTCGGCGAAGGCGAGCGCGCCGTGCTTGGTGACGCTGTAGGGGGCGGCGCCGATCATGGTGAGCAGTCCGGCGGCGGAGACGGTGGAGACGAAGCGCCCCGCGCCGCGCTCCAGCCAGTCCGGGACCAGCTCCTGGGCCGCGCGGACGTGCGCCATGACGTTGACGTCCCAGGCCAGCGCCCAGACCGCCGGGTCGGCCGCCTCGGTGCCGCCGCTGCCGACGCCGGCGTTGGCGCAGTAGACGTCCACCCGGCCGCCCAGCGCCTCGCGGGCCGCGGCGACGATCGCGGAGGCGTCGCCGGGCAGTGCGATGCCGCCGATCTCCGCGGCGACGGCCTCGGCGCGCCCGGCGTCCAGGTCGTTGACGACGACGCGGGCGCCCTCGGCGGCGAAGCGGCGGGCCAGCGCGGCGCCGATTCCGCCTCCCGCCCCGGTGACGACCACTCCGGCATCCTGCACGGCTTCCACCATCGGTCTCCTTCGACACGGCACGGCTCACGGCGGCGGCGGGCGCGGCTCCGGCGCCGCCGCGCCGTCAGACTAACCGGTCGGTATGTAGGAGGGAAGGGGGCTGGAAGAGGCAGACCGGCCCGCCCGCCTCGTTCCGCCCGGGCGGGCCGCGCGCTAGCGTGCGTGCGCATGACATCGGTCGTGATCACGGAGGTCACCGCATGACGCTGTCCAGACGAGCCCTGATCGCCACCACCGCCGCGGCGGCGGCCACGACCGGCGCCGCCGTCCCGGCCGCGGCGGCCCCGGCCGGCGGCTCCCGACTGCGCACCGGCTTCGAGCGCCTGGCCGGCGACGGCTACGCGCTCCTGGAGGGCCGGCGGGTCGGGATCGTCACCAATCCCACCGGCGTCACCCGGGACGTGCGGCACATCGTGGACGTCATGCACGCCGACCCGCGGGTGAACCTGACCGCCGTGTTCGGGCCCGAGCACGGCTTCCGGGGCACCGCGCAGGCGGGCGGCTCGGAGGGCCGCTACGACGACCCGGCGACCGGGCTGCCGGTGTACGACACGTACCTGAAGAGCGGCCGGCCGCTCGCGGACGTCTTCACCGCGTCCGGCGTGGACACGGTGGTCTTCGAGATCCAGGACGCGGGCGCCCGCTTCTACACCTACATCTGGACGCTGTACGACTGCATGGAGGCGGCCGGGCTCGCCGGCAAGCGCTTCGTCGTCCTGGACCGGCCCAACCCGGCGACCGGGCGGGCGGCGCTCGGCCCGGTGCTGCACAAGGAGTTCGCGACCTTCGTCGGGCGGCAGCCGATCTCCCAGGCGCACGGCATGACCGTCGCCGAGCTGGCACTGCTGTTCAACGCCGAGTTCCTGCCGGCCCCGGTGCCGCTGGAGACGGTGACCATGACGGGCTGGCACCGCGCGGACTTCTACGACGCCTCCGGGCTACCCTGGGTGCCGCCGAGCCCGAACATGCCGACGCCGGACACGGCGCTGGTGTACTCGGGCACCTGCCTGTTCGAGGGCACCAACCTCTCCGAGGGGCGCGGCACCACCCGCCCCTTCGAACTCCTCGGCGCGGAGGGCCTGGACGGCCGGTGGGCCGAGGCGGCGAACGCGCTCGGCCTGCCGGGCGTGCGGTTCCGGGAGGCGTACTTCGCGCCGACGTTCTCCAAGTTCCAGGGCAAGACGGTCGGCGGGGTGCAGCTCCATGTGCACGACCGGGCCGCCTTCGACCCGGTGCGCACGGGCATCGCACTGCTGGTGACCGCCAAGCGGGCCTGGGAGGGCTTCGCCTGGCGGCCGGACAACTGGATCGACAAGCTCACCGGGTCCGAGCGGGTGCGCACGATGATCGACGCGGGCGCGGACACCGACGAGGTGGTGGCGGGGTGGCGGACGGAACTGGCGGCGTTCCGCAAGGTCCGCCGCCAGTACCTGATCTACGGGTGAAGCCCCGGCCCACTGGTCAGCGGTGTGAGGTGAACTCCACCACCTGCTGGTAGGTGGGCCGGTTCTGCCAGCTGATCCCGCCGTGCTTGATGCCGCCCAGGGTGCGGTGGATGATCGAGTCCGCGCACCACTGGTCGCCCGCCGAGCAGCTGTCGTCGCCGGGGTAGACCTGGGCGGCCGTGCGGCCCGCCGCGTCCTTCAGCGTGGCGGTGAGGGCGTCCCGGCAGGCCGCCAGGTCGCCGCCCCCGCAGTACTTCCTGCCCAGCGGGCCCTGCACGGTGTCGCCGAGCACCGCCCGCAGGTCCTTGTCGACATAGCTCCACCAGCCGTACTGGAAGGCGCTGCCGGCGTGCCCGCCGGTCGGGCCGTGCGCGGCGGAGGGTGACTCGTCGACCGGCAGGTTATTGGTGAAGGCGGTGTACAGACCGGTGCCGAGGCCCGGTTCGAACTCGGCCTTCACCAGCAGCGGCCACCAGGCGTCCAGGATCCGGATCGCGTCGGCGTCGGCGTACGCCTTCGAGCCGGGCGAGGTCTCGGTGCGCCGGCCGCCCGCGGCCTGCCACGCCTTGAGCTTCTGGACGGCCGCCGCGGCGGCGGGGTCGGTCACCGGGGCCGAGCCGAGCACCCGGAGCAGCTCCGGCAGCACGTCCTCGGCGCGCAGGTCGGTCAGGGCGGCCTCGCCCATCGCCTTGACCAGCGCGGCGCGGGTCACGCCGCCGGCGGCGACCAGGCGCTTCACCCGGTCGTCGAGGAGGTTGCCGCGGTGCACGGAGCCGTTGCCCCAGGAGGCGGCGGAGTAGTCCTTGGCCTGCCGGTTGTTCCAGGAGATGTAGTAGTCCTGGTCCACCGAGCGGGGGTGTTCGGCGGGCGGGGTGTAGCGGGCGGTGTTGGCCGCCGGGTCCCAGTCCCGCCACTCGTAGCCGCCGCGCGCCCAGACGGGGAAGTCGGCGTCGACGCCGTCCGCGCGGACCGGGTTGTCGCCGCTGTTGTAGTACGCGGTGTGCGTGGCGTCGGCGTAGAACCAGTTGAAGGTGAAGTTGATGTGCCGCACCGCCTCCTGGAAGCCGTCGGGGCCGGTGACCAGGCCGGGGTCGTTGAGCATCTGGAAGCCGATGATCGAGTCGGCCTCGTGCAGGTAGGAGGAGCGCAGACTGGTGTAGGCGACCTTCTTGCCGCCGACCGTGGCGCGGTACTCGACCGGGCCGTACGCGGTGCGCCAGACGCGCATGGTGTACGAGCCGGCCGCGGTGGTGTCGGCGACGGTGGGCTTCCAGGCGTTCTTCCGCTCGACCTTCTCCATCGGCACGCAGGTGCCGCGCAGCAGGTAGTGGTAGTCGTCCTGGCACAGCTCGACGGCGTAGGAGTCGATGATGTCCTGGCCCGAGGTGGTCGCGCTCCAGGCGTAGTCCTGGCCGCGGCCGAGTTCGACGTACATGCTCAGGCCGGCGAAGGATGCGCCGCGGGCGCTCAGCCCTGGACCCTGCAGCTCTTGCAGCATGAGCAGCTGCGGGGCGAAGTAGCCGGTCTGCGGGCCGAAGACGGCGACGGGGTGGCCGCTCGCGGTGTGGGTGCCGCCGACCACGAGGGCGTTGGACATGCCGCGCTTGGCGGAGGCGAGGGCGGTGTCCGCGGCCTTGGCGGAGGCGGTGGTGGCGCCGCGGGCGCCGGCGCTGCCGGTACGGTCGTAGACCAGCGGCTCGCCCGTGACCGAGCCGGCGTCCGGGAGGGCGCGGCCCTGCGGGTTCGCGGGGGGCGTGAGGTAGGGGAAGCTGCCGGTGCGCTGGGTGAGGACGGCCTCGGGGTCGTTGCGCTCGCGGAAGGACTCCCAGACACGGGTGCCCTCGCTCACGCCGTACTTCTCCTGGGCGGCCAGCAGCGAGAGGGCGTTGTTCACCTCGCCGCCGCCCCCGGAGCCGAAGAGGGAGCCGATGACGGAGGCGAGGGCGACCAGGTCGGTGCGCTGGAAGTGGTCGATGGTGCCGGCGTTGGTGATGGCGTTCTTGTGGCCGGTCAGGACGTACTCGCCGGGGAAGTAGCGGCCCTTGTCGGAGGCGTCGATGTAGGCGTTGACGCCGGCGATGTAGGCGTCGACGTCGTCGAGGGCCTGTTGGCCGCGGGCGCCGTTCTTTGCGGCGGCGCTCTCGATCTGCGCCTGCATCTCGGCCTCGGTGTAGGGGGCGCTGCGCCAGAACTGCTGCTCCAGGCCCTGGTTGGCCGGGGCGCCGCCGGCGAAGGGGGTCAACTGGCCGCGGCCGACGTGCCGGAAGAGGTCCATCAGCCAGAGCCGGTCCTGCGCGGCGGCGTAGCCGGCGCCGAACTCGGTGCCGTAGCGGGTGGTGCCGGTGATGTGCGGGACGCCGGTCTTCTTGTCCCGGACGATCGTGACGTCGCTCCGGCCCGCCGGGCGGAGGGTGGAGGCGGCCTGGCCGGCGGGGACGCCGAAGGAGGCGTCGTTGAAGAAGGTGTTGATCGTGTCGTTGGTGAGGGCCCGGTAGCCGGTGGCGAGTCCGGCGTAGGGGCCGAGCTGGTCCTCGGCGTGCGGGGGCTGGGTGCCGAAGCCCTGGTTGAGCAGGATCTCGGCGAGGGTCGCGTTGCCGTTCTGGCCCGGCGGGAGGATGTCGGAACACTGGCCGCCGCAGTGGTCGTTGGCGGCGGCGGCGGGGGTGGCCGGGCTCGCCTGCGCGTCCCTGGCGGCGGCGACCGCCGGGGAAAGAGGTGACAAAAGACCGGCAATCAGGGCGCATACGGATGCGCTCTTCAGGAACCCGTGGAAAGCGTGGGGAGTTCTCAGTCTGTCGAGGGCGGTGCGTGCGGTGCGCCGTGGCATGGCGGCTCCTCTCGACGAGGGTGGGTGGCCGGACGTTACCGCCGGTATCCGTCGCCTGGGAAGGTGAACATGCGTCACTTTTTCGCGCGGGCGGGTCGGCTCGGCGGTGACTCGGGGCATCCGGAGGGTGTCGCGGCGGACCGGCGAGGGACACGACCCGGAATCGGAGGGAGCCGATTCGCGGGTCGACACGTCTACTCGACGACGTCCGCTCGGACGACGCCGAAGTGACCGAAGTGCAGACGCACGTGTGACGGAGGTGCAGGGCGATGGCCGGTTTCCGGAGTCTGGCGAGACAGGTCCGCGATCCGCGGTGCGACCTGGCGCTGAGGCGCTATTCGCTGCGCAAGTGCCTTGAGCGGTTCGCCCCTTACGGGCACAGGGCGACCTGGGACCATCTCTGCTCGCGGGCCGGTTTCGGCCCGGAGGACCGCTCCCCCGATCCGGCGCGGCTCGTGGCCGCACTGGAGGAGTTGGAGGAGGCGCGGTCGGTGTGGCTGGCCTACGAGGCGGGCTTCGCCCAGCGGCGGCGGAAGGAGAAGCACGACGGGCTGCGCAGGCCGGGCAGCGTGGACGACTGGCACCGGCTGACGTGGGGCGGCTTCGGGGTGGCCTGGTGCGACGACCCCCGGGTCCATCCGGACGAGCCGCTCGCGGTGGTGCTGCGGCGGCTGATCTCGGCGCTGGAGCGGGAGCCGGGGTCGGTGTGCCCGGTGTGCGACGGGGACGGCCTGGTCTGGATGTACGACCTGGACCACGAGCCCTCCACCGGCCCGGTCTGCACGGACTGCGGCATCCTGGTGCCGCGTCCTGTCCTCACCCCGGAGGCGCTGTCCGCCGCCCGGCGGGGGAGGCGGCTGCTGATGACGGCGTGATCCTGGGGGGCCGGGTGGGCGTGTCCCGGGAGGGTGCGGCCGGGCCGGGAGGCCCTGTGCTCCGGCGGGCGTACCGCGTCGGCCGGGTCGGATGCCTGGGCCGGGCCGGTGGGGGCAGGGTGTAGGCATGGTGCAGGTATGTGTGAACGGGGCCCGGACGAGCGCCGACGGGGCGGTCGTGCCGCTGACGCCACAGGCGCTGGCCGACTCGGTGGCCGGGGCCGTCGCGGCCGGGGCCACGGACGTCCATCTCCATCCCAAGACACCGTGCGGGCAGGACACGCTCTCGCCGAGCGTGCTCGCCGCCACGTTGGAGGCGGTGCGGGAGCGGGTCATGGTGCCGGTCGGGGTGACGACCGGCGCCTGGGCCGAGCCGGACCCCGCGGAGCGGGTGGCCCGGGTCCGGAGCTGGACCGTGCTGCCCGACCACGCCTCCGTCAACTGGCACGAGCCGGGCGCCGAGGAGACCGCCGCCGCGCTGCTGGAGCGGGGGGTGGGGGTCGAGGCCGGCATCTGGTCCGGCACGGACGGCGCGGAACGCTTCGCGCGCTCACCGGTCGGGCCGAGGGTGCTGCGGGTGCTGGCCGAGGTGACGGACCCGGACCCGGCGACCGCGGAGGGCTCCGCGCGGGCCCTGCTGGCCTCGCTGGGCTCCGCCCATGGCCGTCCGGTCCTGCTGCACGGTGAGGGGGGCGGTACCTGGCCGGTCCTCCGCCTGGCCGGTGCCCTCGGTCTTGCGACCCGTATCGGCCTGGAGGACACGCTGACCCTGCCGGACGGGCGGTCGGCCTCCTCCAACGCGGAGTTGGTGGGAGCGGGGCTCGCGGAGTGGGGGCGGGGCATCGGGGACGGGTGAGCGGGGTGCTCTGGGCGCGGGTGCGTCGTGGCTGGTCGCGCAGTTCCCCGCGCCCCTAGGTGCGCTTCGGCGGCGGCCGGATGTTGCGTGCGGGTGCGTCGTAGCCGGTCGCGCAGTTCCCCGCGCCCCTAGGTGCACTTCGGCGGCGGCCGGATGTTGGGTGCCGGTGCGTCGTGGCCGGTCGCGCAGTTCTCCGCGCCCCTGGGTGTGCTTCGGCGGCGGTCAGCTGTTGGGGCCTTGGGCGGCGCCTCCCGCCGTCGGCTTGGTGCTGCGGCGTTCCGCCATCAGGCGGGAGCCCGTGCGGTGTTCGCCGAAGGCGTCGTCCGGGTTGGAGAGGACGCACGTGTCCAGGGACAGGCAGCCGCAGCCGATGCAGTCGGTGAGGTGGTCGCGGAGGCGGTTGAGCTGCTTGATCCGCTCGTCCAGCTCCGAGCGCCACGCCTCCGACAGGCGGGCCCAGTCCTCGCGCGTGGGCGTGCGCTCCTCGGGCAGCTCGGCCAGCGCCGCGCGGATGGTGGCCAGCGGGATGCCGACCCGCTGGGCGGCGCGCACGAAGGCGACCCGGCGCAGCGCGTCGCGGTGGAAGCGGCGCTGGTTGCCCGAGGTGCGGCGGCTGCTGATCAGCCCCTTGGCCTCGTAGAAGTGCAGCGCGGACACGGCGGCGCCGCTGCGCGCGGACAGCTGGCCGACCGTGAGTTCGTGGACCTTCTCGGGTATCTGCGGCACCTCTCCGAGCCTACCCAACGCGCCGCCGGGCCGGTCCGTTGACAGCGACCCCCGGGGACTACCATGCTAAGCAGTTGCTTAGCATGCGTATCAGCAGATCAGCAGAGCACGCGGGAGGCCGGACATGGCAGAGCCGAGGATCTTCACATCCGCCGACGAGCTGAAGGCGGCGGTGGGCGAACAACTCGGGTACACCGACTGGGTGGAGGTCGACCAGAAGCGCGTCGACCTGTTCGCCGAGGCGACCGGCGACCACCAGTGGATCCACGTCGACCCGGAGAAGGCCGCCGCGGGGCCGTTCGGCACCACCATCGCGCACGGCTACCTCACCCTGTCGCTGCTGCCGCTCTTCGGCCCGCAGCTGATCGCGGTGGAGGGCGTGAAGATGGGCGTCAACTACGGCACCAACAAGGTCCGTTTTCCCGCCCCCGTGCCGGTCGGCTCCCGGCTGCGCGCCACCGCGCAGGTCACCGGCGTCGAGGACGTCACCGGCGGCATCCAGGTCACCGTCGCCTTCACGGTGGAGCGCGAGGGCGGCGACAAGCCGGTGTGCGTCGCGGAGTCGGTCTCGCGCTACTACCTCTGACCCGCGCCCACCATGCGCAGCACGAGGTCGGCGTAGAGCGCGCCGACCTCGTCCGGCGTCCGGGGCCCGTTCACGTTGAACCACCGGGCGACGTCGATGCAGAGCGAGAGCACCGCCAGCGTCGTGCCCTGGACGTCCGCCACCTCGAACTCGCCCGCGGCCACGCCCTCCTCGATGATCCCCCGCACCTCCGCGTCCACCTGGCGGCGCAGGGCGACGATCTCGTCCCGGGCGGCCGGGCCGAGCGCGTCCAGCTCGTACTGCACCACGCGAGCGGTCGTCCGCCGCCCGGCGTGCCAGCGGACGAAGGAGCCGACCGCGTCCGCGAGCCGCTCCGTCGCGTCGCCCTCGCCGCGCGCGGCGGTCCGCAGGATGTCCAGCGCCCGGTCGTGGCCGATCCGGCTGATCCGGTGGAGCAGCTCTTCCTTGGTCTTGTAGTGGATGTAGAGCGCGGCCGGGCTCATCCCGGCCCGACCGGCGATGTCGCGGGTCGTGGTCGCGTGGTACCCGCGCTCGGCGAACGCCTCTACGGCGGCGACCAGGAGCCGCCGCGCCGCCTCCGGGGTGACCTCTTCCCACGGCTCGATGTCGCCGCCCGCCGTGTCGCCACCTGCCGCCTCGGCCGCCGTACTCATCGCTCGCTCGCCCCTCTCGTGCACCGGAGCCCCACCATACCGCCGAAGCTGAGCGAGCGCTTAGCGGACGGGCGCGCGGGTGAGCCGTCAGGCCCGCTTCCGGAACGGGTCGACCTCGGCCAGCATCTTCTCCAGCCGCGCCTGGTCGACCCGGCTGACGATCTGTCCGGCCTCCTGGCGGTCCCGGATGATCTTGGCGAGGGTGAAGGCGGAGGTGACGAGGTAGAGGACGGCGATGCCCATGAACGCCCGCACCCAGGCGTCGGCGTGCAGGTTCCAGATGCCGATGGCGGTGGCGGTCATGGCGACCGCGAACGAGGCGACGGCCTGCCCGTAGAAGGCCGCCGTGTTCTGCTGCTTGACCGGTGTCTCACTCATGGGCCAAGCCTCCGCCGACCCGGCCCCGGTCACATCCGCCGGCGTACTCAGACCCCGGCGGGCCGGGTACTCAGAACGCCGACACTCCGGTCAGCGCCCGCCCGATGACCAGCTTCTGGATCTGGCTGGTGCCCTCGTACAGGGTCATCACCCGGGCGTCGCGCAGCAGCTTGCCCGCCGGGTACTCGTCGATGTAGCCGTAGCCGCCGAAGACCTGGAGCGCGTTGTTGGCGGCCCGGACCGCCGCCTCCGAGGCGAACAGCTTGGCCTTGGACGACTCCACCGTGAACGGCTGCCCCCGGTCGATCAGGTCGGCGACCCGCCAGGTCAGCAGGCGGGCCGCGTCCACGTCGAGGGCGATGTCGCTGATCAGCTCCTGGACGAGTTGATGGTGGGCGATGGTCTTGCCGAACTGCTCGCGCTCCCCCGCGTACCGCACCGCCGCGTCCAGCGCCGCCTGGGCGATCCCGACGCAGCCGGCGGCGACCGACATCCGGCCCTTGGCCAGGGCCGACATCGCGACCGCGAAGCCCTTGCCCTCGGGGGCGAGCATCGTGGAGGCGGGCACCCGGACGTCCTCCAGGACCAGCTCCGCGGTGGCCTGGCCGCGCAGCCCGAGCTTGCCGTGGATGGTGCGGCGGGTCAGGCCGGGGGTGTCGGTGGGGACCAGGAAGGCGGAGACGCCCTTGTGCCCCGGCGCGTCCGTGGAGCGGGCGAAGAGCAGCACGACGTCGGCCCAGGTGCCGTTGGTGATGAACATCTTGCTGCCGTTGATCACGAAGTCGTCGCCGTCGCGGACCGCGCGGGTGGCGAGGTTGCCCGCGTCGGAGCCGGTGCCCGGCTCGGTCAGGCCGAAGCAGCCGACGTACTCGCCGGAGGTCAGCCCCGGCAGCCAGCGCCGCTTCTGCTCCTCGCTCCCCCAGGCCGCGACCGTCTTGGCGACCAGGCCGAGGGAGACCGAGACGATGCCGCGCACCGAGGAGTCACCGCGGCCCAGCTCCTCGGTGACCAGGCAGTACGCGAGGTGGTCGCCGCCTGAGCCGCCGTACTCCTCGTCGACCGTCAGGCCGAGGAAGCCGACCTCGCCGAGCTTCTTCACGATCCCGCGGTCCACCTCCTCGGCGCGGTCCCAGGCGACGGCGTGCGGGGCGATCTCGCGCGCCACGAAGTCCCGGGCGAGCTGCCGCACGGCGGTCTGCTCCTCGCTCAGCTCAAGGTTCATGCCGGGTCACTCCCAGGAAAGCCGGACGGGGCCGCGGCCGGGCCCCTTAATTAGCACTGCTAGTTTAATGCCGCAGCCCTACTATGTGCGCCATGGCCCGACCGCGCAAGCCCCTGCTCAGCACCGACCGGATCGTCCAGGCGGCCCGCGCGCTGGTGGACGCGGAGGGCCTGGCGGCCGTCTCCACGCGCCGCCTCGCGGCGGAGCTGGGGGTCAGCGGGCCCTCGCTCTACAACCACTTCCGCACCAAGGACGAGATCCTGGAGGCGGTCGCGGACTCGGTGAGCGCCCAGGTCGACCTGTCGATGTTCGAGGACGGCCGCGACTGGCGCACCGCGCTGCACGACTGGGCGGTCTCCTACCGCGCCGCCCTGCGCGACCACCCGAACATCGTGCCCGTCCTGGCCCGGGGCCCCGGCCGCCGGCCCGCCGGGCTGCGGCTGGCCGACGCGGTCTACGGCGCGATGGTCGACGCGGGCTGGCCGCCGGCGCAGGCCACCTCCATCGGGGCCCTGATGCGGTACTTCGTCATGGGCTCCGCGCTCGGCTCCTTCGCGGGCGGCTTCGTGGACGACGCCACCGCCTACGACCCGGCCGACTACCCGCACCTCGGCCAGGCCCACCTGCTCGCCGAGCAGCAGGAGAAGATCGACGAGCGGGCCTTCGAGACCGGCCTGTCTGCGCTGCTCGAGGGCCTGGAGCGGCAGTACGGGCGGGCGGAGGGGACGTCCTGACGACGGTTCGGCGTCCGCCGAAGTGTGCGGGGCGCATGCTGGTCGCATGACCGAGAAGGACGGCAGGGCGCCGGGGCTCGCGCGGCTGGCGGGGCTCCTCGCCGACGGGACGCGGGCCGCGTGCCTGCTGGCGCTGCTCGACGGGCGGGCCTGGACCGCCGGTGAGCTGGCCCGGCACGCCGGGGTGGCCGCCTCGACGCTCAGCGAGCACCTGGACAGGCTCGTCGCGGGCGGTCTGCTCGTCCAGGAGCGGCAGGGGCGGCACCGGTACGTGCGCCTCGCGGACCCGCGGGTCGCACAGCTCGTCGAGGACTTCGCCGCGCAGGTCGCTCCGGACCGGGTGGCGCGTCCGCGCACGCTGCGCGCGGCCGGCGCGGGGGCGGCGACGGCCCGCGGTCGCACCTGCTACGACCATCTCGCCGGGCGGCTCGGCATCGCCCTGACCGACGCGCTGACCGGGCGCGGCCTGCTGCGCCAGGACACCGGCTTCGCGCTCACGGACGCGGGGCTCGGCTGGTTCGGCACGGCGGGGATCCCACTGGAGCGCACCGGACGCCGGCCGCTGGCCCGGGCCTGCCTGGACTGGACCGAACGGCGGCCCCATCTCGCGGGCGTCGCGGGCGCGGCGCTGTGCCGGCACGCCCTGACGGCCGGCTGGTGCGTGCGGATCGGCTCGGGGCGGGCGGTGCGGGTGACGCCGTCGGGTGAGGCGGCGCTGTCCGAACTGCTGGGCATCACACCGGACCGGCTGCGCTGACCCGGCCCACCCCGGCCCCCGGCCCACCCCGGCCCCACCCCGGCCCCACCCCGGCCCCCCGGGCCGCCGTCCGAAATCCGCCAGCGCCGAGAACGTCGCCTTCCTAACGTCTGGAGCATGATGTCCACGTCCCCTCCCGTCGCCTCCCGTCGCCCTCACCTGCTCGCGGCCGGTGCCGCCGCCGTCACGGTCGTGCTGTGGGCCTCCGCCTTCGTCTCCATCCGCAGCGCCGGCGGGTCCTACTCACCCGGCGCGCTGGCGCTCGGGCGGTTGCTGTCCGGGGCGGTCGCGCTGGGCGTGATCTGCCTGGTGCGCCGGGAGGGGCTGCCGCCCCGGGCGGCCTGGCGGGGCATCGGCGTAGCGGGCCTGCTGTGGTTCGGCTTCTACATGGTCGTCCTGAACTGGGGCGAGCAGCAGGTGGACGCCGGCACGGCCGCCCTGGTGGTCAACGTCGGCCCGATCCTGATCGCCCTGCTCGGCGCCCGGCTGCTCGGCGACGCGCTGCCGCCCCGGCTCCTCGCGGGCATGGCGGTGTCCTTCGCCGGCGCGGTCACGGTGGGGCTGTCGATGTCGGGCGAGGGCGGCTCCTCGCTGCTCGGCGTGGTGCTGTGCCTGCTGGCCGCGATGGCCTACGCGGGCGGTGTCGTGGCGCAGAAGCCGGCGCTGGCCCACGCGAGCGCGCTCCAGGTGACGACGTGGGGGTGCCTGACCGGGGCGGTGCTGTGCCTGCCGTTCGCCGGGCAGCTGGCGCACGAGGCGGCCGGCGCGCCGCTGTCCGCCACGCTGAACGTGGTCTACCTGGGCGTCTTCCCGACCGCGCTGGCCTTCACCACCTGGGCGTACGCCCTGGCCCGTACGACGGCGGGGCGGATGGGCGCCACCACGTACGCCGTGCCCGCCCTGGTGGTGCTGATGTCCTGGCTGGCGCTCGGCGAGGTGCCGGGGCTGCTGACCCTGGCGGGCGGCGCGCTGTGCCTGGCGGGCGTGGCGGTGTCCCGCTCCCGGCGCCGGACGCCGGAGCCGGTGCGGGGCGAGGCCGGGGCGGAGGCGGTGACGGCGGGCGACCGTTCCTGACGGACGAGCCCCTCGGCGCTTGCTAGAAGACCACCAGCGCCCGGCCGCCCTTCCCCGCGAGCATGTTCTCGAAGGCGGCCGGGATGCCCTCCAGGCCGATGCGCTCGGTCACCAGCATGCCCAGGTCCAGGCGCCCCGCCCGCACGTGGCCGGCCAGCACCGGGAGGTCGCGGGCGGGGTCGGCGTTGCCGTAGACGCAGCCGGCGAGGGTGCGGCCCCAGTGGAAGATCTCCAGGGCGTTGAAGGTGACCTGCTGGTCCTTGCCGCCGATGCCGACGACGACGGTGCGTCCGCCGCGCCGGGTGGACTCCCAGGCGGCGCGGATGGTCGCGGCCCGCCCGACGCACTCCACGGCCACGTCGACGCCCTGCTTGGCGGTGAGCGCGCGGATCTCGCGGGCGGTGGTGTCGCAGGCGACGACGTACTCGGTGGCGCCGGCGGCCCGGGCCAGTTCCTCCTTGGCCGGGGAGACGTCGACGGCGACGATCGTCGAGGCGCCCGCGATGCGCGCGGCCTGGAGCGCGGCGAGGCCCACTCCCCCGGCGCCGAACACGGCGACCGTCTCACCGGGCCGGACCGCCGCCGCGTGGTGGACGGCGCCGTAGCCGGTGAGGACGGCGCAGCCGAGGAGGGCCGCCTCGGTGAGCGGGATGCCCTCGGGGGCGGGCAGCACACAGGAGGCGGCCACGACCGTCTCCTCGGCGAAGGCGGCGACGTTCAGGCCGGGGTGCAGGTCGGTGCCGTCGTCGGCGCGGCGGGCGTGCACGTCGGCGGCGCCGGTCAGGGCGTTCGCGCACAGCCAGACCTCGCCGAGGGCGCAGGCGTGGCAGGTGCCGCAGGACGGGGCCCAGTTGAGGACCACGCCGTCCCCGGGGGCGACGTGCGTGACGCCCTCGCCGACGGCGAGGACCGTGCCGGCGCCCTCGTGGCCGAGGACGGCGGGGACCGGCACGCGCATGGTGCCGTTGGACAGGGACAGGTCGGAGTGGCAGACCCCGGCGGCGGCGAGCCGGACCCGCACCCGCCCCGGCGCGGGCTCGGGCAGCTCGATGGCGGTGACCTCCAAGGGGGCCCCGACGGCGGGCAGGACGGCGGCGCGGACGGTCATGGGGCAGGACTCCTCAGAATTGGAGCGACTTGGTCTGGAGGTACTCGGTGAGCCCGTGCCGCCCCAGCTCGCGGCCGACGCCGGACTGCTTGTAGCCGCCGAACGGGGCGAGCGGGTTGAACCGGCCGCCGTTGATGTCGACCTGGCCGGTGTCCATGCGCCGGGCGAAGGCGACGGCCTCGGACTCCTCGGCGGCCCAGACGGCGCCCGCCAGCCCGTAGACCGTGCCGTTGGCGATGCGCAGGGCGTCGTCCTCGTCCTCGTAGCGCAGCACGGAGAGGACCGGGCCGAAGATCTCCTCCTGGGCGATGGCCATGTCCTCGGTGACGTCGGCGAAGACGGTCGGGTGGACGAACCAGCCCTTCTCGCGCGGCGCGTCGGGGCCGCCGGCGACCAGCCGGGCGCCCTCGGCGGTGCCCCGCTCGATGTGGCCGCGCACCCGGTCGCGCTGGCGGGCGCTGACCACCGGGCCGATGCGCTCGCCGTACTTGGCGGCGGCGGACGCGGCCAGCTCCACGGCCTCCTCGTACCGGTCGCGGTGGACCAGCATGCGGGTCCAGGCGCTGCACGTCTGGCCGGAGTTGGACATCACGTTGGCGACGCCGACACCCACCGCCTTCGCGAGGTCGGCGCTCGGCAGGATCACGTTGGCGGACTTGCCGCCGAGTTCGAGCGCGACCCGCTTCACGGCGGCCCCGGCGAGGGCGCCGATGCGGCGGCCGACGGCGGTCGAGCCGGTGAAGGAGACCAGGTCGACCTCCGGGTGCTCGGCGAGCGCCTGGCCGGCCACCGGGCCGAGGCCGGTGACCAGGTTGAAGACGCCGGCCGGCAGGCCCGCCTCGTGCACCGCCGCCGCGAACAGCCGCGCGGTCAGCGGGGTGTTCTCGGCGGGCTTGAGGACGACGGTGCAGCCGGCCGCGAGCGCCGGGGCGACCTTGGCGACGATCTGGTGCAGGGGGTAGTTCCAGGGGGTGATGGCGCCGACCACGCCCACCGGCTCGTGGTGGACGACGGAGTTGCCGACCTTCTCCTCGAAGTCGTACTCCGCCGCCAGTTCGGCGTAGGAGCCGGCGACCGCGACCGGCGCGCCGACGTGCACGGCCTGGGAGAAGGCGAGCGGCGAGCCGAGTTCGGCGGTGACGGTGGCGGCGAACTCCTCGCCCCGGGCCACGAGGACGTCCCGCAGGGCGCCGAGCCGCGCGGCGCGCTCGGCGGGCGGGGTGGCGGCCCAGCCGGGCAGGGCGGCGCGGGCGGCCCGTACGGCGGCGTCGACGTCCTCGGCGGTGCCGGCCGGGACGCGGGCGATCACCTGCTCGTCGGCCGGGTTCACGACGTCGATCGTGTCCCGGCCGGCGGCGGGGCGCCAGGCTCCGTCGATGTACAGGTCGTCGTGTGCCTTCATCGCGTCCCCTCCGGCGGGCGTCGTCGTCCGGAGCCCAAACTAGCGCCGATAGTTTTACGGCACCAGGGGTGGCCGCCGGGACCTGGGACCCGGGAGCCGCGTCAGTCGCCCCCGCCGCCGCTCGGGCCGCCCCACCCGTTCCGCCGGCGCGAGTTCCGGCGCGCCGTGCGGATCATGTCACTGGCGCCGAGGGTCATGGCGGAGACCACGCGGACCCAGCGGGGGCCGCCGTTCCGCTCGGCCCAGTAGACGCAGGCGCAGCCGCCGAGGGCGAGCAGCACCAGGGCGGAAAGGACGAAGGTGGCGAACATGGTGATCCCCGGTTTCCGGTCGTGGTCCCGTCGGCCTCGGGCCCGTGCGTGTCGGGTCCCGTCAGCCCCGGCCCGGGGGCGGGCCGTCGCGAGGACCTTCGCCCTGACTGATGGCGTGGCGGACCCGCCGGTTCCCGCCCGACCGCTCTCCGGGGTCGCGCGAGGGCCCGTCCGACGCGCGCAGGGCCACCCCGGCGGAGAGCAGCAGCAGGCCGCCGAGCAGCACGAACGGCGCCGCCGCGCCCACCGCACCCGCGACCAGACCCGCCCCGGCGGGCGCCGCCACCTGGCCGAGGCGGTTGCCGGTGAGGCGCAGCGCGAGGGCCGTGGAGCGGGCGCCGTCGGGGGCTGCGCGGACGACGGTGGTCATGGAGAGCGGCTGGCCCACGCCCAGGCAGAAGCCGAGCACCGCCAGCATCGGCGCCAGGGCCCACACCGGCACCGGCAGCGCGATCCCGGCGCACAGCAGGGCGGCAAGCAGGCAGGTGAGGGTGAGCAGCGCGGTGCGGCCGAGCAGCCGCAGCAGCGGCGTCAGCACCAGCCGGCAGGCGATGGTGGCCGCGGCCCGGATGCTGAGCAGCACGCCGACCACGGACGGGGCGATGCCCCGGTGCTCGCCGACCACGGGCAGGTAGGCGGTGAGGACGTCGGTCGCGGACAGCACCGACAGGCTGATCAGGATGCCCGCGGGCACGCCCCGGGTGCGCAGGATGCCGGTCAGCGGGACCCGCGCGTCCACCGCCGGCCGGGGTGCCGCGGGCGCCCGGTGCTCGATGCGCCACAGCGAGGTGAGGGCGACGGCCGCGCCCGCGCCCGCGACCAGCAGGGCGAGCGCGCTGCTGCCCGCCCGGTCGGGCCCCCCGATCAGCGCGCCGGCGGCGACGGGCCCGACCAGCTGGCCGAGGGAGGCGCCGATGGTGAAGTGCCCGAAGTCGCGGTCCTGTTCGCGCGGCGTGGACTGGCGGGCGACCAGCGACTGGGCGCCGATGACGAAGCAGAGGTGCCCGAGGCCCATGACCCCGCTCCACAGGGCCATGGCCGCGAGCGAGCCGGCGGTGCCGCTGAGCGCGCAGCCGCCGGCGATGAGGACCACGCCGGCCGGCAGCAGCGGGGCGCAGCGCCCGTGGTCGGTGCGCCGGCCGAGCGGGACGGCGGCGAACAGCGGGAGGAGCGCGTAGACGCCGGCGATGACGCCGACCGCGCGTTCGTCGGCGCCGAGCGCGAGGGCCCGGTAGGAGACGGCGGGCCGGGCCATCGACACCGCTCCCTGCGCGAAGCCGAAGGCGACGACGAGGCGCAGCAGCCAGCCGCGGTGCGCTGCGGCCACCATGATCGGGTCCCTTCGGCCGGTCAGACGATGCCGAAGAGGACGGCCGCCGCGAGGATCACCAGGCAGGTGAGGACCGCCCACTTGACCACGAACCGGGTGTGGTCGCCGAACTCCACCTTGGCCATGCCGACCAGCACGTAGACGGCGGGCACCAGCGGGCTGGACATGTGCAGGGGCTGGCCGACGATCGAGGCGCGGGCGATCTCCAGGGTGGACACTCCGTGCGCGTGCCCGGCCTCGGCGAGGACCGGCAGGACGCCGAAGTAGAAGCCGTCGTTGGACATGAAGTAGGTGAGCGGGAGGCTCAGCAGGCCGGTGACCAGGCCCATGTGCGGGCCCATTCCGTCGGGGATGGTGTCCACCAGCCAGGTGGCCATGTGGTCGACCATGCCGGTGCCGGTGAGGACGCCGGTGAAGACGGCGGCGGCGAAGACCATGCCGGAGACGTTGAGGACGTTGTCGGCGTGGGCGGAGACGCGGGCCTTCTGGTCGGCCATCTGCGGGAAGTTGACGGTCAGCGCGAGGGCGGCGCCGAGCAGGAACAGCACCGGGATGGGCAGCAGCTCCATGATCATGGCGGTGAGGAGGGCGATGGTGAGCAGCGCGTTGAACCAGTACAGCCTGGGCCGCAGGGTGGGGCGGTGCGGGTCGAGGCCCTGGAAGCCGTCCTCGGCGGGGGCGCCCGCGCCGGGGGCGCCGGCGGACGGGGCGTCGGGCAGGGAGCCCGGCTCGTCGCCCGTGCCGCCACTCGCCGTGGCCCCGGTTCCCACCAGCACCGTCTCCTCCCGCTCGGCCTCGGGGAGCACCAGGGCCGGCGTCAGCGTGCCGAGGCGCCTGCGCTCGCGCATCCCGAGCACGTAGGCCAGGACCAGGACGGCCACCAGGCCGACGGCCAGGGCCGGGATCATCGGGACGAAGATGTCGGTGGCGTCGACCTTGAGGGCGGTCGCGGCGCGGGCGGTCGGGCCGCCCCAGGGCAGGGTGTTCATCACGCCGTTGGCCATCGCGGCGACGCCGGTCATGACGACCAGGCTCATCTTCAGCCGCTTGTACAGCGGGTACAAGGCCGACACCGTGATCATGAAGGTGGTCGAGCCGTCGCCGTCCAGGGAGACGATCGCGGCGAGCAGCGCCGTGCCGACGACGATCCGCATCGGGTCGGCCTTGCAGAACCGCAGGATCGCCCGCACGATCGGGTCGAAGAGCCCGACGTCGATCATCACGCCGAAGTAGACGATGGCGAACATGAGCATCGCCGCGGTGGGCGCGAGGCTGGACACGCCGTCGATGACGTAGTCGCCGAGGTGGGCACCCTTGCCGACGATCACACAGAACAGCGCGGGGATCAGCACGAGCGCCGCGATCGGCGACATCTTCTTCAGCATGATCAGGACCAGGAAGGTCGCGATCATGGCGAAGCCGAGGATGGTCAGCATGAGTGGATACCTAACGTTCGCCCTTGAACATCCCACCGGGCAGGCGGTGCGACGACGTTAGGTGGCGCAAAGCAGCGTTAACAAGACGTTGACATGCGAGCAATAAGCGCGAAAGTCCTGGTCAAGGGGGTGGGCGGGGGTCAGCCCAGAATCTGCCCCAGGTAGGCCCGCAGCAGTCCGCGGGCCTCCTCGATGATCCGCGGGTCCCCCTCGGGCGCCACCCGGAAGGCGAGCCGCACCAGGGTGTCGGCGGTCTCGACGGCCACCAGGAAGGCCCGGCGCAGCGCCTCGTCGGGGGTGCGGCCGAGGTGGCCGCAGAGCAGGTCGGTGAGCCGGTCGGCGACCCGGTGGTTGGGCTCGGCGCCCCGGCTGCCGACGGGTATCTGGTTGCCGAAGTCGACCAGGGAGAAGCCGGGCGCGGTCCGCATCATCGCCAGGTACTCGTCGAGGACCGCGTCGAGCGCGGCCTGCCAGCCGCCGGCGTCACCGGCGCCGGCGGCGCGGGCGGTGTCGCCGCCGCGCGTCAGCCGCTCGGTGACCCGCTGCGCGTAGCGGTCCAGGTTGCGCCGGGCCAGGGCGTCGGCCATCTGCCGCTTGTTGCCGAAGAAGCGGTAGACCGAGCCGATGGGGACGCCGGCCCGCTGGGCGACGGCGCGGGTGCTCAGGCCGTCGTAGCCGACCTCGTCGAGCAGTTCGGCGCAGGCGTCCAGGATCCTGGCCAGCCGCTCGGCGCTGCGCCGCTGCACGGGGGCGCGGCGCAGCGAGGTCTCTTCGGGCACGGTGCTCATGATCGCCTCCCGCCCCGGTCCGGCGCACCGTGACCTCCGTTACCCGGCAGGGGGCCCGAGGAGGTGATGTCGGCGGTGCTCTGCACGGGCCGGCCGTCGACCGTCCAGACCGCGCCGTCGTCGGCGTGCAGCCGGGCGGTGACGTGGTGGGTGCCGCGGGGCACGAAAGCGGCGGCGAGGCGGAAGTCGGGGCCGTGCAGGTGGGCGACGGGCCTGCCGTCCACGAACAGGTGGGCGGTGCCGCGCCCGCCCCGCGCACTGGGCGCGGTGCCGGGCGGCGAGAAGCGGAAGCCGCGCACGGTCAGGCGTACCTGCCAGCCGCCGGCGTCGTCGGGCTGCACCTCGACGCCGACCGCGAGCGGATGCCCGGCCGCCGCCTCCCGGTGACGCCGGCCGTCCTCGTCCCCGGTGCCGAGGGGTCGCCCCGCGGACGTGGACGACGTCCCCTCCGGCGACTCGTCCGCCCCGCGTGAGCCGCAGCCCGCGGCTGCGGCCAGCAGGGCACAGACGGCGAGCGCGGTCCCCGCACTCCGCCTCCCCGCTCTCCGTGTCCACGACATGTCCGGAGACTAGAACACGGGTCCGACACCGCGGATCCTCCCGTGGTCGGGTTCGGCCGTCCTCCACAGGAGGGACCGGCGCGCCCCGTACGGGTCTTGCGCGATGGAAACCGTATTCCTATGGTGTGCCATAGGAATACGGTGTGCGACAGGATCCGATGGCGAGGAGCGATCGATGAGCGGGGACGCGCGCAAGACGGCGGAGCAATTGGCCTACCTCACCGGCTATGGCAACGAGCACAGCTCCGAGGCCGTGCCCGGCGCCCTGCCCGAGGGCCGCAACTCCCCCCAGCGGGCGCCCCTCGGGCTCTACGCCGAGCAGCTCAGCGGCACGGCGTTCACCGAACCCCGGTCGCACAACCGGCGCTCCTGGCTGTACCGCATCCACCCCTCGGCCGCCCACCCGGCGTTCACCCGCACCGGCAACGGCGCGCTGCGCACCGGCCCGTTCACCGAGTGCGTCCCGGACCCCAACCGCCTGCGCTGGAGCCCGCTGCCCGAGCCGCCGGCCGGCACCGACTTCCTGGCCGGCCTGTGGACGCTGGGCGGCAACGGCGACGCGACGCAGCGCACCGGGATGGCCGTGCACCTCTACCACGCCAACGCCTCCATGGAGCGCGTCTTCGGCGACGCCGACGGCGAGCTGCTCGTCGTCCCGGAGCGCGGCGGGCTGCTGCTGCGCACCGAGTTCGGGCTGCTGCGCGCCGAGCCGGGCGAGGTGGCTCTGGTCCCGCGCGGGGTCCGCTTCCGCGTGGAGCTGCTCGACGGGGAGGCCCGGGGCTACGTCTGCGAGAACTACGGCGCCCCCTTCCGCCTCCCCGACCTCGGCCCGATCGGCGCCAACGGCCTGGCCAACGCGCGGGACTTCCGCGCCCCGGTCGCCGCGTACGAGGACGTCGAGGGGCCGGTGGAGGTGGTCAACAAGTTCTGCGGCAACCTCTGGAGCGCCGCCTACGACCACTCCCCGCTCGACGTGGTCGCCTGGCACGGCAACCTGGTGCCGTACGTCTACGACCTGCGCCGCTTCAACGTCATCGGGACCATCTCCTACGACCACCCCGACCCGTCGATCTTCACGGTGCTCACCTCGCCGTCGGACACCCCGGGCCTGGCCGGCGTGGACTTCGTGGTGTTCGCGCCGCGCTGGCTGGTCGGCGAGGACACCTTCCGGCCGCCGTACTTCCACCGGAACGTGATGAGCGAGTACATGGGCCTGATCGAGGGCGCCTACGACGCCAAGGCGGATGGCTTCCTGCCGGGCGGCGGGTCGCTGCACAACATGATGTCGGCGCACGGCCCGGACCGGGAGACCTTCGACCGGGCCAGTGCCGCCGAGCTGAGGCCGCAGAAGGTCGACGACGGCCTGGCCTTCATGTTCGAGACCCGCTGGCCGGTGACGCTGACCCCGCACGCGGCCGGCGCCGACCACCTCCAGGGGCGGTACGACGACGTCTGGCAGGGCCTGGAGCGGCACTTCCGCGCCGGGGCCTGACCCCTTGCTCAGAGCCTTCCCCGACCGGTACGGATGACCCCGTGACCTCCTTCGCCCCGGACTCCATCGTCCTGAACCGCAAGCTGCCGCTGTGGTACCAGGTGTCGCAGTCGCTGCGCGCCTCGATACTGGGCCGCTCGCCCCGGGACCCGCTGCGGCTGCCCACCGAGGAGCAGCTCGCCGGGCACTACGGGGTGAGCGTGCTGACCATGCGGCAGGCGCTGAAGGAGCTGGAGGAGGAGGGGCTGATCACCCGTCACCGGCGCCGGGGCACCTTCATCGAGCCGGACGTGCGGCGGGGCGCCCCGGTGCGGCTGCTCGGCTCGGTGGACGCCATCGTGGCCCAGCAGTCCGGCATGCGCACCGAGCTGCTCGGCCACGGCACGGGGCCGGTGCCGCCCGAGGCCGCCGAGCACTACCCGGACCTGACGGAGGCCGTCACCTTCCACCGGCTGCGCCGGGACGAGCAGACCGGCGAGCCCACCAACCACGCCCGCAACTACGTCCGCCCCGAGCTTGCCGCCCGTGTCGACCCCGCCGACCTGGCCCGCTGGCCGATGACCAAGGTGCTGCGGGACGTGGTGGGCGTGGAGATCGGCCGGATCACCGACACCGTGGAGGCCCGGCTCGCCGATCCGGAGACGGCCCGGCTGCTCGACGTGCCGCTGCTCAGCCCGATCCTGCACTACACCGGGGTCACCCACGACCCGGCCGGACGGGTCCTCGACGTGGCGGTGATCCACTACCGGGGCGACCGGTTCTCCTTCACGGTCACCCTGGACGCCACCTGAGCGGGCGCCCCGCCGTCGTACGATGCCCGGCGTGACGCAGGACGACGACGCGCCGCCGCTGGCGGACCTCATGCCCTGGTCCGTCGCACCGCCCCGGCTGGGCCGCGGGTGGCCGGCGGCCCCCGACGCGGCGTCCCTGACGGCCCGTTGGGCGGCGCTGGTCGCGGCCGAGGGGCCCGACCGCGCGGCCCTGTTCCAGCCGACCCGCTCGCGCACCCTGCACTCGGCGGTGGGACGGCTGCCCGGCGGGAGGGGCGGTTCGGAGCGGCTGGCGCGGGCCGCGGGCCCCTGCCCGGAGCCCGTCCGCGTGCTGCGCGCCCCGTTCGACGAGCAGTGGCTGATCCCCGACCACCGGCTGATCGACGCGGCCCGGCCCGAGCTGTGGCGGGTGGCCGACGCCCGGCAGGTCTTCCTGGTCGAGACGGCCGCCCCGGCCGGCCCGCAGGTCCTCGCGACCTCCCTGCTGCCCCTGTTCGCCACCGCCCGCGTCCGCCCCCTGTACCGCCGCCCCGGCGCGGCCGAGCCGAACCTCGCCCCCGGACTCACCGACCTGCTGGCCGCCCGCCTCGGCGGGCGCCCCGCCCCGCTGGACGTGCTGGCCTGGATCCTGACCGCCGCCAGGACCGGCGCGGCGGGGCCGCCGGTGGTGCCGCTCACCGCGGACCGGGCCCTGTGGGATCGGGGGGTCGCCCTGGGCCGCCGGGCCCTGTGGCTGATGCGCCGCGACGGGGAGCGCCCCAAGCTGCCGGGTGGCCGCCGGCCCTACGTCCGGGCGCCGCTGCCCGCACGCCCGCTGACGCCGGTCTACGACCGCGACGAGGAGGCCCTGCACCTGGACACCGGCCGGATCTCCCCCGTGCCGCCCGGCGCCTGGGAGTTCGAGGCGGGCGGGGCGCGGGTGCTCGAGCAGTGGTTCGCGGCCCGTACCGCCGGCGCCGAGCCCGGCACACTGGCCGCCCTCGGCCCGGCCGGCTGGCCGCAGACCCGCACCTCGGAGCTGCTGGAGCTGATCACGGTCCTGGCGCTGCTCGCCGAGGTCCGCGCGGAGGCGGCGGAGCTGACGGTCACGGACCAGGTCACGGCCGCCGACCTGCGCGCCGCCGGCGTCCTGCCGGTGCCCGCCCCGGCCCGCCGGCCCGCCTCGGTCCTGGACGACCGCGAGGAGGGCCCGGAGGGTCAGCTGGCGCTCCTCTGACCGGGCCCGGAGGGCCGGCGGCGGACGGTCGCCGAGGGAGCCCGGCCGGCTGGAACCCGGTCAGCGAGGTGGCCTCGGCGCTGCGCGCGCGGTGCAGCGTGTGGTGCTCGTCCCGCGCGTGGTGGGCCGCTGCCCGTGGGGCGCGTCGAGCGAGACGGGTCGGCCTCTGGCGGCCGGGTGGGGTCGTGCTGCCGGGTGGACGCCAGGGGACACGGGCGGGCCTGGGCGCCGCGCCGGGACGGGGGTGACCGCCGGGGCGCGGGCCTCAGTTGGCGCCGAAGAGGGTGCGGCGCAGGCGTCGCAGGGGAGCGAAGAGCGAGACCCGGCGCACCCGGGCACCCCGGCCGCCGCGCTCGTGCCTGGTGTCGCGTGCGGTCAGCTCCCGCATCAGCGAGGTGGCCTCCACCGTCTCCCGCTGCGGGAGGGCAGGCCCTCCGAGCACGGCGAGATGACGGTCGAGACGCGAACTGGTCGCGCTGCTCCCGCAGGTGATCGCGGGGACCCTTGCCCTGCTGCGCATCGTTATCTGTTCCATGTCACTCCCCACCCGTACGAGTCCACCCGGCCCGGGCAGGGTAACCCTATCGCCTGGGTGGGGCGTGCGTGTATCGCGGTCACAGTATTCACCTTCCCCGTAAGGGGGTTGACGATTACTCTCCGAATCCAGCGCATTCCAGGGCGAGTTGGACAACTGCCCCGCGGCCTGGTCGGATGCCGACCCCCCGTCGAGGCCGACAGTGACGGCGAGTTACGGTGCGTGACCGCAGACGACGACACGCCCCGGCCGGCGGACGGGGCGTGTCGCAGGTGCGCGGGACGCGCGGGAGGGGATCAGGCGGCGCTGGTCAGGACCGGGAGGTAGCCGCCGGACTGGCCGGAGGCGGTGGGGTGGTAGGACTCGCCGATGTTGAGCCAGTTGACGCTGTGCAGCCAGGAGCTGCTGGAGCAGATCTCGTGGCCGGTGAAGGTGGTGCGGACGTCGCCGAAGACGAAGCCGTGGTCGGCGGCGCGCTTGGCGATGGCGGTGTCGAGGACGTCGGAGGCGTCGTTGATGGCCTTGCGCTTGGTCTCGGAGAGGCCGAGGCAGGTGGTGCCGAGCTTGTAGAAGCGGGGGTAGCCGAGGACGACGACGCGGGCGTTGGGGGCCTTGGCGCGGATGGCGTCGTACACCCCGTCGAGCTGCCCGGGGAGCGTGGAGCCGACGTAGGCGCGGGCGGTGGCGATCCGGGACAGGCAGGCGCTGTCCGACTGGAGCACACAGGTCGTCATGACGTCGGCGAACCCGGCGTCGTTGCCGCCGATGCTGATGGAGACGAGGGCGGTGGCGGAGCTGAGGGGGCCGAGCTGTCCGGAGAGAACATCACCCGTACGGGCGCCGGAGCAGGCGGTGAAGTCGAACGTGGAGGGTGAGTGGGCGGCCGCCCAGAGGTACGGGTGGGACTTCGTGCTGCGCTTGCAGTCGCCGCTGGAGGCGATGTAGCTGCCGGAGCCGACTCCGGAGGAGTAGGAGTCGCCCAGCGCCACATAGCCGCCCGCCGCGGCGGGTTGGGCCGCCTGGGCGGCCGTGGCGCCGGTGAGGGCCGCGCCGGCGGCGAGGAGGAGGGAACTCAGGAAGCCGGCAAGTCGGGAACGTCTCATGGAACCTCCCTTTAGCAGGAACTCCGCCATCACCGTGGTAGCAGCGACACGGGCTTGCGGGAAGTGTTCATGTCAAAGGTTCACCGGTTCGGCTGACGCTCGTTCAGACTGACGTTCCCTCAGGGAGGCCCGCCGCGACCCGCCGGGCACCGGGGAAACCGGGTGCACGCGAGGGGTGTGTGCCGGATCATGGCGGCATGTCCGTGAACCCGCACGACGCCCTGCCGCTCCGGCTGGCCCTCGACGACGGCGACTCCCCCTCCGATGTGATCGACGCCCTGTTCCTCGGCCGCTTCGCCACCGGCGAGCAGCCGCACGCGCACGGGGCCGCCGTCGAGCGGGTGCGCGCGTCGGCGACACTGCTGCCGACCGGCGCGCGCGTCCTGCGCGCCGCCCGCGACGGCGACCGCAGCGCCGTGCTGGCGGAGGGCGACGGCTGGACCCTGCTGGTCCGCCGCTGGAGCCGGGGCGCCGACGTCACCGTGACGGCGACCGGCGCGGAGCTGGCGGAGCGGGTCCTCGGCGAGGCGACGGACGGCGCCGCCGACGAGCCCGCGCCGCAGCCGGAGGACGTGACGATGGGCTTCTGGTACGTCTCCCCGCACCGGGGCCCGTACCGCACCACCCGGCAGATCGCGGCCGGCACCTGGGAGGAGGTGCGGGCCAACTACACGGCGCCGGTCGCGGACGCGATGGACCGGCTGATGAAGACGACGCCGGAGGACATCGCGGGCCGGCTGCTGCTCCTGCACGGGCCGCCCGGCACCGGCAAGACCTCGGCGCTGCGCACGCTGGCGCGGTCCTGGCGGGACTGGTGCCAGGTGGACTGCGTGCTCGATCCGGAGCGGCTCTTCTCCGACGTCGGCTATCTGATGGACATCGCGATCGGCGAGGAGGACGGCTCGGGCAAGGACCGCTGGCGGCTGCTGCTCCTGGAGGACTGCGACGAGCTGATCCGCGGTGAGGCCAAGCACACCGCGGGCCAGGCGCTGTCGCGGCTGCTCAACCTCACCGACGGGCTGCTCGGCCAGGGCCGCAAGGTCCTGGTGGGCGTCACCACCAACGAGGACCTGGAGCGGCTGCACCCCGCCGTCGTCCGTCCAGGGCGCTGCCTGGCCCGCATCGAGGTGGGCCCGCTGACCCGCCCGGAGGCGGTGGAGTGGCTCGGCTCGGAGGAGGGCCTCGGCCGCGAGGGCGCCACGCTGGCGGAGCTGTTCGCGCTGCGCCGGGGCACGTCGCCGACGGCGGTGCCGGAGCCGCGGGCCGGCACGGAGGCCGGGCTGTACCTGTAGGCGGCGAGGCCGGGCGAGGCCCCTACGTCCCGTACACCGCCCGCAGCGCCTCCCGGGCGGCGGCCAGCGCGGCGGGCTCGGTGAGGCCCAGGCGCCGGGCGCGTTCGGCGTAGGCGCGGGCGGCCGCGGCCAGCTCGCGTTCGGCGGCCGAGCCCGCGGCGGCGACGAACGTGCCGTTGCGGCCCCGGGTCTCGATCACCCCGTCGGCCTCCAGGGCCCGGTAGGCCTTGGCGACCGTGTTGGCGGCGAGCCCCAGGGACTCGGCCAGGCCCCGCACGGTGGGCAGCCGGTAGCCGACCGGCAGCGCCCCGGAGCGCGCCTGCTCGGCGATCTGCGCGCGCACCTGCTCGTAGGGCGCCGCGCCGTCATCGATGTCGATCTGCAAGGTCACGGGGCCGATTGTCCCGTATCGCGGGTGGAAAATGGGAGGCAGCCGGGCGTGCGGCGGCCGTAGCGTGCCTGCCCATGACCGTCCTCGTACGCGATCTCCGGCCGGACGACCCGGCCGATGTCGCGGCCTTCGCCCATGTCCGCCACCTCGCCCTTCCGTACATCCTGTGGACGCCCGAGGCCGTGCTGCACCGGCTCGCGCACACCCCGGCCGAGGCCCGCAGCCGCTCGCTGGTCGCGGAGGAGGACGGGGAGACGATCGGCACCGCCCAGATCGGCCTCGTCCACGACAGCCCGGAGCCCGGCCAGGGGTACCTGAACGTCTACGTCCGCCCCGACCGCACCCGGCGCGGCGCCGGCGGGCTGCTGGTGCGCACCGCCGAGGAGCATCTGACGGCCGAGGGCGCGACGCGGCTGTACAGCTGGGTCCTTGACGAGCCGGCGAACTGCGCCTTCGCCGAGGCCCGCGGCTACCGGCGGCGCCGCTCCGCCCACTTCCTGCGCCTGGACCTGACCGACGGCACCCCGCCGCCCCCGCCCACCGCTCCCCCGGGCGTCGAGCTGCGCACCGCGGCCGACTTCGCCGCCGACCCGCGCCCGCTGTTCGCGCTGGACGCGGAGACCATGGCCGACGAACCGAGCGACGTGGAGACGGAGTTCACCGACTACGAGGCGTGGCTCGCGGAGACCTGGCGCCATCCGCTACTGAACCGCGAGCTGACCTCGGTCGTGGTGGCGGACGGCCGCCCGGTCGCCTTCAGCGTGGCCTACACCGACGGCACCCGCTATGTCACCGCCATGACCGGCACCGCCCGCGCCTTCCGCGGCCGGGGCCTGGCCAAGCTCGCCAAGGCCGCCTCGCTGCACCGCGCCCGCGCCGCCGGGTACACCGAGGCGCTGACGGGCAACGACGCGGGCAACGACCCGATGCTGGCGATCAACAAGGGGTTCGGCTACGAGATCTGCGGTACGGAGGTGCGGTATGTCCGGGACGTCGCCTGAGGGTCCGGTGCTGGAGGTCGTGCTGGTCAAGGCGGGCCGCACGAAGATCCGTTACCCGGCCCGCCTGCTGCGCGACGACGGCACCCGGCTCGCCGTCCGCGCCCCCTGGGCGGGCGCCGGCGTCCGCGACTTCGGCTTCGTGCGCTTCGAGCCGGGCGACGTGTTCACCGAGTACTACTGGCGCGACCGCTGGTACGCGGTGAAGGAGGTCAGGGACGGCGCGGGGGCCCTGAAGGGCTGGTACTGCGACGTCACCCGCCCCGCCGTGCGCGGCGGCGGCGAAGTGGTCGTCGAGGACCTCGACCTGGACCTGTGGTGCGGCGTGGACCGCGCGGACGTACGGCGCCTGGACGAGGACGAGTTCGCCGCGAGCGGGCTGGCCGAGCGGGACCCGGAGGCCGCCGCGGCGGCGACGGCGGCGCTGGACGAACTGGAGCGGCTGGCCCGCGGGGACGGCTTCGCCGGACTCCTGGAGTGACGGCCGGGTCTCCCCGGTGAGAACTGACATCGTTCCGCGTGCATCGATGAGTGACGGGCGGGGAAGGGGTCTACCTCCGTGAGAACCCGGGAACCCGGTGGATCCGTGAGGAGGCAGCCATGCGCCGTCTGACCGTGCAGAAGCCCCTGAAGAGGACCGACGCCCGCCGTGTCCGCGAGGAGGCGGACGAGCGCCCCGCCGGGCGGCCCGAGGTGCGCCGGGACATCGCGCGCACCTGGTGGCCGGACGCGTGAGCGGGGCGGCGCGGTGAGACGCGTCAGAGCAGCCGCTTGCGGTAGTGGAGCCGGTCGTAGGGCCCGTCGACCCGGCGTTCCACCAGCTCGTAGCCGTACTTCGGGTAGATCCGCTGGTTCTCCCACATCAGGGCGTTGGTGTAGAGCCTGACCTCGGGCAGGCCGAGGGCGCGCGCGTGCGCGTCCACGAAGGCCAGCAGCCGCCGCCCCACCCCCTGGCCGTGCGCGTCGGGGTGGACGGCGATGCTGTCGAGGAAGAGGTGGTCGGGGCGGGCCTCCAGGACCACGAGGCCGGTCACCGGCTCGCCGGTGACGAAGACCCGCCCCGCGGCCACGTCCGCCGCGTGGTCGGCCTCCATCGGCTGCGGCACCACGCCGATGCGGTCGATGTAGGGCCGGTAGGCCGCGTCGGTGACCGCCTTCACGGCCGGCACGTCGGCCGCGTCCGCCCGCCTGATCTGCTCGTCTGCCATGCCGCGCACGGTATCCGCCCGTGCGCGGCATGATCACGCGCGGCCGTCAGTCGAAGACCGACGCGCAGGTGGTGGGGCCGACGTGGGCGGGGTCGAGGGAGTGGGCCACCTCGTGGAAGGTGACCCGGTCGGTGAGGGCGATGGCGAGGTGCTCGGAGAGGTCGAGCGGGCACAGGTCCTGGAGCAGCACGTTGCGCACGCCGGCGCCGGTGAGGAACTGGGTCCGGTACGGCGTGACGACCTCGTCGTACCTGCTGGCGATGACGGTGTAGGCGACGCCGGGCACGGTGTCGCCGCCCGCGTTGAGCTTGGTGAGCACCGGGGACCCGACGATCTGGTCGGCCAGGGCCGGGGTGGCCGTGGTGAGCAGGTCCTTGGCGCCGGGGAAGTAGGGCAGCAGGTTGGTCAGGCCGGACAGCGTGGTGCCGTGGTTGCTGGGCGCGATGCCGACGAGGGCGCCCACCTTGGCGGCGCCGCCGAGGAAGCGCAGGTAGTAGCGGGGCATCATGCCGCCCTGCGAGTGGCCGACGAGGTCGGTCTCGGGGGCGCCGGTGGCGGCGAGCACCCGGTCGACGAAGGTGGAGAGCTGCTCGGCCGACTTCTCGACCGGGCCGAGGCCGTTGAAGAGCGGGACGCCGGGGAGTTGCCCGTAGTCGAGGGAGAAGACGCAGTAGCCGCGGTTCTTGAGGTAGGGCGCGAGGCCCAGCCAGTTGTCCACGGAGTTGCCGAAGGTGCCGTGGACCAGGACGACGGGGCGGGGGTGGGCGGCGGACGGCTTGCAGGACCAGTCGTTCCAGCCGCTGCTGGGGGCGGCGGCGGCCGGGGCGGCGGTGGCGGTGGTGGCGGGCACGACGGCGGCAGCGGTGGCCAGCAGCAGTGCGGCCAGCGGTCTGAGGGCTCGTCTCCAGGGCAGCATCGGGTGATCTCCTTGCGGCTCAAGGGAGGTGCGACGGCATGACGCCCTGTGATCCGGATCACGGGATGCTGTTCACCCGTCAAGTTACGGGCGAGTAGGGAACAAGGGGAAGTTACGCGTCGGTAAAACTTCCGGGCGCGTCGCGCCGGGATCACCAGGTGGGGCGGATGGGACCGCCGGGCGCGAGCCGGAGCAGCCGGTCGGCCAGGGCGCGGACCTCGTCCTCGCCCAGTACGGCGGCCCAGGCGCCCACCGCCTCCGCGGCGGCCTCGTCGGCGGCCCGGGTGCAGGCCCGGCCCCGCTCGGTCAGCACCACCAGCCGGGCGCGCGCGTCGGCGGGATGCGGGCGGCGCTCGACGTACCCCTTGCGCACCAGCTCGTCGACGAGCTGCCCGGCCGCCTGCTTGGTCACCCCGAGGTGTACGGCGAGGTCGGTGGCCGTCGCGTCACCCGGCGCGAGCCGGGCGAAGGCGAACCCGTGCGCGGGCCGCAGGTCCTCGAACCCCCGGGCGACGACCCCGTCATGGACGCGCCGGGTGAGGTCACCGGCGGCGGCCAGCAGGGCGGTGGACAGGGCGAGGGCGTCGGAGGGCTGCACGGGGGCCATTGAAACACTCTTGACGAAATGGTCAAGCAGCTTGACCATGGTTCCGCATGGACAAGCAGCTTGACCATCCTGGTCACCGATCACACCGAGGAGCAGCCATGCCCGTCGTCCGCTCGTCCGAGGCCGTCGTCCACGAGATCCACGGCGCCCGCTTCGTCTCGTACGCCGCCCCGCGCACCGGCAGCAGGGAGCTGGCCGCCTGGCGGGTCGAGATCCCCGCGGGGAGCGGGGGGCCCGCGCACCGCGTGAGCCGGGAGGAGGTCTTCCACCTGCTCGACGGGGAGCTGGTGGTGACGGTGGACGGGCGCACCGAGCGGGTGGCCGCCGGGGACACGGTGATCATCAATCCGGGTGCGACCCTCGCCCTGGAGAACCCCGCCGACCGGACCGCCACCGCCTGGGTCACCACGTCCGTCGGCCTGGAGGCCGAACTCGCCGACGGCACCCGGCTCACGCCCCCGTGGGCCAATTAGGCCGCCAGGGACCCCGGCATCACCGCCCTCGGTCCGAACTTCGCCCGCGCGCGGTCCGCGACCTCCTCGATGCGGCGGACCTTCTCGTCCACCGGGTCGAAGGTCAGCTGGTGGGAGGCGTGTTCGGCGGGGGTGAGGCCCTCGGCGCGCAGGGCGAGGACGCGGACCCGGGCGCGCTGGAGGCCGAGGGACTCGTACAGGGCGTACGCGACCTTCGCGAGCGCGGCCGAGTGGGCGGTCGGCTCGGGGAGGGTGCGGGTGCGGGTGGTGGCGGTGGGGGTCCCCCCGCTCGAGCTGATTCGAGAGTGGGGGAGGTCGGCGTAGCGGACGGTGAGGGTGAGGGTGCGGCACACCTTGTCCACGGCGCGCAGCCGGGCGCCCAGTTCCTCGGCGGCCGACAGCAGGGCGCGGCGGTGCCGGTCGGGGTCCAGCTCGTCGCGGCTGAAGGGGCGTTCGGTGGCCAGTGAGCGGGAGACGCCGTTCGGGACGACCCGGCCGCGGTCGACGCCCTGGGCCTTCTCGCGCAGTTCGCGGCCGGTGCGCGCGCCGACCAGGCGCTGGAGGGTGGACAGGGGCGCGGCGGCGACCCGGCCGAGGGTGTCCAGGCCGTACTCGCACAGCACCCGTGCGGTGGCGGTGCCGACGCCGGGCAGCGCGGCGACCGGCTTGCCGGCCAGGAACTCCGCCGCCCCGTCCGCGTCCACCGCGCGGGTCGTCCCCGGCATGGCCTCCCGCAGCGCCATGCGGGCCAGCAGCGGCCCGGGCCCGGCGCCGATCGCGCAGTCGACGCCGTGCAGCGCGAGGGCGCGGACCCGGATGACCGAGGCGAGCTGCACCGCGTCGCGGGCGAAGTACCGCTCGGCGCCGGCGAGATCGGCCAGCGCCCCGTCGGGAGGCAGCGCCTCGACGACCGGCGTGAACTCCTCCAGCAGACCGAGCAGCCCGGGCAGGGCCGTCTCGCTCGCCGGCGGCTGGAAACGTACGCAGAGAATCGTCATCCCGCACTCCTCCTCGTCCCGTGCCTCATCCCGCACTCCCGGGGCTCTGGTGCCACAACTTCCTTCCCACCGCGGGCCCTTCGCCCGCGGGGCGCAGATCGGCCCAGGGGTGCATCTCGTATCCCGTGGGCATGTGGATGGTTCGCCGCCCGGCCTCCTCGCGGTTGCGCTCCACCGGGTCCTGGGCCGCGGCCACCTCCCCCGCGCCGCCGGACGCCCCGGCCAGCCGCGCGGCGACGCCCTCCAGGCCCTCCTCGCGGCGCACCTCGAGCAGGTCGGCGAGGTTCCAGGCGGCGGACCCCACGATGCTGAGGCTGCGCGGCCCCCGGCGCTGCACCACCCCGCGCACCAGCAGCAGCCAGGAGTGGAAGACGGTGTGCGCGCAGGCGTCGTGGGAGTCGTCGAAGAAGGCGAGGTCGACCAGGCCGCTCCCGTCGTCCAGGGTGGAGAAGATCACCCGGCGCCCGGAGCGGATCGGCGGCGTCTGGGTGGCCGCCTTGGCGCCCGCGACCAGCACGGTCTGCCCGTGCCGGGCATCGCGCAGCCGGCGTGCGGAGACCACGCCCAGCTCGCCGAGGAACTCCCGGTGGTCGTCCATCAGGTTGCGCGAGGCGTCCATGGAGAGCACGCCCAGCTCGGCGCTGAGCCGCTCCGCCGAGGTGAGGTCGGGCAGCCCGGCCGGGGCGGTCCTCCGGCCGCCGGCCAGCGGCAGTTGGTCCCCGCGCCCGCCGCGGGCGCCCCGGTGCAGCTCGGTCAGGTGCAGCTGGAGGTCGCGCCGGTTGGCGCCGAACGCGTCGAGGGCGCCGACCTGGGCGAGCCGTCCGGCCAGCGGCCTGCTCGGCCTGGCCCGCTCCCAGAAGTCCAGCAGGGAGGCGTAGGGCTGCCCCTCGGCGATCCGGGCGGCCTCGGCCTCGCTGATGCCGTGGACGTCCGAGAGGGCGAGGCGCAGCCCCCACACCGCCGGTGATTCAGACACCAGTTCGATCCCGTGTGCGACCCCGGACGCGTTGACGTCCAGCGGCAGGATCGGCACCCCGCGCCGCCGGGCGTCCGCGAGCAGCAGCCGCTTGGGGTACATGCCGGGGTCGTGGGTGAGCAGCCCGGCGTAGAAGGCGGCCGGGTGGTGGGCCTTCAGCCACGCCGACTGGTAGGTGGGCACCGCGAAGGCGACCGCGTGCGCCTTGCAGAAGCCGTAGCTGCCGAAGGCCCGGACGATCTCCCAGGTGCGCCCGACGGTCTCCGCGTCGTAGCCGTTCTCGGCGGCGTGCTGGGCGAACCACACCTTGATCCGCCCCTGCGACTCCGGGTCGGACAGTCCGCGCCGCACCCGGTCCGCCTCGCCGCGCCCGCAGCCGGTCATGATCGCCACGATGTCGATGACCTGCTCGTGGAAGACGACCACCCCGTACGTGCCCGCCAGCGGCTCCGCCAGGTCCTCGTGCGGCAGGCGCACCGGCGCCCGCCCGTGCCGGGCCTCGATGAAGGGGCGCACCATGTCGGCGGCGACCGGCCCTGGCCGGAAGAGGGAGATGTCCACGACCAGGTCGTGGAAGGTGGCGGGCTGGAGCCGGCCGACCAGGTCCCGCTGGCCGGGCGACTCGATCTGGAAGCAGCCCAGCGTCTCGGTGGACTGGATCAGCCGGTACGTCGCCGGGTCGCCCTCGGGCAGCGCGTCCAGGTCGACCTCGGCGCCCGAGGCCCGCTTCACCTCGGCCACCGCGTGCGCCATCGCGGACTGCATGCGGACGCCGAGCACGTCGAGCTTGAGCAGCCCGAGGTCCTCCACGTCCTCCTTGTCGAACTGCGCCATGGGCAGCCCCTCGCCGCTGGTCGGCACGACCGGGGTGCGGGAGAGGAGGGAGGCGTCGGAGAGCAGGACCCCGCAGGGGTGCATGGCGACCCCGCGCGGCAGGGCGTCCAGGGCCTCGACCAGCTCCCACAGCCGCCCGTAGCGCTCCTTCTCCCCCGCCAGCCGCTTCAGCTCGGGCAGCTCGTCGAGGGCCGTGCGGGCGTCGCGGGCGCGGATGTGCGGGAAGGACTTGGCGACGCGGTCGATCTCGGCCGGGTCCATGGAGAGCGCGGCGCCGACGTCGCGGATCGCGTGCCGCACCCGGTAGGTCTCCGGCATGGCGACGGTCGCGACCCGCTCGGTGCCGAACCGGCCGATGATCGCGCGGTAGACCTCCAGGCGGCGCGCGGACTCCACGTCGATGTCGATGTCGGGCAGCACCACCCGCTCCCGGGACAGGAACCGCTCCATCAGCAGCCCGTGCGCGACCGGGTCGGCGTGCGCGATGCCGACGAGGTGGTTGACGAGCGAGCCCGCACCCGAGCCGCGCGCGGCGACCCGGATGCCCATCTCCCTCACGTCGTCGACGACTTGGGCGACGGTGAGGAAGTAGGAGGCGAAGCCGTGGTGGGCGATGATGTCCAGCTCGTGGTGCATCCGCTCCCAGTACCGCAGGGCGCCGGGCCCGCGGTCGTAGCCGCGCCTGACCATGCCGGCCACGGCCCGGGAGGCCAGTGCCCGCTGGGCGGTGCGGCGCCCCGCGCCGACCAGGTGCGGCTCGGGGAAGTGGACGGCGCCCATGCCGAGGTCGTCCTCGGGGTCGACCAGGCAGGCGGCGGCCGTCTCCCGGGTCTGCTCCAGGAGCCGGTGGGCGGTGTCGCGCCGGTGCCCCGCGGCTTCCGTGATCCGTTCGGCGGCCTCCCGCATGGCGCCCGCGTCCTTCAGCCACGCCTCGCCGGAGTCCAGCTCCCCGACGGCGCCGACCGGGACCAGGCGGCGGGCGGCGTCCAGGACGTCGGCGACCGGGCCCTGACCGGGGTCGGCGTAGCGGACGGCGTTGCTGAGGACGGGCCGGACGCCCTGTTCGGCGGCGAGGCCGACGGTCCGGGCGGCCAGCCGCAGGGAGCCGGGCCCGGTGCCCTCCCGGCCGTGCCAGACGGCCTCCAGGCGCAGCGCGTCGCCGTAGACCTCCCGCCAGGGCACGAGCAGCCGGGCCGCGCGGTCGGGGCGCCCTGCGGCGAGGGCGCGGCCGACGTCGGAGGCGGGGCCGAGCAGGACGGTCAGGCCGTCGCCGTGGTTGCCGGCCCAGGGCAGCAGCGGGCCGGCCTCGCCCGTGTCGGCGTGGGCGGCGGTGACCAGGCGGCACAGGTCGGCCCAGCCGCGGGCGCCGTCCCGGGCGAGGAAGGTGACGCGCTGGGCGGACTCGTCGAGGAAGGCGCCGCCGCGCACGGGGGTGCGGGGCCGGTCCCGGCGTACGGAGGTGTCCGTGCGGCGACCGGCGGCCGGCTCGGGCGGTGCCACCGCCAGTTCCGTGCCGAACAGCGGGCGGATGCCGGCCGCGGCGCAGGCTTTGGCGAAGCGGACGGTGCCCGCGAGGGTGTCGCGGTCGGTGAGCGCGAGGGCGTCCATGCCCCGCTCGGCGGCGCGCTCGGCCAGCCGCTCGGGGTGGGAGGCGCCGTAGCGCGCGGAGAACCCGGAGACGGTGTGCAGATGCGTGAAACCCGGCACACGCACCTCCCGCACTCTCACCCGCAGACGCTCTATCGAACATCCGTTCCCAGCTATCTCGCCTCCACCATAGACCAAATTTCGAATGCATGTGCGATACCCGTCCGGCCCCTCCCCACCTGCGCAAACGCCCGGCGCCCCGGACGATGAGGACATGTCACACGACATGCCGACCGGCACCCCAGGCCGTGCCCAGGACCGCCGCTCCTTCCTCGGGGAGGTGCGGGACGCCGTCACCCCCCGGGCGACCCTCCTCGTCCTCGGCGTGCTCGCGCTCCAGCTGCTCTTCATCGCCTCCTACGTGGGCGCCCTGCACGCCCCGAAGCCGGTGGACGTGCCCTTCGGCGTCGCCGCACCCAAGGGCGCCGCCGAGCAGACCGTGCGGCGCCTCGAACGGCTGCCCGGCACACCGCTCGACCCCCGCACGGTGGCCGACGCGGCCGACGCACGGCGGCAGATCCTGGACCGGAAGATCGACGGCGCCCTGGTCGTCGACCCGGAAGGCCGCACCGACACCCTCCTGGTCGCCTCCGGGGGCGGCAAGGCCCTCGCCGCCGCTCTGGAGAGCCTCACCGTCCAGCTGGAGCAGGCCGAGGGGCGCGAGCTGCGGGTGGCCGACGTGGCCTCGGCCTCGGGGGAGGACTTCAACGGGCTGTCGTCCTTCTACCTGGTCGTCGGCTGGTGCGTCGGCGGCTATCTCTGCGCCTCGATCCTGGCGATCAGCACCGGCGCCCGGCCGGCCAACCCGCGCCGCGCGGCGATCCGGCTGCTGGTGATGGCGCTGGTCGCGATCGCCGGCGGCCTGGGCGGCGCGGTGATCATCGGCCCGATCCTGGGCGCCCTGCCGGGCAGCGTGGTGGGGCTGTGGTGGACCGGCGCCCTGATCACCTTCGCCGTCGGCGCGGCCACCCTCGCGCTCCAGGGGCTCTTCGGGATCATCGGCATCGGCCTGGCGATCCTGCTCGTGGTGATCGCCGGCAACCCGAGCGCGGGCGGCGCCTTCCCGCTGCCGATGCTGCCGCCGTTCTGGAAGGCGATCGGCCCGGCCCTGCCACCGGGCGCGGGCACCTGGGCGGCCCGCTCGATCGCCTACTTCAAGGGCAACGCCCTCACCGCCCCGCTCCTCGTGCTGTCGGCGTGGGCGGTGGCGGGCAGCGCGGTGACGATGCTGGCGGCGACGCTGCGCCGCAGGCGGCAGGAGACCGAGCCGCCCGCGCCGGGGGCGGCTCAGACCGCGTAGCGCCCGGGCGCGAACAGGTGCAGGTGGTCGCGGACCCAGTCGGAGGTGCGGCGCAGGCCCTCCTCCAGCGGGACCTCAGGCTTCCAGGACGCCCAGGCGCGGGCGCGGGAGTTGTCCGACAGCAGGCGGTGCACCTCGCTGCCGCTCGGGCGCAGCCGGGTCTCGTCCACGGTGATCTCCGCCTCCCGTCCGGAGACGGCGACGAGCTGCCGGGCCAGGTCGCCGATGGCGATCTCCTCGCCGGTGCCGAGGTTGACGACCTCGCCGAGCGCCCGGTCGCACCGGGCCAGCGCGAGGAAGCCGCGGGCGGTGTCGGTGACGTAGGTGAAGTCGCGGGTGGGGGTGAGCGAGCCGAGGCGGATCACCCGGGCGCCGGAGTGCAGCTGGGCGAGGATCGTGGGGATGACCGCGCGGGCCGACTGGCGGGGGCCGTAGGTGTTGAAGGGCCGCACGACGGTGACGGGCAGGTCGAAGGCGTGGCGGTGGGAGAGGGCCATCATGTCGGCCCCGATCTTCGAGGCCGAGTACGGCGACTGCGGCTGGAGCGGGTGGTCCTCGCCGATCGGCGCGGTCAGGGCGGTGCCGTAGACCTCGCTGGTGGAGGTGTGCACGAGACGGCGCACCCCGTGCCGGCGGCATGCCTCGGCGACGTTCTCGGTGCCGGTGACGTTGACGGCCACGTAGGCGCCCGGGGAGTCGTAGCTGTAGGGGATGCCGATGAGGGCGGCGAGGTGGAAGACGGTGTCGCAGCCCTCCACCGCGTCCATGACCCGGCCCGCGTCGCGCACGTCGCCGGCCATCAGCTCGATGCGGGGGTGGTCGAGGACGTGGGCGAGGTTGCCCTTCTCGGCGTACGGCTTGTAGTGCACGAAGGCGCGGACCGTGGCGCCCCGGGCGAGCAGGAGGTCGACCAGGGTGGAGCCGATGAACCCCTCGGCCCCGGTGACGAGGACGGTGCGGCCGTGGAAGAAGTCGGTGGTGTTCATGGGGGGCCTTTCAGGAGGGAGTTCAGCAGGAGGGGACAAGAGATGTGCGCCCGGCCAGCCGGATGACCTTTTGGGCCAGCCGGTCGGCGGCGTCGCGGTGGTGCGTGCCCACGCCGGCCGCGGCGGCGGCGCCCGCCATGGCGCGCAGCCGGTGCGGGTCGTCGAGCAGGGAGCCGGCGACGGCGTCGAGGGAGCCGGCGGTGGTGTCCTGGTCGCGCAGCAGGAGACCCGCCCCGATCTCGGTGAGCGTGCGGGCGTTGTGGGTCTGGTGGTCGCCCGGGGCGTGCGGGTAGGGGACGAGGACGGCGGGCAGCCCGATGGCGGCCAGTTCGGCGACGGTCGCCGAGCCCGCCCGGCACACCACCAGGTCGGCGGCGGCGTAGGTCCGGTCGATGCGGTCCAGGTAGGCCACCGCCTCGGCGACGCGGTCGCCGCCGGTGGCGCGCAGCCGGGCCCGGGCGGCGTCCAGGGCGTCCGGCCCTGTCTTGATCAGCAGCCGTACGTCGGTGCGCTCGCGCCAGCGCTCCGCCAGGCCCACGGCCGCCTCGGTGAGCCGGGCCGCGCCCAGGCTGCCGCCGTTGACGAGGAGGAGCCGCGCCCCGGCGGGGACTCCGAGGGCCCGGCGGGCCTCCGCGCGCTCCGCCTGCCGGTCGAGCGCGGCCAGCGGCCCGGTGAGCGGCATGCCGACCAGCTCCGGCCGGCTGGCCGCGGGCAGCCGCTCGCCGCCGGCCGCGAAGGCGAGCGCGACATGCGGGGTGAGCCGGGCGGCGAAGGCGTTGGCCCGGCCGGGCACCGCGTTCGACTCGTGGATGAGGCTGGGCAGCCCGGCCAGCCGGGCCCCGAGGATGACCGGGGCGCTCGGATAGCCCCCCATGCCGACGGCGACCTGCGCGCCCTGCTCGCGCAGGACGGCCCGGCACTGCCCGGCGGACTTCAGCAGCGCGGCGGGCAGGGTGAAGCGCTTCGCGCCGAGGGAGCGGTCGAAGGGGATCATGTCCACGGTGTGCAGCCGGTACCCGGCGCCCGGTATCAGCCGGGTTTCCAGGCCGCGCTCGGTCCCGACGAACGAGACCACCGCGCCGGGCACCAGGCGGCGCAGCGCGTCGGCGAGGGCGAGCCCGGGATAGATGTGACCGCCGGTCCCACCGGCACCGATCACGACGGAGAGCGGAGTGTTCATGGCCGACACGGTCCGGGGCCGCCTTAAGAGGCTTCTAAGAGGGCCTTTTGGCAGGCTGGGACCATGAACGACGCAGCCCGGTCCCCCTCCCCCGCCGGCCCCGCCCGGGTGCTGGTCGTGGACGACGACCCCGAGGTCCGCGCCGCGCTTGAGGACGGCCTCGCCCTGGAGGGCTTCACGGTGCGCGGCGCGGCGGACGGGCACGCCGCCCTCACGGCGGTCGCGGCCTGGGAGCCGGACTGCCTGGTCCTGGACGTGATGATGCCGGTGGTGGACGGCCTGGCCGTGTGCCGGCAGCTGCGGGCGCTCGGCGACCGCACGCCGATCCTGGTGCTGACCGCCCTGGACGCGGTCAGCGACCGGGTGGACGGCCTGGACGCGGGCGCGGACGACTACCTGGTCAAGCCGTTCTCCCTGGACGAGCTGGCGGC
Source organism: Streptomyces sp. NPDC048182 (assembly GCF_043202555.1). Lineage (NCBI taxonomy): Bacteria > Bacillati > Actinomycetota > Actinomycetes > Kitasatosporales > Streptomycetaceae > Streptomyces > Streptomyces sp. NPDC048182. The sequence goes on along the minus strand of NZ_JBIDAQ010000014.1, from coordinate 50,857 downwards.
CCGGCTGCGCGCCCTGCTCCGCCGCGCGGTCCCCGGGGAGGCCGACCGGCCGGGCGGGCCGCGCTTCGCCGACCTGGTGGTGGACCCGGAGTCCCGTACGGCGGTGCGGGCGGGGCGGCGCCTGGAGTTCACCCGCACCGAGTGGGCCCTGCTCGACCTGCTGCTCCGCCACCCCGGCCAGGTCCTCGAACGGGAGACGATCACCCGCTGGGTGTGGGGCCGCGACCTCGGCCCGGACTCCAACTCGCTGGCGGTCTACGTCGGTTACCTGCGCCGCAAGCTGGAGGCCGGCGGCGCCGCGCGCCTCGTGCACACCGTGCACGGGGTGGGCTACGTGCTGGAGGAGCGGTGACCCCGCAACGCCGGCCCCGCCCACCTCGCCGGCACCGCCGCCCGCCGCTGCGCCGCCGCCTCGCCCTCACCGCCTCGGCCGCGGTGGCCGGCGTGGCCCTCGCGGTGTGCGCGGGCGCGTACGGCGTCACCGTGTACACCCTGCACCGCCAGTTCGACCTCCAGCTGACACAGGCGGCGACGCTGGCGGTGCAGCAGCAGCGGGACAACGGGCCCGGAGTACAGGCCGGCGAGTGCAGGTATTTGTCCGCGCCCGCCTGCGCACAGCTCGTGCCCGTCTCGGCCGCGGACGACCCCGGGGAGGCGTACCTGCTGCCGGTCACCGGGGCCGTGCGCGAGGTCGCCGCCCGCGACCGGGCGCCCTTCTACAGCTCCGCCCGGGTGGCCGGGCACCCGGTGCGGGTGCTGACCACGTACGCCGGGAAGGGCGAGGCCATGCAGGTGGCGCTCCGCTCGGACGGGGTACGCCGGGCCGAGGACCAGGTCGCGGGGCTGCTGGCGCTGATCGGCGGGGCGGGCGTGCCGGTGGCCGCGCTGCTCGGCTACTGGGTCTCCCGCTCGGGCCTGGCCCCGGTGGTCCGGCTGACCTCGACGGCCGAGCGGATCACCACCACCCGCGACGCCGGCCTGCGCATCGAGCTGCCGGCCGCGCCGCGCGGCCGGGAGGACGAGATCGGCCGGCTCGCGGTCAGCTTCAACACCATGCTGGACGCCCTGGAGGAGTCCCTCGCCGCACAGCGGCGCCTGGTCGCCGACGCCTCGCACGAGCTGCGCACCCCGCTGACGGCGCTGCGCACCAACGCGGAGATCCTGCTGCGGGCGGAGCAGCTGACCCCGCGACAGCGGGAGCGGGCGACCGGCGCCCTCACCCGGCAGCTGCGGGAGGTGACGACCATGGTCAACGACCTGATCGACCTGGCCCGCGACGAGGAGCCGCGGCAGGCCCTGGAGCCGGTCCGCCCTGCCGCCCTCCTTGAACACGCGGTCGGCGCGGCCCGGGACCACTGGCCGCACCTCGCCTTCACCCTCGACCTCGGCCCCGGCACCCCGGACGCCCTGGCCGCCGCCGTGCCGAGCCGGCTGACGCGGCTGTTCGCCAACCTGCTGGACAACGCGGCGAAGTTCTCGCCGGCCGGCGGCCGGGTCGAGGTGAGCGCGGCCCGGTCACCGCAGGACGGGCGGCTGGAGATCGCCGTCCGGGACCACGGCCCCGGCATCGACGCCGCCGACCTGCCCCACGTCTTCGACCGCTTCTACCGGGCCCGCGCCGCCCGCGCCCTGCCCGGCTCGGGCCTGGGCCTGGCCATGGCCCGGCAGATCGCGCAGACCCACGGCGCCGAACTCACCGCACACCAGGCGCCCGGAGGCGGGGCGCTGTTCCGGCTGCGGCTGCCGGTGGAGGACACCTGACGGCACGGCGAAGTCCCGCCCCTCAGAAACGAGGCGGGACTTGGCCGGGGGGGTGCTCAGCCGATCTGCGTGCCGGTGGCCGACAGGGCTTCCGTGACCGGCTGGAAGAAGGTCTCCCCGCCGGAGGTGCAGTCGCCGCTGCCGCCGGAGGTGAGGCCGACCGCGCTGCTGCCCGAGAAGAGGGAGCGGCCGGAGTCGCCGGGCTCGGCGCAGACGTCGGTCTGGATCAGGCCGTTGACGATGTCGCCGTTGCCGTAGTTCACGGTGGCGTCCAGGCCGGTGACGGTCCCGTCGTGCACCTGGGTGGTGGAGCCGCTGCGGGTCACCTTCATGCCGACGGTCGCCTCGGCGGCGCCGGAGATGGCCTGCGCGGAGCCGTTGTACAGGTTGACCTCGCTCGGGTGGGCCACGTCGGCGGTGTACTTGACCAGGCCGTAGTCGTTGTCCGGGAAGGCGGAGGTCTCGTTCTGGCCGACGACGGTGCCGGAGGAGTCGGACCAGGTGGAGATGGCCTCGGTGCAGTGGCCCGCGGTGAGGAAGTACGGCTGGCCGCCCTTGGTGACGTTGAAGCCGAGCGAGCAGCGCCCGCCGCCGCCGGAGATGGCGTCGCCGCCGGCGAGGAAGGGCTTGTACTCCCCCGCGGTCCGCTTCAGTTCGGCCTTGGCGCCGAGTCCGTCGACCACCTTGGTGAGCTTGGCCCACTCGGCCTCGGAGACCGTGCGGTCGGCGGTGACGACGACCTTGTTGGTGGTCGGGTCGGTCGCCCAGGAGGTGCCGGGGACGGCGGCGTGCGCGGTGAGGGTGGTGCGGGCGCCCTTCAGCTCGGCGAGCGAGTTCTCCACGACTCTCGCCTTCGCGCCGGCCTGCTCGACGGTCCGCGCGGCGCTGTCGTCGAGGACGTTGACGACGAGGCTCTTCGCCCGGGCGTCGTAGTACGTGCCGGCCGCGTCGGCGCCGAGGTCGCCGAGCAGGGTGTGGGCGAGCTGCCCGGCCGCCGTGGCCGACAGGGTCCGGGGCGCGGGGGTCGCGGGGGCCTCGCTGGCGTTCGCACTCTGGAAGGTGACTCCCGCGGCGACCAGTGCGGCGACGCCCGCGCCTGCCAGTGCCGCGCGCCGCCGGGGTATGCGTCGGTGCTTCAACTCGCGTCCTCCTGTGGGGGGTCGGACCGCAGGTCGTGGGGGATCCGCGGGCCGGAAGGCTGGTTGACGAGCGCTCACTCTTCCCGTCCGCACAGCGGACACACAAGGTCGCCAGCAGGACGTGCGCACGACAAACGCAGGGCGGTCACAGGGCCTTCACTCCTGTGTGCGGGCAAAGGAGAGCCCCCGCACGGCGGACGCGTGCGGGGGCTCGGTGCCGGACGACGGGCCGGTGGGACCGGCCTGGCGGGGGCGTCTAGTAGACGCTCATGCCGTAGGCGCTCAGCGCCTCCGTGACCGGCTGGAAGAACGTGGTGCCGCCGGAGGTGCAGTTGCCGCTGCCGCCGGAGGTCAGGCCGTAGGCGGTGCCGTTGCTGCCGTAGAGCGGGCCGCCGGAGTCGCCGGGCTCGGCGCAGACCGTGGTCTGGATGAGGCCGGAGACGACGTCGCCGCCGCCGTAGTTGACCGTGGCGTTCAGCGCGGTGACCCGGCCGCTGTGGGTGCCGGTGGTGGAGCCGTCGCGGATGACGGTGGTGCCCACGCTCGGGGTGGCCGCGCGGGTGATGTCCACGCCGCCCGCCGTGCCGGCCTTGGCGATCGAGGTGTTGGTGTAGCGCACCAGGCCGTAGTCGTTGCCCGGGAAGCTGGACCCGGCGGTGGTGCCCAGGGTCGTGCTGTGGGAGGAGTTGGACCACCAGGTGCCCGCGCCGTCGGTGCAGTGCCCGGCGGTCAGGAAGTAGGAGGCGCCCGCGCTGTTGCGGACGTTGAAGCCGAGCGAGCAGCGCCAGCTGTTCGCGTAGATGGCGTCGCCGCCCTCGATCAGCTTGTTGAAGGTACCGGGGGTGCGCTTGATGGTGAGCGCGCCGGCCTTGGCGCCGGCCTGCTCCTTGATCTGGGCGATCTCGGCCTGCGAGACGGTGCTGTCGACGGTGACGAGCACCCGGTTCCCGTCGACGGCCCAGGCGGTGCCGGGGATGTCGGCCTTCAGCACCGAGGCGCTCGCGCCGGCGAGTTCGGCTCCGCTGAAGGCGGCCGGGGTGTTGGACGCGTTCGCGCTGGGGACCGCGATCGCGGCCGCGGCCACGAGTCCGGTGGACACGGCGATCAGCCGGGTCCGTCTCGTGATGCCGCTGCGGGGGTTGGTGCGCTTGATCCTCACTTTTCGGTCCTCCACAAAGGAAGTCGGGGGCCCTCTCGTGGGGTTGGGCCCGTGAGGCGCAGCCAGCGGGCCGGGTGTCCGGATTTCGAACACGACGTGCCCCTGACAAGCGCTGAGTTCGGAGTATTCGGCCGAACGGCCGGTCGGCACAAGGGTGCCTTTCGGCCGTCGGACTCACTCGCGCCTCGGCCGAGTCCCCTTCGGCGTCAGCCCAGTTCCCGCTCCCCCGCCTCCACCCCCGTCTCCAGCGTGTTCCCCGGCGGCGGGAAGGGGCAGACGAAGTGGTCGGCGAAAGCGCACGGCGGCAGCAGCGCGCGGTTGAAGTCGACCGTCGTACGGCCCTCCGCGTCCGGCGCGGCCGGCCGCAGGAACCGGAACCGGTAGCTGCTCACCCCGCTGGTGGCGTCGGCGAAGACGGCCCACAGCGAGCCGTCCGCCTCCACGCTCACCTGGAGGGTCAGCTCCGCACCGGCCAGGGCGAAGGCCAGCTCCCCGCCGAGCCCGAGCCCCCGCTCCCGCCCGTCCGCGTTCGGCACCCGCACGCTGCGGTGCCCCTCCTCGTACGGGGTGAACCGGCCCGGCACCGCCCAGGCCGGGTCGTACGGCGTGGCCGCGATGCCCTTGAACGCCCGCCGCGTCGCGGCGCCGGGGTCGAAGTCGCGCACGCCCCAGACGCCCTCGCGGGCCAGCACGACGAGGCGCCGGTCCCCGTACGCCACCCGGGCCTCAGCGGCGGGTCCGGTGTCTGCCGTGAGGCGGGCCTCGCCGTCGACGGGACGCCCGTCCACGGTCAGCCCTTCGTCGGCGGCGGCGGAGAGCAGCACCGCGTCGCCGTCGGCCGTCCAGTGCCCGGGGATGTCCGGAAGTCGCCCGTCCGGAAAGTCCGCCAGCCAGTGCGTGCCGGTCAGCGCGAGCGGCCCGTAGGGAGCCGAGACCGCCGCGACGCGGTGTTCGCGCCAGCGCCGCCACTCCTCGAATGCGTCCGTCGTCATGCCCGCCACCCTTCCACACCAGTGTGAAGCGGACATGTACGGGCGGAACCGCCTTGCCGGGCGGCGTCAGCAGTCGCAGCCGCACCCGTCGCAGCAGCAGCCGTCGCAGCTGCAGCAGTCGGCGCAGTTGCCGCAGCAGTCGGCGCAATCGCAGCAGTCGGAGCACGGTGACTCCTTGCGCTCCCCGCTCCACGGGTCCTCGTAGGTGCCGCAGCACAGCTGGCAGGTGCAGGCCAGTCCCAGCCACACCGCGCACCCGGCCAGCAGGCCCCGCCGGTTCCCGCGCGGCGGCTCCGGGGGCGGCGGCGCACCGGGACCGCCGGGCGTCTGCCCGGGCGGGGCGTACGGGTTGCCGCCCTGCGGGCCGCCGTGCGCGCAGGTGACGGTGGAGAAGGCCCGGTCGACCGAGGAGGCCGGCTCGTGCGCGAGCAGCCGGTGCACCAGACCCCGGTCGGTGAACTCGGCCTCGCGCAGCGCGAGCCGCACCCCGTGCACGGCGTCGTCGGCCAGCCGCCGGGCCTCGGTGAGCGGGGTGCCGGTGGCGGTGAGCGGGTTCCAGGCGCCGGCGGCGGCGTCGGCGGCCCGGTCCTCGACGGCGTCCAGGAGGTGGGCGAGCCGCCCGAAGAGGCGCCCGGCCTCGGCCAGCGGGGCGGCGTTGCCGGGCCGGCCGGCGAGGTGGGCGGTGTGCGCGAAGGCGGCGGCGGTGGCGGTCTCGGTCGGCTCGGTCACGGTGAGCAGGGACGTGCCGGGCCCGGCGAGCGCCTCGATCCCGGCCTGCCGGTCGACGGCGTCCAGGAGGACGGCGGTGTCGAAGCCGACGGCCGTGCCACCGCGGGCGCCGGCCGCGTCCCAGCCCGCGGCGACCCGGCGGGCGGCGAGCGCGACCGGCCGGCGGGCCAGCAGTCCGTCCCCGTCGGCGACGTGGTCGCGCACCTTCGCCGACGCCAGCACCAGCGAGACGGCCGCGGCGAGCCGGGCGCCCTCGCCGTGCGCGACGGACGCGGTGCGCATCCCGCGCAGCGGGCACGGTCCGGCGGTGCGGCGCCCCGCGCCCCGGCCGCCCGGGGCGGCCTGAGCCTCCGTCAACACCGATATGAGCAGCCCGTCGTAGTTCGTCACGACACGCGCGAACTGTCCGTGGTCCTTCCGCAGTGCGAGGCACAACCCGCACAAGTGCGCCATCCACTGACCGGCGAGCCGCTCCCCCAGCCGATGCCTGCAAGGCCTGACGATTCCGAACACAGCACTCCCCCGTGGGTGCGGACGACGTTGAGCTGCGGCATCGTACCGGCCGCCGGTTCACCCGTACGCTCCGTCACTCACCCGTCCGCGCAGATCATCATATTTCACAGGCAGTCAGCGGCCGTTTGAGCAACGACCCTTGGGACACATGGACTCTCGACGGATCCGCTGTGCACCAGTACCGTCACAAACCCCCCGTGCGGCGTCTATCCACTTGGCGCGACGTCCGCATCATGGACGACGATAGGGATGCGGAAGCGCACAAGACCGCTGTGAGAGGAGGCGTCCATGGGATCGGTACGCAAGGCGAGTGCGTGGCTCGGCCTCGTCGACGACAACGATGACGAGCGTTACTACGACGACGACTACTCCGAGGGCACCACCGGCTCCGGGGACGCCTGGGTCACCGATCCGCGGGTGCGGACGGCCTCGGACGTCGCGGAGGAGAAGGGCCGGCGCATCGCCACGGTCACCCCGGACAGCTTCCGGGACGCCCGGGCCATCGGCGAGCTGTTCCGGGACGGCGTCCCGGTCATCATGAACCTGACCGCCATGGAGGGCGCCGACGCCAAGCGCGTGGTCGACTTCGCGGCCGGTCTCATCTTCGGCCTGCGCGGTTCCATCGAGCGGGTCTCCACCCGGGTGTTCCTGCTCAGCCCGGCCGACACCCAGGTCGTCACCGGCGAGCCGGCCGCGCACCGCTCGGACGGCTTCTTCAACCAGAGCTGAGGCGGGGCCGCGCACCGCGGCCCCGCCCCACCTCGCCCGACTTCGTGTCACCTCACCGGAAGGCGTCGATCCCGGTGAGCGCCTTGCCGAGGACGAGTTGGTGCATCTCGACGGTGCCCTCGTAGGTGAGCACCGACTCCAGGTTCGTCGCGTGCCGCATCACCGGGTACTCCAGGGAGATCCCGTTGGCTCCGAGGATCGTCCGGGCCGTCCGGCAGATGTCGATGGCCTCGCGCACGTTGTTCAGCTTGCCGAAGCTGACCTGCTCCGGGCGCAGCCGCCCCGCGTCCATCCGGCGCCCGAGGTGGTGGGCGAGCAGGATGCCCTTGTGCAGTTCGAGCGCCATGTCGGCGAGCTTGGCCTGGGTCAGCTGGAAGCCGCCGATGGGCCGCCCGAACTGCTCCCGGGTCCGGGAGTACTCGAGGGCCGCCTCGAAGGAGCTGCGCGCCGCGCCCATCGCGCCCCAGACGATGCCGTAGCGCGCGTGGTTGAGGCAGGAGAGCGGCCCGCCGAGCCCCGTCGCCTCCGGGAGCACCGCGTCGGCGGGCAGCCGCACGCCGTCGAGGACCAGCTCGCTGGTGACGCTGGCCCGCAGCGACCACTTGTGCTTGATCTCCGGCGCGGAGAAGCCGGGGCTCTCGGTGGGGACCACGAAGCCGCGGACGCCGTCCTCGGTGCGCGCCCACACCACGGCGACACCGGCCACCGAGCCGTTGGTGATCCACATCTTGCGGCCGGTCAGGACCCAGTCGGAGCCGTCCCGCTTCGCGTGGGTGCGCATGCCCGCCGGGTCCGAGCCGTGGTCGGGCTCGGTCAGTCCGAAGCAGCCGATGACCTCGCCGGCCGCCATCCGCGGCAGCCACGCCTGCTTCTGCTCCTCGCTGCCGAACCGGTGGATCGCGTACATGGCGAGCGAGCCCTGCACGGAGACCAGCGAGCGGATGCCGGAGTCGGCCGCCTCCAGCTCCAGGCAGGCCAGGCCGTACTGCACGGCACTGGCGCCGGCGCAGCCGTAGCCCTTCAGCGACATGCCGAGCGCGCCGATGGCGCCCAGTTCGCGGGCCAGCTCCCGGACGCCGGGCAGTTCGCCCCGCTCGTACCAGTCGGCGATGTGCGGCAGCACCCGGTCGGCGGCCCAGTCGCGGACCGTGTCGCGGACCGCCAGGTCCTCCGGCTCCAGCAGGTCGTCGAGGCCGAGCGGGTCGGCGGGGTCGAACGCGGGCAACTTCCGGGACGCGGCCATGGGACACCCTCCGGGGACGGAAACCTGGCTTCGTAAAACTAGCACCGCTAGTTACGGCGGCTCGGCCCCGACGTTACACCGAGACGCGCGAGTCCGCCGCGTCCCTCGGCGCCGGGACCCTGGCCGGCTCGCAGTGCATCACCCGCGGCAACCGCAGCGCCATCAGCGCGCCGAGCGCCAGCAGGGCCGCGCTGACCAGCAGGGTGACGTGCAGCCCGTGCACGAAGGCGTCCGTCGCCGCCCGGCGCAGCGCGACGCCCGCCGGGCCGCCGAGCCGCGCGGCCACCTCGTACGCCTCGCCCAGCGAGTGCCCGGCGGCCCGGGAGTCGGGGCCCGGCACACCGGGCACGCCGCCCGACGCGCCGGGCTGGTAGGCGGCGTTCATCACGCTGCCGAGCAGGGCGATGCCGATCCCGGCGCCCAGTTGGTAGGAGGTCTCGCCGATGGCCGCCGCGCCGCCGGCCCGCTCCGGGGGCACCTCGCTCAGCATCGACTCGTACGCCCCGAACAGGGTCGTCTCCAGACCGAAGCCGAGCAGCACGAAGCCGGTCAGCAGCAGCGCGCTGTCGTCGGTGCGGCCCATCTCGGTGAGCAGCAGCACCGCGCCGGCCGTCAGGCAGAAGCCCGCGCACACCATCCGGCGCGGCCCGAGGGAACGCAGCAGCCGCGCCCCCACGAGGCCCGCCGCCATCGCCGCGAAGGTCAGCGGCAGCAGCCGCAGCCCGGTCTGCAGCGGGGAGAGGCCGAGGACCAGCTGGAGGTACTGCGCCGCGATCAGCTCCAGGCCCACCAGGGCCAGCATGGCGAGCACGATGCAGCCCACCGAGGTGCTGAACGCCGGGCGCCGGAACATCGCCAGGTCGACCAGCGGGTGCGTGCGGCGCTTCTGGCGGCGGACGAAGCCGGTCAGCAGGGCGGCGCCGGCCAGGAGCGGGAGCCAGGTCAGGACGGAGAGGACCGGGTCTCCGGCGCCGAGCCGCTTCACCCCGAGGACCACGCCGAACAGCCCGGCGGCGGCCATCAGCGCCCCGATCACGTCCCAAGGGCCCTGCCCGTCGCCCTTGGACTCGGGCAGGAGCAGCCGCCCGACCGGCAGGCTGACCAGCATCAGCGGGATGTTGACCAGGAAGACCGAGCCCCACCAGAAGTGCTCGATCAGGGCGCCGCCGAGCAGCGGCCCGAGCGCCGCGCCCACCGCGGCGACGGCGGTCCAGATCCCGATGGCCAGCGCCCGTTCCCGCCGGTCGGGGAAGACCTGGCGCAGGATGGACAGCGTGGCCGGCATGATCATCGCCCCGCCGACGCCGAGCAGCGCCCGGGCCGCTATCAGCACCGGCGCGCTCCCGGCGAAGGCCGCGAGGGCGGAGGCCAGGCCGAACAGGGCGTAGCCGAGCAGGAGCACCCGTCTGCGGCCGACCCGGTCGCCCAGCGTGCCGAAGAGGATCAGCAGCGCGGCGCAGACCAGCGGGTAGACGTCGACGATCCAGAGCAGCTCGATCCCGCCCGGCCGCAGGTCCTCGGTGACGGCGGGGACCGCCACGTGGAGCACGGTCGCGTCGACCGCGACGAGCAGCAGGCTGGCGCAGAGCACCACCAGGACCACCCAGCGGTTGGCACCGGCCCCGGCCGCCCGGCGGCGCGGGGCAGCGGCAGCCGTGGTCGTCCCGGACATGTACGTACCTCCAAGGTGTGCCTCGCGTCCGGTGGGCTGCGGGGTGGGGACTCCCCGCGCCTCGGCCGGTGCTTCGGCGGCGCCTTCCGGCCCGCGCGGACCGCGAGTGACTGGCCAGATTACGCCAGGGGGCGGCGAGGTCCGCATGGTGCTGCTCACACTCGGCGCCGCCTCGGCGGGGGCCGTGCGCCCCGGTGGACCGGCCGGTAAGTGCCGCGGCCGATAATCGGGTGCGTGATCGAACAAGAGACGCGCGCGGCGGCGGCCCGCCCCGGTGCCCTGCGCCGGGCGACCCCCGCGCTGCTCGGGTACGCGGCCGTGCGCGCCCTGGGCCTGCTGGTCCTGGCCGTCTGGAGCGCGGCGCGCGGCACCAGTGCCTGGACGCTGCTGACCGCGCGCTGGGACTCCCTCTGGTACACCCGGGTCGCCGAGCTGGGCTACGGCTACCAGGTGCGGCTGCCCAACGGCGACGTGCACTCGAATCTGGCCTTCTTCCCGCTGCTGCCCTGGCTGGAACGGCTCGGCGCGGCGCTGACCCCGCTGTCGGCCGCCGGTGCCGGCTTCGCCGTCGCGCTGCTCGCCTCGCTCGCCGCCGCCTGGGGCATCTTCGCGGTGGCCGACCGGGTGTACGGCCGCCGGGCCGGGGTCTGCGCGGTGCTGGTGTGGGCGGTGCTGCCGGTCGGGATCGTGCAGTCGATGGCGTACAGCGAGTCGCTGTTCACCGCGCTGGCCGCCTGGTCGCTGTACGCGGTGCTGACCGGGCGCTGGGTGAGCGCGGGGACGCTGGCGGCGCTGGCCGGGCTGACCCGGCCGGTGGGGCTCGCGGTGGTGGCGGCGGTCTGGGCTGCCGGGATCGCCGCGACCCTGAACGACCGGCCCGGCGGCGCCCGGCGCCTCGCCGGGATGGTGCTCGCGCCGCTGGGCGCCGCCGGGTACGTGCTGTGGGTCGGCCACCGCACGGGCGGGGGCGTCCTCGGCTACCTCGACGTCCAGGCCGGCTGGCGCAACGGCTTCGACGGCGGCCTGGCCTTCGCCCGTTTCGTCGCCGCCCGCTTCACGTCCGTCCCCGGCGCGCTCGCGGGCGTCGCGCTGATCGTCGGGGTCGCCCTGGTCCTGTGGCTGTACGCGGCGGGGGTACGACAGCGCCAGCCGCTGCCCCTGCTCGTCTACTCCGGGGTCGTCACCGCCCTCGCCCTGTGCGCGTCGAGCTACTTCGGCTCCAAGCCGCGGCTGCTGATGCCCGCCTTCCCGCTGCTGCTGCCGCTCGCCCTCGCCCTGGCCAGGGCGCGGATGCCCCGGCCGGCGGCGGTGCTCGCCGGGGTGGCGCTGCTGTCGGCCGGGTACGGGGCGTTCTGGCTGAACGGATCAGGCCCGCCCTGAATTCGGTACCGGTATTCGGTGAACGGATCGACAATCACGAGGAAACCACCGACCGGGCCGATCAAAGGAAATGCAGCCCGCATACGGGGGCGGATTAGGGATTTCCCCGAATTGGTGGTCGCCTGAGAGCAATCCCACATCACATCGTCATCACAAAGCCGTTGATTCGGCCGGGTTCACACCTCACTCGCTGTAACGTCGATTGGGTGCATACCGAACGGAGCCTCACCCGTCTGGACCGGGTGTTCGCGAGACTCGACCGGGAGCCGGAACGCCCGGCCCTCCTGGACGTGCCGACGATGAGCCGGCACCGGCTTGCGCTGCTCGCCGGAGCCCTCGTGTTCTACGGCGCCATCGTGTGGGCCGTGGTGGTCACCTCGTGGCTGGTCCGCCTCGACTGGCAGGTCATGTTCTTCCGGCCCTACCAGCAGTGGCCGCAGATCCACGCCTTCGTCGACTACTACGTGGTGCTCGGCCAGCGCGGCCCGACCGCGGTGATGGTCGCGGCCTGGCTGGGCTGGCGCTCCTGGCGGCAGCACACCCTGCGCCCGCTGCTCGCGCTCGGCTCCTCGCTGCTCCTGCTGAACATCACCGTCGGTGCCGCGAAGCTCGGCATGGGCCGGCTCGGCCCGCACTACGCGACCGTGATCGGCTCGAACGAGATGTGGCGCGGCGGCGATATATTTCCCAGCGGCCACACCGCCAACGCCGTGGTGACCTGGGGAATCCTGGCCTATCTGGCGTCCACGCCGCGGGCCAGGCGCTGGCTGTCCGCGATCTCGGCGGTCACCTCGCTCGGCGTCGGGATGTCCACCGTCTACCTCGGTACGCACTGGCTGAGCGACGTGGTCCTGGGCTGGACCGCGGGCCTGCTCGTCCTGCTGGCGCTGCCCTGGACCGAGCCGCTGATCACCCGCGCCGAGACCTGGCTGCTCGGCCTGCGCGACGGCTGGCTCGCCCGGCGCCGCCGCCCGCGGCCCGCACCGGCCGGCCGACCGGCCGTCACCCCGGCGCTGCTCACCGGGCCCGACGCCGACCGCGAGGGGACCCCGGCGCGCGAGCCGGCCGCGTCGGCGCGCAACCGCACGCCGGTCCACCTGGCCCCGGGTCCGCACACGCCCCGCTCGGAGCGCACGCCGGTCACCCCCGCCGGGAGCCGTCGGCCGCCGCACACCGAGCGCCACGCACGGGGCGCTGCCCCGGCGCCGCGCCATCACCTGTCGGGCGGCTGACGGCCCCGCGGCCACGGCGTCCGGCGGGGCCTCAGCCCTTCCAGGCGCGGGTCACCCGGCCGTCCTCGACCTCGAAGTTGAGCCGGCCCACCCGGTACTCCATGGTGATTACCGTCCCCGGCGCCAGTGAGCGGACGGTCGACCAGCCCCGCTCGCGCGCGAGCCGCTCGGCCGCCTCGGCGTCCTGGCCGACGTAGGTCTCCGTGCTGTCCTGGGGTTCGGGCTGCGGTGTCGGAATCGGTGCCATGCCGCCACGCTATGCCCGCCGAGGCGGCGAACGCTGCCCCCGTCACGCTTCTGTCACAAGAACCGGGCGTACGTTCCGGTCGAACTCCGTCACCCGCATGGGCGGTTCCGGCCGCCTGAAGCAGGCATTCGAGCGACATTTCCGCGTGTCGCGACCGGCCGCCGGAAGAACGGCGGACTAAGGCCGCGACGGCACTTCGCGGTCGCCTCCGATTCACTTCCAGGACGTTTTCTGCGCAATGCGCCACCGCCGAAAACCGACACGGACCGCACACGCGGGCTTCACGGTTTCCGCCAGGTTCCCCCGCTCCGTCCGGCCCGAGGGCGTTACTCCGGCCCCGCTTCCGGCGTTGTCCCCTGCAAGGGCCGGGGAGCCACCCGGTCCCGTCACGCACCGCATCCGAGGGAGCCACCCGTGCCGCGCATGCTCGACGTCGGCGACGACGTACGCGCCGAGATCGGCGACGAAGAAGCCGACCGCCTGCTCGCCGGGGAGTCCGCCCCGGGCACCTACGACTGCACGTCCTGCCGCACCCCTGGCGACTGCGAGCAGGAGCGGACCAGCACCGTCCTGTTCGTCGGCGAGGAGACGGCCGTGCTCGCCTTCGCGCACGCCGGCTGTCTGCCCTCCCAGGTGGTCAGGGTGAGCGAGGAGCAGCTCCAGGGGGCCGCGCGCTCCATCGGCGCGGACGCCGCCCAGCAGCAGCCGGAGCCCCCCGCCGGGGCGACCGAGCAGGCGGTGCTCGGCGTCACCAGCGGCCTGGTGCTGCTCGGGGGCGAGCTGCACCCGGCCCTGGTGGTGGAGCCGACCGGGCCCATCGCGCGCCCCGGCTCGACGGGGCCCGGGGACGACTTCCTGCCGCTGCTGATCGAGCAGGGCTTCATGCCGCTCACCGAGCTGTCCGTGGTGCCGTCCGTGCTGCACGGCTGGTCGGTGCTGCTCGCCATGGGCCAGCTGCACGCGGTGCTCCAGCCGGGGGCGGACGGCGGACGCCCGGTGGCCTGGTGGCAGGCGCACCAGCCGCTCCAGGTCACCGAGGGCTGGCGCACGGCGGCCAACAAGCACCAGCAGGTGCTCATGTTCGCCGGCCCGGCCGGCTCCATCGGGCGTCAGCCGCGCGAGGACCTGATGCGCGACGCCCTGGACCGGGCCGCCGCCGGCGGCCACCTGGTCACCGCCGCGCTGCCGCTCGCGGGCACCTGACCTCCCGCCCGACGTCCCCGGCGGGCGGGCCGCATCCCTTCCCGCCCGGGGTCGTTTGGACATACGTGCACGCATACGACGCCTTCCACCGCCAGGGCGGCCCCTCGGCCACGCCGATCTACGACAAGCTCTACGCCGAGTACGTGAAGTCCTTCCGTTCGCTGCCGGGCGACCGCAGCGGCGAGGAGGAGCTGGGGTTCACCTCCTTCCGGAGCATCCCGCGCAGCCGGGGCGGCTACAGCGCCTACAGCGCGGGGGCGCAGAGCGCCCGCTCGGGCCAGCAGGCGCTCTGGCAGCGGCCCGGCACGCACCACATCCCGGCGGCGCTGCCGCCGGCGCCGCGCAGGGGCCTCTGAGCGAGCGGGCGGGTACGGCGGAGGGGGGGGCCCCGGGCCGGGGCCCCCCCCCCGGGGGGGCCGCCCCCCCCCCCGGGGGCCCCCCGGGCCCCCCCCCCCCCCCCCCCCCCGGGGGGGGGGCCGGGGGGGCGGGCGGCGGGGGCGGGGGGGGGGGGGGGGGGGGGGGGGGGGGGGCCGCCCGGGGGCGGGGCCCCCCCCTCCGTGCTGCCCTGCTACTTCCGCTTCGCGCCGCGCTTCTCGCGCACCCGCACCGAGATGTGGATCGGGGTGCCCTCGAAGCCGAACTCCTCGCGCAGCCGGCGCTCGATGAAGCGCCGGTAGCCCGCCTCGATGAAGCCGGAGGCGAAGAGCACGAACCGCGGCGGCTTGGTGCCCGCCTGGGTGCCGAACAGGATCCGGGGCTGCTTGCCGCCGCGCACGGGGTGCGGGTGGGCGGCGACCAGCTCGCCGAGGAAGGCGTTCAGGCGGCCGGTCGGGACGCGGGTCTCCCAGCCGTCCAGCGCGGCCTCGATGGCCGGGACCAGCTTCTCCATGTGCCGCCCGGTCCGCGCCGAGACGTTGACCCGGGGCGCCCAGGCGACCTGGCCCAGCTCGGTCTCGATCTCCCGCTCCAGGTAGTAGCGGCGCTCCTCGTCAAGGGTGTCCCACTTGTTGAAGGCCAGCACGACCGCGCGGCCCGCCTCGACGGCCATGGTGACGATCCGCTGGTCCTGCACCGAGATCGTGTCCGCGGCGTCGAGGAGGATCACGGCCACCTCGGCCTTCTCCACGGCGGCGGCGGTGCGCAGCGAGGCGTAGTAGTCGGCGCCCTGCTGGAGGTGGACGCGCTTGCGGATGCCCGCGGTGTCCACGAACTTCCAGGTGACGCCGCCCAGCTCGATCAGCTCGTCCACCGGGTCGCGGGTGGTGCCGGCCATCTCGTTGACGACGACGCGGTCCTCGCCCGCCACCTTGTTCAGCAGCGAGGACTTGCCGACGTTGGGCCGGCCGATCAGGGCGATGCGGCGCGGGCCGCCGACGGCGGTGCCGAAGGTCTGCGCCGGCGCCTCGGGCAGCGCCTCCAGGACCTGGTCGAGCATGTCGCCGGTGCCGCGGCCGTGCAGCGCGGAGACCGGGTGGGGCTCGCCGAGGCCGAGGGACCACAGGTAGGAGGCGTCGGCCTCGCCGCTGGGGCCGTCCACCTTGTTGGCGCACAGCACCACCGGCTTGCCGGCCTTGCGCAGCAGCCGGACCACGGCCTCGTCGGTGTCGGTGGCGCCGACCTTGGCGTCCACCACGAAGACGACCGCGTCGGCGGCCTCGATGGCGTACTCGGCCTGCGCGGCCACGGAGGCGTCGATGCCGAGGACGTCCTGCTCCCAGCCGCCGGTGTCGACCACCTTGAAGCGGCGCCCGGCCCATTCGGCCTCGTAGGTGACGCGGTCGCGGGTGACGCCGGGCTTGTCCTCGACGACCGCCTCGCGGCGGCCGATGATCCGGTTCACCAGGGTCGACTTGCCGACATTGGGGCGGCCGACGACGGCGAGCACCGGCAGCGGGCCGTGCCCGGCCGCCTCGATCGCGCCCTCGACCTCCTCGGCGTCGAAGCCCTCTTCGGCGGCCAGCTCCATGAACGCCGCGTATTCGGCGTCGCCAAGCGCCCCGTGGTCGTGCTCCTCGCCCGAGCCGTCGGAGGGGATGTGGTCGTTCATGAAGTCCGTACCTCGTTCATCGTGGTGATCGGTGGACACCCCTGTACTGGGTGATCCACTACTCAAGTGTCGCCCGGCCGCCGGTGAGGCGCCTGGCGTGCTCCAGGTGCGCGGCGAGCTGCTTCTGGATCCGCTCGGTCGCCTCGTCCAGGGCCTTGCGGGTGCGCCGCCCGCTGCCGCCCGCCCGTCGCCCACCACCACCCGTATCCGAGCTTCGCACCCCTTCGATGGCGTCGAAGGGGTCGCCGAAGACGACGTCGACCCGGGAGCGCAGCGGAGGCAGCCCCCCTATCAGCCGTCCGCGGCGCTCCGCGCTTCCCAGCACGGCGACCGGGATGATCGGGGCGCCGCTGCGGACCGCGAAGTAGGCGAGCCCGGCGCGCAGCGAGGCGAAGTCGCCCTCGCCCCGGGTGCCCTCCGGGAAGATGCCCAGGACGCCGCCGGCCGCCAGGACGCCGAGCGCCTGGCCGATGGCCGCGCGGTCGGCGGAGTGGCGGTCCACCTTCAGCTGGCCGATGCCGGTCAGGAAGGTGCCGAGCGGGCCGACGAACGCCTCCCGCTTGATCAGGAAGTGCGTCGGCCGGGGCGCCACGCCCATGACCATGGGGCCGTCGATGTTGTGCGAGTGGTTCACGGCGAAGATCACCGGACCGGTCGCGGGCACCCGCCAGGCGCCGAGCACCCGCGGGCGCCACAGCCCGTACATCAGGCCGACGCCGATGCGCCGCCCGACGTCGGCGCCTCTCTCGGAGGGGAGGGCGGGCTGGGTCACTTCCCGGCCCGCTTCTCCTCGACGAGGGTGACGACGCACTCGATGACCTGCGGGAGGGTGAGGGCGGTGGTGTCCACCTCCACCGCGTCGCCGGCCTTGGCCAGCGGCGAGGTCTTGCGGCTGGAGTCGGCCGCGTCGCGCTTGATCAGGGCCTCGCGGGTGGCGTGCACGTCGGCGCCCTTCAGCTCACCGCTGCGGCGGGCCGCGCGGGCCTCCGGGGAGGCGGTGAGGAAGATCTTCAGGTCGGCGTCGGGCAGCACGGTGGTGCCGATGTCGCGGCCCTCGACGACGATGCCGAGCGGCGCGGAGGCGGCGATGGTGCGCTGCAGCTCGGTGATCCGGGCCCGCACCTCGGGGACGGCGCTGACGGCGCTGACCTTGGAGGTGACCTCCTGGGTGCGGATCGGCCCGGCGACGTCCGTGCCGTCGACCGTGATCGTCGGGGCGGCCGGGTCGGTGCCGGAGAGGATCTCGGGCTTGCCGGCCGCGGCGGCGATCTGGTGCGGGTCGTCGGTGTCGATGCCGTTGGTGACCATCCACCAGGTGATCGCCCGGTACTGGGCGCCGGTGTCCAGGTAGCTGAGCCCGAGCTGCGCGGCGACGGCCTTCGACGTGCTCGACTTGCCCGTGCCGGAGGGGCCGTCGATGGCGACAATCACGGCCTGGGCGGTCGGGGCGGCGCCGTTTTCCACGGGAGGACACCTTCCTGGTGCGATGCGGTGGGTGGTGTGCGGGGCGCCAGGACACGCCCAGGGCCCCCCGCACCAGGTTACTGGCTCCCGGGGACACCTCCGACAGCCGCCCGCCCGGCCCCGGCCCCGGGGACCGGGGTCACTGCCGGATCGCCCAGCCCAGCTCCTCCAGCGCCTTGGTGAGCCCCGCGGCGGCCTTGGGCTCGACCAGCAGCTGCACCAGGCCGGCCTGCTGACCGGTGGCGTGCTCGATGCGCACGTCCTCGATGTTGACGCCGGCCCGCCCGGCGTCGGCGAAGATGCGGGCCAGCTGGCCGGGCTGGTCGTCGATGAGGACGGCCACGGTCTGGTAGGCGCGGGGCGCCGAGCCGTGCTTGCCCGGGACCCGCACCTGCCCGGCGTTGCCGCGCCGCAGCACCTCGGCGATGCCGCCGCCGCCCTCCTGACGCTTGTCGGCGTCGGCGGACTGCAGGGCGCGCAGGGCCCGCACCGTCTCCTCCAGGTCGGCGGCGACGTCGGTGAGCAGGTCGGCGACCGGGCCCGGGTTGGCGGAGAGGATGTCGATCCACATCCGGGGGTCGGAGGCGGCGATCCGGGTCACGTCGCGGATGCCCTGCCCGCACAGCCGCACGGCGGCCTCCTCGGCGTGCTCCAGGCGGGCGGCGACCAGGCTGGAGACCAGGTGGGGCATGTGGGAGACGAGGGCCACGGCGCGGTCGTGGGCGTCGGCGTCCATCACGACGGGCACGGCGCGGCAGTGCGAGACCAGCTCCAGGGCGAGATTCAGCACCTCGGTGTCGGTGTCCCGGGTGGGGGTGAGCACCCAGGGGCGGCCCTCGAAGAGGTCGGCGGTGGCGGCCAGCGGGCCGGAGCGCTCGCGCCCGGACATGGGGTGCGTGCCCAGGTAGGCCGACAGGTCGAGGCCGCGCTCCTCCAGCTCGCGCCGGGGGCCGCCCTTGACGCTGGCCACGTCGATGTACCCGCGGGCCGCCCCTGCCGCCATGGCGTCGGCGAGGACGTCGGCCACCAGGGCGGGCGGGGCGGCGACCACCGCGAGGTCGACCGGCCCTTCGGGGGCCTCGCAGGTGCCGGCGCCGAGCGCGGCGGCGGTGCGGGCCTGCTCGGGGTCGTGGTCGGCGAGGTGCACGGTGACGCCGCGCCGGGACAGGGCGAGGGCGGCGGAGGTGCCGATGAGGCCGGTGCCGATGACGAGGGCGGTTCTCACTGGGCGATGTCCTTGCGCAGGGCCGCGGCGGCGCCGAGGTAGACGTGCGAGATCTTGGCCCGGGGCCGGTCGGACTCGACGTGGGCGAGGACGCGCACGACGCGCGGCATGGCGCCGGCGATGTCCAGCTCCTGGGCGCAGATCAGCGGCACGTCGGTGATGCCGAGCCTGCGGGCCGCGGCGGCCGGGAAGTCGCTGTGCAGGTCCGGCGTGGCCGTGAACCAGACGCTGATCAGGTCGTCGCCGGTGAGGTCGTTGCGCTCCAGGACGGCGGTGAGCAGGGCGGCGACCTGCTCGTCCATGTGCCCCGCCTCGTCCCGCTCCAGTTGGACGGCGCCCCGCACCGCTCGTACCGCCACGTTCCGGCTCCTTGCTGCGTACCGCTGATGTGCGGGTGGTCTGCTGGCACGTCCAGCGTAGTCAGGACGCGCGGCCCCGGTACGCGCGGCCCGACCCCTGAGACGCGGGCATATTCACTGCGCCCGCCCCGTCAGCCCGCCGTACGCTCCCCCTCATGCCCTCCCCTCCCCCACTCCCGCCCGCGTCCCTGGTCCGCGACCACACGGTCTACGCCTGTGTCATGGGCTCGCGCGCCTTCGGCCTGGCGACGGAGGGCAGCGACACGGACCGGCGGGGCGTGTACCTGGCGCCCACCCCGCTCTTCTGGCGCTTCGAGAAGCCGCCCACCCATGTGGAGGGGCCGGCGCCGGAGCAGTTCAGCTGGGAGCTGGAGCGCTTCTGCGAGCTGGCCCTGCGCGCCAACCCGAACATCCTGGAGTGCCTGCACTCCCCGCTGGTGGAGCACGCCGACGCCACGGGCCGCGAACTGCTCGCCCTGCGCGGCGCGTTCCTCTCCCGCCGGGTCCACGACACCTTCGTCCGCTACGCCGTCGGCCAGCGCCGCAGGCTGGACGCCGACGTGCGCGTGCACGGCGCCCCGCGCTGGAAGCACGCCATGCATCTGCTGCGCCTGCTGACCAGCGCCCGCGACCTGCTGCGCACCGGCGTCCTCACCCTGGACGTGAGCGCCGAGCGCGAGTCCCTCCTCGCGGTGAAGCGGGGCGAGGTCCCCTGGCCGGAGGTGGAGTCCAGGATGACCCGCCTGACGGAGGAGGCGGCCCACGCCGCCCACCGCACCCCGCTCCCCGAGGAGCCCGACCACCGCCGGGTGGAGGACTTCCTGATCCGCACCCGCCGCGCCTCAGCGCTCCAGGCGCACCCGGACGACGAAGTCGTGCAGGGCGTCGTGCGCGGTGGCGGCCCCGGGCAGCACTGAGGCCGCCTGCGCCTCGTCGAGGACGGCGTGCAGTCGCTCCACGTCACCCCGCACGCGCGCGTGGTCCACGTCGGCGTCCCCGTGCTCGCGCTCCGCCTTGGCGGCGATCAGCTCCGGCAGGTGGGCGGGGGCCTCCGCCACGTGCCCGATCAGGGTCGGCAGATGGGCCTCCAGCGCGCCGCTGCGCATCAGGTGGATGCCGGTGAGCAGCACCCGGAAGGTGTACAGCAGCGGCTTCAGCTCGCCGCTCTTCTCGAACAGCCGCCATTGGGTCGCGGCGAACCCCCGGTAGTGATGGGCGTGGTGGCTGGTGAGGACGCCCGGGGCGAGCGCCGCCAGCTCGCGGTGCGCCTCCCCGGTGTGCACGACGAGCGGGGACAGCAGCTGCTCGAGGACGTAGCCGTTGCGCCGCAGCATCAGCCGCGCGAACTTGCGCAGGTCGTGCGTGACCAGGTCCATCTCGACGCCGTCCCGCACCCACATCCGCGACCGCGTCTCCTCCGGCTCCCGCAGCCCGATCAGGTCGGCGGCGGGCAGCAGGTGGACACCGCGCAGGTCGACGTCGGAGTCCCGGGACGGGAAGCCGTAGAGGTGGGCGCCGGAGACCGTGGCGAACAGCACCGGGTGCGGCTGCTCGGCGATCACCGGGGCGAGGTCGACGGCGGGCGCGTCGACGCGGACATCGGGGTTCATGGATCAAGCGTCCCAGAGTGCCCCGAGCGCCAGCAGTTCGCCCCGGTACTCGATGGAGTCGGAGTCGCCCGAGGTGCAGGCGGCCCGGCGCAGTGCGGTGACCGGGTCCTCGGGGAAGAGCAGGAAGCGGAGCAGTCCGGCGGCCAGCGCCTCCTCGGCGATCCAGCCCTCGCCGACGGCCAGGCAGGGGTCGTCCTCGGGCGGGGCGGTGCGCACCGCCTCCTCCAGGCGGTCGAGGACCGCGAGGCACTCGTCCCAGCCGCGCGCGGTGAAGTGCTCGGGGGTGGGGTCGTGGGAGCGGGTCCACAGGTCGCCGAGCCACTGCTCGCGGTAGCGGGTGCGGTGCTCGTGGGCGTAGGCCCGCAGCAGGCCGGTCAGCGCGGCGGGCTCGGCACCCTCGGCGAGCAGGCGTACGGCGTGCGCGGTGAGGTCGGAGGCGGCCGGCGCGGTCGGATGGCCGTGGGTGAACGCGGACTGCAACTGGGCCGCGCCCGCGCGCTGCTCGTCGCTCAGGCCGGGCACCAGGCCGACCGGCGCGACCCGCATGTTGGCGCCGCAGCCCTTGGAGCCGACCTGCCCATCGCCGTGCGCAGGCCCCGGCCGAGTGCCAGCGTCATCTGGGTGTCGTCGGTGACGACGGCGGCTGCTTCGTCGTACGTGATGACATGTACGACTCCCCCCTTATCGTCAGCACGACCATAAAGGGGGAGGGGCGTACGGCGCGAGGTGCGCCCTACAGGTCGACCTCCTGCATCAGCATGCCGACCTCGGTGTTGGACAGGCGGCGCAGCCAGCCCGACTTCTGGTCGCCCAGGGTGATCGGGCCGAAGGAGGTGCGCACCAGCTTGTCGACCGGGAAGCCCGCCTCGGCGAGCATCCGGCGCACGATGTGCTTGCGGCCCTCGTGCAGGGTGACCTCGACCAGGTAGTTCTTGCCGGTCTGCTCGACGACCCGGAAGTGGTCCGCGCGCGCGTACCCGTCCTCCAGCTGGATGCCGTCCTTCAGGCGCTTGCCGAGGTCGCGCGGGATCGGGCCCACGATGTGCGCGAGGTAGGTCTTCTTCACGCCGTACTTCGGGTGGGTCAGCCGGTGGGCCAGCTCGCCGTGGTTGGTGAGCAGGATGACGCCCTCGGTCTCCGTGTCGAGCCGGCCCACGTGGAAGAGCCGGGTCTCGCGGTTGGTGACGTAGTCCCCGAGGCACTGCCGGCCCTCCGGGTCCTCCATGGTGGAGACGACGCCGGCGGGCTTGTTCAGCGAGAAGAACTGGTACGACTGCGTCGCCACGGTCAGGCCGTCGACCTTGACCTCGTCCTTCTCCGGGTCGACCCGGCGGCCCTGCTCCAGGACGATCTCGCCGTTGATCTCGACCCTGGCCTGCTCGATCAGCTCCTCGCAGGCCCGCCGGGAGCCGTAGCCGGCCCGGGCGAGGACCTTCTGGAGCCGCTCGCCCTCTTGCTCGGCGCCGGGGAAGGTCTTCGGCAGCTTGACGTCCGGCTTGCCGGCGTACCGGTCCCGGTTGCGCTCCTCGGCGCGGGTCTCGTACTCGCGGGACGTGGCCGGGGTCGAGCGGCCGCGCTGCTGGGGCCGCTTCGGGCCGCCCTTGGCGCCGCCGCGGGCCGAGGGGCCGCGGCCCGACTTCGGCCCGTCCTGGGTGGCGCCGGGACCGACGTCGTAGCGCCGCTCCTCGGGGCGGGGCTTCTTCGGCCGGCCGGCCGGCTTGTCGTCGCGGTCGTTACCGGCGCCGCGGTAGTTGCCGCGACCGCCACCACTGCTCCCGCCGCGGCCGCCGCTGTTGCCACCACGGCTCCCGCCGTTGTTTCCGCTGCTGTTCCTGCCGCTGCTGTTTCGCATCAAGTTTCCGTCTGGTCGTCTGCGTCCCCGGAGTCCGGGGCGTCCGGATCGAACGACGGGACCCCTTCCTGGGTCTCGGCCTCGATCGCCGCCGCCTCGGGGAGGAAGGGCGCGAGTTCCGGCAGTTCGTCCAGGCCGCGCAGGCCCATCCGCTCCAGGAAGTAGTTCGTCGTCACGTACAGGATCGCACCTGTCTCGGGTTCCGTGCCCGCCTCCTCGACCAGCCCGCGCTGGAGCAGGGTGCGCATCACGCCGTCGCAGTTCACCCCGCGCACCGCGGAGACGCGGCTGCGGCTGACCGGCTGGCGGTACGCCACCACCGCGAGGGTCTCCAGGGCGGCCTGGGTGAGGCGGGCGGTCTGGCCGTCCAGGACCAGGCGCTCCACCGCCGGGGCGTAGGCGGCGCGGGTGGAGAAGCGCCAGCCGCCGGCGACGAAGCGCAGCTCGAAGCCGCGGTTCTGGACGGTGTACTCGTCGGCCAGCTCGCGCAGGGCGTCGGCGATCTGGCGGCGGGGGCGTTCCAGGATCCTGGCGAGGTGCGCCTCGGTCGCGGGCTCGTCCACGACCATGAGCATGGCCTCCAGGGCGGGCTTGAGGTCGAGCCCGGCGGCGCTCTCCGCGCCGGCCGGCACCTCGGTGGTCTCGCTCACGGTTCCTTCCCCTCCTCGGCGGGCTCCGGCGCCCGGTCGAACTCGTCGGTGACCCTGGGAGCGGCCTCGCCGTCACCGCCCGTCCAGCGCACGGTCAGCTCCCCGAGGGCGGTCTCCTGGTCCAGCTCCACGGCCTTCTCCCGGTAGAGCTCCAGGAGGGCGAGGAAGCGGGCGACGACGGTCAGGGTGTCGTCGGTGTCCTCGACCAGCGCCCGGAAGCTGGCCTCGCCCAGTTCCCGCAGCCGCGTGACCACGATCCCGGCCTGCTCCTGCACGCTGACCAGCGGCGCGTGGATGTGCTCGACGTAGACCTGCGGCTTGGGCTTCGGCTGCATCGCCTTCACGGCGAGCCGCGCGAAGCCCTCGGGGCCGATGCTGATGACGACCTCGGGCAGCAGTTCGGCGTAGTGCGGTTCGAGCCCGACGGTACGGGGGTACCGGTGGGCCTCCTCCTCCAGGCGCCGGTTGAAGATGTCGGCGACCTGCTTGTACGCCCGGTACTGGAGCAGCCGCGCGAACAGCAGGTCGCGGGCCTCCAGGAGGGCCAGGTCGGCCTCGTCCTCCACCTCGGCGACGGGCAGCAGCCGGGCCGCCTTCAGGTCGAGCAGGGTGGCGGCGACGACCAGGAACTCGGTCGTCTCGTCGAGGTCCCAGTCGCTCCCCCGCGCCCGGATGTGCGCCATGAACTCGTCGGTCACCCGCGACAGGGCGACCTCGGTGACGTCCATCTTGTGCTTGGAGATCAGCTGGAGCAGCAGATCGAAGGGCCCCTCGAAGTTCGCCAGCCGCACCTTGAAGACCCCACCGGCACCGTCGCCCTCCGGCCCGGACGGCTCCGCCGCGGCCTCGGCGACCGGCTGCGGGACCGCGGCCTCACCGGACGGCGACGGGACGGCGGGCGGCGCCTGCACCGGGCCGCGGGCCGCCGGATCCGGCTCGCCCCCGCCGTCGGCAGCCGGGGCTTCGGGGTCGGGCGCGGCAGCGGGGCCGGTCGCCGGGTGCGCGGGCGAAGGGGCGATCGGCCGGGTCCGTCCCAGGCTGCGGGCCGCCGGGCCCAACGCGTCCACGCTGTCGGCAGCCGAGACCTCGGGGTCCGGCGCGACAGCGGGGCCGGTCGCCGGGGTCCGGGGCGAGTCGCGCGGCTCGGAGTCCGGGGCGGTGTCGGGCGGGGTGCCCGGGCCCCTGCCCAGGGTGCGGCGGCGGGTGGGGGCGCGGGGCGGGTCGGTCGGGGTCATCGCCCCCGCAGGTTACCCGTCACCGCCCGCGCAGCCGGCGCACCAGGATGCTGGCGTCCCCGCGCGATTCGAGGTCGGCGAGGACCACCGCGACCGCTTCGCGGACGATCCGGCCGCGGTCGACGGCGAGGCCGTGCTCGCCGCGGAGCACCAGGCGGGCGTGCTCCAGGTCCATCAGCTCCTCGGCGGAGACGTACACGGTGATCTTCTCGTCGTGCCGCTCACGCCCGCTGGGCCGCCGGGCGGCGGCCCGACCGCCGCGCTTGCGGGGCCGGTCGGCTGAACCTTCCTGCGCCCCGCCCTCGTCCGGCCCCGGGCGCTCCCCGCCCCGGCTGCGTGACTCGCCGACCCCGGCCGGCTCCGCCGCCGCGTGCTCGGCGCCCTCGCCGTCGCCGCCCTGCGCGGGCACCGACTGCGGCGCGTCCTCGGCGCCCGCCGGGTCGCTCTCCCCCGCCGGCGCCGGCACCCGGGTGTCACCCCCGGCCGGCCGCCGCGGGGTGGACGACTGCAGCGCCGTACCCCCTGTCGTGCGGAAGAGTTCGTCGGCCCCCGGCAGACTCACTCGGCGTGACACCGGGCGAGCACCTCCCTGGCGAGCTGGCGGTAGGCGGCGGCACCGACGGAGTTGGAGGCGTACGTGGTGATCGGCTCACCGGCGACCGTGGTCTCCGGGAAGCGGACCGTGCGCCCGATGACTGTGTGGTAGACGTGGTCGTCGAACGCCTCGACCACCCGGGCGAGCACCTCGCGGCTGTGCACGGTGCGCGAGTCGTACATCGTTGCGAGGATGCCGTCCAGCTCCAGGTCGGGGTTGAGCCGCTCCTGGACCTTCTCGATGGTCTCGGTCAGCAGCGCGACCCCGCGCAGCGCGAAGAACTCGCACTCCAGCGGCACGATCACCTTGTGCGCGGCGGTCAGCGCGTTGACGGTGAGCAGGCCGAGCGAGGGCTGGCAGTCGATCACGATGTAGTCGTAGTCGTCCATCAGCGGCTTCAGGGCGCGTTGCAGCGTCGACTCCCGCGCCACCTCGCTCACCAGCTGCACCTCGGCCGCCGAGAGGTCGATGTTGCTGGGCAGCAGGTCCATGTTGGGGACCGCGGTCTTCAGCAGCACCTCGTCGGCCGCCATGCCCCGCTCCATGAGCAGGTTGTAGACGGTGAGGTCCAGCTCCATCGGGTTGACGCCGAGGCCCACGGAGAGCGCGCCCTGCGGGTCGAAGTCGACGAGCAGCACCCGGCGCCCGTACTCGGCGAGCGCGGCGCCCAGGTTGATGGTCGACGTGGTCTTGCCGACGCCGCCCTTCTGGTTGCACATCGCGATGATCTTCGCCGGACCGTGGTCGGTCAGCGGCCCCGGAATGGGGAAGTACGGCAGCGGACGCCCGGTCGGGCCGACGCGCTCGCGGCGCTGGCGGGCCGCGTCGGGCGCGAGCGTGGCCGCGTACTCGGGATCGGGCTCGTACTCCGCGTCCGGGTCGTAGAAGTGCCCCTCGGGCACTTCGTCGTCGAGGGAGGTGAAGTGGTTGCGGGAGGCGCCACTTCCGTCGCCGGCCATGGCGTTCACGTGTTGGCCATCCATGCTCATGTGTGCTGTCCGAGTTTCCTGCGGACTCCGGTGGGCTGTGTGGGTGCGTACTGCGACGGAGCCGACAGCCTCGCCGTGCCCGGGGCCTGCGGCCCGCGCGGGGGCTCCTGGTTGACCACCCCCGGGAGTAAATGTCGACTCATTCACAAGTCGTCTTACCTCCTTGGTGACCAGGATCCTTCTCGACAGGTCAGCGTGGCACCATGCCGACGTTCGGCGACTCTATGGCGTGTCGGGCGTCCGCAGCAACACAATCCGCCGGACCCGGCCGGATGTGTCGGCAAGGAAACAACCCTCTGTCAAGGGCGTACAGCCGTCGCACGGCAGGTTTCACCGGTGCACGAATCGGTCGAAGCGTTGCGTTCGAGGCGAGTTGGCCGAGCAGCGCAAAGTGACCATACACACATCCGGCCGGACCTGTCGGCAAGGTCCGGCCGGATGCGTGATGTTGACGACGTGTGTTGACGTATCGCCTTTTGGGGACTCCGAGTTGGCTAGCCCAGCAGCGTGAGCAGCTCGACGTGGTCCAGGCCGTGCGCCTCGGCGACCTCCTTGTAGACGACCTTGCCGTCATGGGTGTTGAGGCCCTTGGCGAGCGCGGGGTCGCGGCGCAGCGCCTCGGCCCAGCCGCGGTCGGCCAGTTCGACGATGTACGGCAGCGTCGCGTTGGTCAGCGCGTAGGTGGAGGTGTTGGGCACCGCGCCGGGCATGTTGGCGACGCAGTAGAACACCGACTGGTGGATCGGGAAGGTCGGCTCGGCGTGCGTGGTCGGGTGGGAGTCCTCGAAGCAGCCGCCCTGGTCGATCGCGATGTCGACAAGGACACTTCCGGGCTTCATCCGGGAGACCAGCTCGTTGGTGACCAGCTTCGGGGCCTTGGCGCCCGGCACCAGGACGGCGCCGATGACGAGGTCGGCCTCCAGGCACGCCTTCTCCAGCTCCAGGGCGTTGGAGACCACCGTCTGGATCTTCGTGCCGAAGATCTTGTCGGCTTCCTTGAGCTTGTTGATGTCCTTGTCCAGCAGGGTCACGTGGAAGCCCATGCCGATGGCGATCTGCGCCGCGTTCCAGCCGGAGACGCCGCCGCCGATGACGACGGCCTTGCCGGCCAGCACGCCGGGGACGCCGCCGGGCAGCACGCCGCGACCGCCCTGGGCGGCCATCAGGTGGTAGGCGCCGACCTGCGGGGCCAGGCGGCCCGCGACCTCGGACATCGGGGCGAGCAGCGGGAGCGCGCGGTTGGGCAGCTCCACCGTCTCGTACGCGATCGCGGTGGTGCCGGACTCGATGAGCGCGTCCGTGCACTCCTTGGAGGCGGCCAGGTGCAGGTAGGTGAAGAGCGTCTGGTCCTTGCGGAGGCGGTGGTACTCCTCCGCGATCGGCTCCTTGACCTTCAGCAGCAGGTCGGCGGCGGCCCAGACCTCGTCGGCGGTGTCGAGTATCTGCGCGCCGGCGGCCACGTACTCGGCGTCGGGGATCGAGGAGCCGACGCCGGCGCCGCGCTCGATGACGACCTGGTGGCCGTGGCGCACCAGCTCGTTCACACCGGCGGGGGTGATGGCCACCCGGAACTCGTTGTTCTTGACCTCGCGGGGGATACCGACCTTCACGTCGATCACGGTCCTTGGCTCAGAGGATGGGTCTATTGCTACGCGTACCCGTCCGTGCGGGGGCACAACGGGAGAGACCGCAGGAGAAGGTGCGGCAGAGCCAGTCTAATGAAGGTGTTCCCGCTGTCTAGCCTTTCAATGCATCAATCTTCGCCAGATGTGCTGCGGATTTCGCAGGCATTTCCGCCGCCCTCCCCCAGCAATCGCGAACCCGTCTCGCGGTGCAGCCGGGCCGCCGCCGGGTCGCCGAGGCGCTCCAGGGTGTCGGCGAGGCGCAGGTGCAGCGCGGCCCGCAGCCGGTCGTCCTCGGCCCGCCGGGCCAGCTCGACGGCCTCCTCGCAGGTGCGCAGCGACTCC
Organism: Streptomyces sp. NPDC048182; assembly: GCF_043202555.1. Taxonomy (NCBI): domain Bacteria; kingdom Bacillati; phylum Actinomycetota; class Actinomycetes; order Kitasatosporales; family Streptomycetaceae; genus Streptomyces; species Streptomyces sp. NPDC048182. Next base: position 22,865 of record NZ_JBIDAQ010000014.1, on the reverse strand, counting down.
CCGGGCCGCCCGGCGTACTCCTGGACCCGGGCCAGCTCGCTCAACGCCCGGGCGTGCGCGGGCACATCACCGGCCTTGCGGTACCCGGCGACGGCCGCACGCCAGCCCCGCTGCGCCTCGCCGTAGCGCCCCGCGTAGGTGTGGGCGGTGGCCAGCCGGCCGTGCAGCCGGGCGGCGTCCACGCGCTCGCCGCGGGCCAGCCGGTGGGCGAGGGCGCGGCCGTACCAGTCGGCGGCCCGGTCGTAGTCCCCCAGCTCCAGGTGGGCGCCGCCTACGGATTCCATCGCCCGGGCGGTCGCGTACGGGTCGTCCGCCGCGCGTCCGGCGTCCAGCGCGGCGCGGTAGCGGACCAGCGCCTCGGCGGTCCGGCCGGTGCGCGCGTCCAGGTCGGCCAGGTTCAGCAGGGCGGCGGCCTGCTCGCGGGGCAGCTCGCGGCGCACGGCCACGTCGAGCACCAGGCGGTGGATGCCGTACAGGTCGGGGGCGGCGGCCTGGGTGCCGACGTGGGCCACCATGGCGCGCACCAGCTGGGACATCAGCCGCCGGGCGAGGGTGTCGAGGTCCCCGTCGGCCACCGCCAGGCGGGCCGAGGCGAGCAGCGCGGGCCGGCGGGCGCGCAGCCAGTCGGCGGCGGCGCGCGGGCTCGCGAAACGCTGCTCCCGCGGCATGGTCAGGAGCCGCTCGCGGGCCTGCGCGCTGTCGGTCTCGGTGACCGCGCGGCAGGACTGGAGCAGGCGCACCGTGCGCTCCAGCATCCGGGCGCGGGCCAGTTGCAGCTCACCGGCCCGGTCGTTGCTGTCGGCGAGCGCCTTGAGCAGCGGGTGCAGGCAACCGGGCACCTCGTACTGCGGCGGTGCGGTGCCGGCCGCGCGCAGCAGGCCGAGGCGGGTGAAGTCGTCCAGGGTGGCGCGGGCGCCGGCCACCGAGCAGCCGGCCAGCGCGGAGGCGGTGTGCGGGTCGACCAGGCCGGCCGGGGCGAGGGAGAGCAGGCGCAGCATCCGGGCGGCGGGGCTGGGCAGCGAGGCGTAGACCAGGCGGAAGACGCGGCTGAGCGCGGTGCCCTCGTCGCTCTCCGCGTTCAGGTGCTTGGCCAGGTCCGCGACGGCCGCCTTGGGGCGGGCGGCGAGCCAGCCGCCGGCCAGCCGCAGCGCGGCGGGCTGGGCCTGGCAGACCTCGACCAGGTGCTCGGCCGCGCGGGGGTCGACGGTGACCCGGACCGAGCCGGTGTACCGGGAGACCAGCTCCACGCCGGACTTGGTGTCCAGGCCGCCCAGGGTGCAGGGGCGGACGTCTGCGATGCCGGTCAGCGGGCCCTCGGCGACGGCGACGGCCAGGCAGTCGGGGGTGTCGGGGAGCAGGGCGTCGACCTGCTCGGCGTCTGCCGCGTCGTCCAGGAGGAGCAGCACGCGGCGGTCGGCCAGCGCGTCACGCAGGATCACCCCGAGGTCGTCGGCGCCGGCGCCGGGCGGGGCGCTGACGTCCAGCTCGGTGAGCAGGTCGCGGGCGAGGCGGTCGGGCGGGACGCGGGTGCCGTCGGGTTCGCTCAGCCGGGCGCGGAGCACGCCGTCGGGGTAGGCGTCGGCGACCTGGGCGGCCAGTTCCTCGGCGAGCGCGGTGCGGCCCGAGCCGGGGCGGCCCGCGATGAGCAGCACGCGGGCGCGCGGGGCCTTGCGGCCGGACAGGGTGTCCAGACCCGCGCGCTCGATGTCGGCGCGCAGGTCCTTCAGCTCTCTGTTGCGGCCGAGGAACCAGCTCTCCCCGCCCGGCTCGTCCGCGAGCCGCACGCCGTCCGTGTCCACCGCCTGATCCGTCACGGGCCACACTCCCGATCCCACCGAAACGCCGGCGCCCGCCGGAACTCCGGTTCGGGCGTTTCCCGAGCCTAGTTCAGGCTCTGGGGCGATTTCGGCGGAGCCGGGCGGGGCACGGCGGGCACATCGCCCGATCGGATCAACAGATGGTCACACCATCACCCCGCACGGGGCCTTACGGCCGCTCAGACCTCGAACGGCCGGGCGGGCCACGGCGCCTCCGCCGGGCGCAGCGCGTCCAGGCCGTCGCCCGCCTGCGCCGCGACCAGCGACAGCACGCCCACCACCAGGCAGCTGTTGTGCAGGTCCCCGGCGAGGACGCCGCGCGCCAGCTCCGCGACCGGCACCCGGGTCAGCTCCATGTCCGACTCCTCGTCCTCGGCGGCGAAGCGCTCGCCCTCCGCCTCGGACAGGCCCCGGGCGAGGAAGACCCGCACGGCCTCGTCGCAGCCGCCGGGCGAGGTGTACACGTCGGTGAGCACCCGCCAGTCCCCGGCCTTGACGTGCGCCTCCTCGTACAGCTCGCGCTGCGCCGCGTGCAGCGGGTTCTCGCCGGGCACGTCGAGCAGGCCGGCCGGGATCTCCCAGAGCTTCTCGCGCACCGGGTGCCGGTACTGGCGGATGACCAGCACCTGCCCCGTGTCGTCCAGGGCGAGGACGGCCACGGAGCCGGGGTGGACCTGGTAGTCGCGGGTGACCACGGAGCCGTCGGGCATGACCACGTCGTCGGTGCGGACGGAGGTCTTCTTGCCCCGGAAGGGAGTCTCGGTGGCCCGGACCTCCCACTCCTCGGGGGTGTCCTTGATCGTCATGCCGTGTCCTCTACCCCTTCCAGCAGCGCCTCACCGACGCGTACCGACGCGAAAGCCGGGGCGCGCACCGCTGAAGCGGGCGCGCCCCGGCCACCGTACAACCGGCGGGCTACCGGCCCGTCACTTGCCCGTCTTGCGCTCCACCGCGGCCTTGACCAGGCCCGCGAAGAGCGGGTGCGGGCGGGTCGGGCGCGAGCGCAGCTCCGGGTGGGCCTGGGTGGCGACCAGGTAGGGGTGCACCTCGCGCGGGTACTCCACGTACTCCACGAGCTTGCCGTCCGGGGAGGTGCCCGAGAAGACCACGCCGGCCTTCTTCTCCAGCTCCGCGCGGTAGGTGTTGTTCACCTCGTAGCGGTGGCGGTGGCGCTCCTCGACGTACTCCTTGCCGTCGTACACCTCGCGCACGATCGAGCCCTCGGCCAGCTTGGCCGGGTACATGCCGAGCCGCATGGTGCCGCCCATGTCGCCCTCGCCGGCCACGATGTCCAACTGCTCGGCCATGGTGGAGATGACCGGGTGGCCGGTGGCGGGGTCGAACTCGGTGGAGTTGGCGTCGCCGATGTCCGCCAGGTTCCGGGCGGCCTCGATCACGATGCACTGCAGGCCCAGGCAGAGGCCGAGCAGCGGGATCTTCTGCTCGCGGGCGTAGCGGATCGCGCCGACCTTGCCGAGCACGCCGCGATCGCCGAAGCCGCCGGGGATGCAGATCGCGTCGACGTCGCCGAGCTGCGCCTCGGCGCCGGCGGCGGTCTTGCAGTCGTCGGAGGTGACCCACTTGATCTTCACGCGGGCCTTGTTGGCGAAGCCGCCGGCGCGCAGCGCCTCGGTGACCGAGAGGTAGGCGTCGGGCAGGTCGATGTACTTGCCGACCAGGGCGAGGGTGATCTCGTGGTCGGGGTTGTGGACGCGGTCGAGCAGGTCGTCCCAGGTCGTCCAGTCCACGTCGCGGAAGGGCAGGTCCAGCTTGCGGACCACGTAGGCGTCCAGGCCCTCGGTGTGCACGACCTTCGGGATGTCGTAGATCGAGCGGGCGTCGGGGCAGGCCACCACGGCCGCCTCGTCGACGTCGCACATCAGGGAGATCTTGCGCTTGATCGCGGTGGGCACCTCGCGGTCGCAGCGCAGCACGATCGCGTCCGGCTGGATGCCGATGTTGCGCAGCGCGGCCACGGAGTGCTGGGTCGGCTTGGTCTTCAGCTCGCCGGAGGGGCCGATGTAGGGCAGCAGGGAGATGTGCACCACGAACACGTTGTCCCGGCCGACCTCGTGCCGGACCTGGCGGACGGTCTCCAGGAAGGGCAGCGACTCGATGTCGCCGACCGTGCCGCCGACCTCGGTGATCACGACGTCCACCTCGTCCGTCGCCATGCGGCGGATGCGGTGCTTGATCTCGTTGGTGATGTGCGGGATGACCTGGACCGTGTCGCCCAGGTACTCGCCGCGCCGCTCCTTGGCGATCACCGTGTTGTAGACCTGGCCGGTGGTGACGTTGGCCGAGCCGTCCAGGTCGCGGTCGAGGAAGCGCTCGTAGTGGCCGATGTCCAGGTCGGTCTCGGCGCCGTCGTTGGTGACGAACACCTCACCGTGCTGGAAGGGGTTCATCGTGCCCGGGTCGACGTTGAGGTACGGGTCGAGCTTCTGCATCACGACGCGCAGACCCCGGGCCTTGAGCAGCATGCCGAGACTGGAGGCCGTCAGCCCCTTGCCGAGGGAGGAGGCGACACCCCCGGTGACGAAGATGTGCTTGGTCGTCGTAGCTTTGGGCGGCATGGCCAAGAGGGGGCTCCCGTGGTCGCGATCTGGAGTGCGGTGCGGTCGTCGGGGCCCGGATCTCCCGGGTGTCGCCGGCGGCGCCGTCGCTGCGGTTCCGGCGTTTTGCTCCCACCGGTCCACGGGCTACCAGCGTATCAGCGCCGAAGGGGGACGGCTTCCGGCCACGCTGCGCGCACGGACGGCCACGGACGCGCGCCGCTCACCGGTTTCTCACCCATTGCTCACCCGTTCGGCGGATGCGCGTCGCCCGGAGGGGCACACAGATCATCTACGTGCGTCGTATCCTGCTCGGACGTTCGCTGCCTCGCGGCAGTCAGTTCGTTGAGGGAAGTTCGCTGAGGGACACTTGACCCTTTGTGGCACCGCGTTTGGCTCGACGGCCCGACGGCTGGTTTGCTGCATGACTCGACGAGCACGACAGACCCCACAGACACCTTGACCGCACCAGCGACCGCCCCACGCGGGGTGACGCGGCCGTTTTCTACTGGAGATGCACGTGGCCGGGCGCATCGAAGACTACGCACTCATCGGAGACATGCAGACCGCCGCCCTGGTCTGCCGGGACGGCACGGTCGACTGGCTGTGCCTGCCCCGCTTCGACTCGCATGCCATCTTCGCCGGCCTGCTCGGCACCGAGGAGCACGGCTTCTGGCGGCTCGGCCCGGCGCACGCCGCCGGCTCCCAGCCGCCCACCGCCGCCCGGCGCCGCTACCGGGGCGACTCGCTGATCCTGGAGTCCGAGTGGGACACCCCGCGCGGCACCGTCCGGGTGACCGACTTCATGCCCCCGCGCGACGGCGCCCCGCAGCTGATCCGCATCGTGGAGGGCGTCTCGGGCCGGGTGCCGATGCGCTCGGAGCTGCGGATGCGCTTCAGCTACGGCCGGGTGGTGCCCTGGGTGCACAAGCACGAGGGGCGCACCGTGGCCGTCGCCGGGCCGGACTCCGTGTGGTTCGACACGTCCGTGGACACCTACGGCAAGGCGCTGACCACGTACGCCGACTTCACCGTCGCGCCGGGTGACCGCATCGCCTTCACCATCTCCTGGGAGCCCTCGCACAAGTCGGCGCCCGCGCTGCCCGAGCCGGAGCAGTCGCTGGCGGCGACGGAGGAGTTCTGGCAGGACTGGGTCGAGAACTGCACGTACCACGGCCCCTACCGCGAGGCCGTGGTCCGCTCCCTGATCACCCTGAAGGCCCTGACCTACGCCCCCACCGGCGGCATCGTCGCCGCGCCCACCACCTCCCTGCCGGAGGAGATCGGCGGCGTCCGCAACTGGGACTACCGCTACACCTGGCTGCGGGACGCGGCGATCACCCTCTCCTCGCTGCTGCGCACCGGCTACCGCGAGGAGGCCCGCGCCTGGCGCGAGTGGCTGCTGCGCGCGGTGGCCGGCGACCCGGAGAACCTCCAGATCATGTACGGCATCGCCGGCGAGCGTGAGCTGGGCGAGGCCGAGCTGGACTGGCTGCCCGGCTACGAGGGCTCGACCCCGGTCCGGGTGGGCAACGGCGCGGCGCACCAGCTCCAGCTGGACGTCTACGGCGAGGTGACGGAGGCCCTGCACCTGGCCCACATGACGGGCCTCGCCCGCAACGACTACGCCTCGGTGCTCCAGCTCAAGCTGATCCGCTACCTGGAGGACCACTGGCACGAGCCGGACGAGGGCATCTGGGAGGTGCGCGGCCCGCGCCGCCACTTCGTGCACTCCAAGGTGATGGCCTGGGTCGCGGTGGACCGCACCATCAAGCTGATCGAGTCCGGCGACGCGGACGGCCCCCTCGACCGGTGGCACCGGCTGCGCGACGACATCCACCGGGACGTGTGCGAGCGGGGCTACGACAAGGAGCGCAACACCTTCACGCAGTCGTACGGCTCCAAGGAGCTGGACGCCTCGCTGCTGCTGATCCCGCAGATGGGCTTCCTGCCGCCGGACGACAAGCGGGTCATCGGCACCATCGAGGCCATCCAGCGTGAGCTGTCCACGTCGGACGGCTTCATCCTGCGCTACCCGACCGAGGGCAGCGACGCGGGTGTGGACGGCCTGGAGGGCGACGAGGGGGCGTTCCTCGCCTGCTCCTTCTGGATGGCCGACGACCTGGCGATGATCGGCCGGGTGGACGAGGCCCGGCGTCTCTTCGAGAAGCTCCTCGCCCTCCGTAACGACCTGGGCCTCCTGGCCGAGGAATGGGACCCCCGCCTCCAACGCCAGGTCGGCAACTTCCCCCAGGCCTTCAGCCACGTCCCCTTGATCGACACGGCGTTGCGCCTGACGGCGAGCGGGGCGTACGGGGGCTGAGCCCGCCGACCCAGCTGCGGGCAGTCGTGCCGCTGGGGCGGCACGGGTGGGCGCAGCGGCACCCCGTCGCGCCGGGCTGCGCCACGCCCCCCCGTAGTGCCGGGTTGCGCTATGACTCCGGGTGCGGGCGCGTCGTGGCTGGTCGCGCCCGCGCGGCGGAGCCGTAAATCGACACAGCCCCGCGCCCCTGAGGGCGTTGCAGTCACGTCGGCACCCCGTCACGCCGGAGCAGGTACCGTCCGTTGCATGAGCACCAGCGCCCGCCCCACCGGCATCACCGTCCAGCGCGCGCTGGAGCTGCCCGCCCTCCGCAGCGGCCTCCCCGAGATCCTCGCCGGCGCCGACCGCCTGCACCGGGCCGTCCGCTGGGTCCACGCCGGCGAGGTCCCCAACATCGCCTCCCTCCTCAAGGGCGGCGAGCTCCTCCTCACCACCGGCTACGGCCTCGGCACCCGCCCCGCGGAACAACGCGCCTTCGTCCGCACCCTCGCCGACCGCGGCATCGCCGCCCTCGTCATGGAGCTGGGCCCCCGCTTCACCCGCCTCCCGAGCGCCCTCGTCGACACGGCCCGCGCCACCGGCCTCCCCCTGGTCCAGCTGCACCGCGAGGTCCCGTTCGTGACGGTCACGGAGGAGATCCACACCGAGATCGTCAACGGCCACTACGCGCTGCTCCAGCGCGCCGAGGAGGTCCACCGCCGCTGCACGGAGGCCCTGCTCGGCGGTGGCGGCGTCCCCCAGGTCCTCGGCATCCTGGCCGACTTCTGCGCCAACCCGCTCTTCCTGGAGACCACCGACGGCCGCCTGCTCTACGCCGCCGGCGCGGGCCCCGAGGGCGCCGACCCGCTCCAGGTCTGGGAGGGCCTGCGCGCCCAGCACAAGGACACCCCGCCCCCGGCGGGCTCGGTCCTGGTGGACGTCCCCGGCGGCGGCCCGGGCACCGGCCCAGGCACCGGTTCCGTCCGGGCCCGCCTGGTGCTGCTGCCGGTGCGCTCCCCGCTGGCGGCGGTGCACCGGATGGCGGCCGAACGCACCGCCGACATCCTCGCCGTGGTGCTGATGCAGGCCCGCCAGGAGGAGGAGCTGGCGGCGCGTGGCCGTGGCGACTTCCTCACCGACCTCGCCGAGGGCCGAATCACCGCCGAGGACGCCCCCGCCCAGGCCCGCGTCCTCGGCTTCAAGCCCGGCACCAGCCCCCTGCTCCCGGTGGTGATGCGGCTCGGCGAGACGCTGGCCCCGGCCGGCGGCGGCTGGGCGGTGCTGGCGCGCGCGGTCGCCGAGGAGCTGGCGTCGGTCGGCGTGCCGGTGCTGCTCGGTGTGCGCCCGGTGGAGGGCCGGGTCCCCCTGCTGCTCGGCCTGCGCGCGGAGACGGAGCGGGCGACGGTGGCCGACCGGGTCGCGGCGGCGCTGCGGGCGGGCGTGGAGCGGGCCGGGATGCAGCGCCCCGGAGCGCAGCCGCCGGTCGTGGTGGTCGGGGTGGCCGGCGGCTGGGCGGCGGCGTCGGCGGGCCTGCGGCACGCCGCGGAGACCGCGTCGGCGGCGCAGGGCCTGACCGACCGCCCCTGGTACGACGCCCGGCGCCTGGACATCGACCTGCTGCTGTGGCGGCTGCGCGACCACCCGGACCTTGCGGCGTTCGTGGAGCGGGCGATCGGCCCGCTGCGCGACCACGACGAGCGCTCCCGGCCGCCGCTGCTGCCCACCCTGCAGACCTACCTGGCGCACGCGGGCCGCAAGGCGGAGACGGCCCGCGAGCTGCACCTGAACCGGCAGACCCTCTACAACCGGCTGGCCCGGATCGGCGAGCTGCTCGGCACCGACCTGGACGACCCGCAGACCGTGCTGGCCCTCAGCCTGGCCCTGCGGGCCCGCCGGCACGTCTCCTGACCCGACCCGGGGTCAGCGCATCGGCCGGGGCTGCGTCAGCTCGTCGTAGACGCTGAGCACCTGGGCGACCGTCTCGTCCTCGGTCGGCCAGCCGGTCGCCTGGCGGACGCCCCGCTCGCGCAGCTCCTCGCACCGCGCCGGGTCGGCGAGGAGACGGGTGACGGCGCCGGCCAGCGCCCCGGGGTCGCCGGGCGGGACCAGCGCGGCGGCGTCGCCGACAAGTTCGCGCAGCCCGCCCGCGTCGCTCGCGACCAGCGGCACGCGCGCGTGGAGGGCCTCCTGCGCGAGGACGGAGCGGGCCGCGCGGCGCCCTGGCAGCAGGGCGAGGTCGGCCGCGGCGAGCAGCTCGGTGACGTCGTCCCGGCGGCCGGCCAGTACGACGGGCAGTTCCTCGCGTTCGATGCGCCGCTGCAGCTCCGGGCGCAGCGGGCCCTCCCCGGCGACGACGACCAGCGGGGGCGGATCGAGGCGGCGCCAGGCGCGGGCGGCGTCGAGCAGCACGTCGTACCCCCCGTCGCGGTCCAGGGCGCCGACGGCGACCAGCAACGGGCGCTCCACGGCGCCCACTTCGGCGCGCAGCTTCAGCGGCGCGCCGTCCGGCCCTGCCGGCCTGCGGGGGCGCCCCGGCAGCGCGACGGCGCCGAGCCGGGCGTCCCGGGCGCCGGTCCGGCGGGCCAGGTCGACCAGTTCGGAGGTGGCGCCGAGCACCACGGTGGCGGCGCGCATCACCCGCCGCTCCAGGACGCGCAGGAACTGGGCGCGGGCCCCCTCGGCGGGCACGCGGTCGTGCCAGGTGACGACGAACGGGGTGGTGGCGCGCCGGCCGCCGAGGGCCAGCACGGTGCGGAAGGAGGCGTGCAGCCCGTGCGCGTGCACCAGGTCGGCGTCCGCGAGCGCCGCCCGCAGCGCGGCCACGGAGACCGGGTCGCTGCTGCGCGGCACCGGTACGTGTCCGGCGCCGGCGCCCCGGAAGTCGTAGGCCGCCTCCGCCTCCTGCGGGGCGCACACCGTGACCAGCACGCCCCGGGCGGCCAGCCCCGCGGCGAGCGAGCGCACGTGCGCGCTGCTGCGGGCGTCGCCGCCGCCCAGCACCTGCACGGTGCGCAGCGGCGACTGGCCGTGCGGCGAGGGGCTGTTCGCGGAGGTCACGTGGGCCGGGGCTCCTGGTTCGGCGGGGGGAATGCGGCGCGGGTTCCCGCACGCCGCACCGTCAAGGATGCCAGGCCGTACGGGTGTTCCGGGAACGACGCAGATCCGGAGTGTAGGCCCTCGGGGCAACGCCACAAGGTCAGTTCACTCACACGAGTGAGCGAGCCAGCGCGCTCACCCGGTCTCCGCAGGCCGCCGCGGCCACCAGCGCGGCGGCGTGCGCGACGAGCCCCGCCCGGCCGGTGCCTGCCACGACGGCGGCGCCGACGGCCGCGCCGAGCGCGTGCGCCCCGGTGTCGCCGAGCATGGTGCGCTCGGCGAGGTCGTCGGGCAGCACGGCGGCGGCTGCCCCCATCGCCGCCGCGGCCGTCCGCGCGCCGGCCCTGCCGCGCGGCAGGGCCGGCGCGCCGAGCGCCAGAACCGCCACGGCGGCCCGTCCGGGACGTACGTCCACGAGGTTGACGAGGTGCGCGGCCCCAGCGATGACGGCACCGGCGAGCAGCCGGTCCAGCGGGCGCTCCTTCAGCGCGGCGCCGGCGGCGAGGCCGGCCGCGGAGATCCCGAACAGCTTGACCGCTCCGCTGGTGACCTCGCCCTGCCGCAGCGCCGCCAGGTGCGCCTGGAAGCCGCTGCGGGGGTCACCGGCGCCCACGACGTCGTCGTAGGCCCCGCAGGCCCCCGCGGCGAGCACGGCGAGCCCTGCGGCGGTCCGCACCCGCCCCACGCCCACCGCGGTCGCGAGGGCGCAGGCGGGCCCGGCGTACAGGCCGACGGCCCGCCCGGCGTGGTTCCGCCGCTCCCAGCGCTCCCGGCCACCGGGCGCGGTGGCACGCAGCAGGCCGAGGCCGACGCGGGTGAGGGCGGCGGTACGGAGCGAGGAGGCGCCGGTGCGGCGGACAGACATGATCACCGGATCACCCTAAGGGGCGCTCCCGCGCTCCCCTCAGGCGTCAGGTCCGCCTCGGCGAGCGCCGAATCGAACTGCTCGGCGGACAGCGGACGCGCATGGCCACGTCGAACGTCTCGTCGAGCCGGAGGTCCTCGATGGTGCCGCACACCGTGCGGGCGCCGCGCACGCGGCCGAGCATCTCCGCCGACTCGTCGACGGCCGTCACCGTGAAGCCCCGCTGGAGCAGCGGGTGGGTCACCCGGCCCGCGCCGCAGCCGAGTTCGAGGATGTGCGACCCGGGCGGGACCGCGGCGGCGATCACGTCCGGCTCGCCCCCGGCCGGCAGGCGCGCGTACGACTCCACCGCCCGGGACATCGCCCGCACGCGACTCGCCGACGGTCCGCGACCGCTGATCGAGCTGGCGTGCGCCATCGGCAACAGCCGGGTGGCGAACGGCGGTTCGGCGCCGAGCGCGGACGGGGCGGACGAGCCGTGACGCGTCCGGCAGTTGGCGGACAACGGGGTGGGCGGTCTCCTCAGCGCGTTGCGTCCCGGCCGCATCAGCTGGGAGGAGCCCGTCGAGTCAGGCGTCCGCCCGGGCCGCCCGGAGCAGTTCCTCGGCGTGTGCCCGGGCCGTCTCGGAGTCCTCCTGGCCGGCGAGCATCCGGGACAGCTCCCGGATCCGGTCCTCGCCCTCCAGGACCTTCACCCCGGACCGGGTCACCGACCCGTCGTTGGTCTTCTCCACCAGCAGCTGCCGGTCGGCGAACGCGGCCACCTGGGGCAGGTGGGTGACCACGACGACCTGGGCGGTCTTCGCGAGCCGCGCCAGGCGCCGCCCGATCTCGACCGCCGCCTTGCCGCCGACGCCTGCGTCGACCTCGTCGAAGAGGTACGTCGGCACCGGGTCGGTGCCCGCGAAGACGACCTCCACGGCCAGCATCACCCGGGACAGCTCACCCCCGGAGGCGCCCTTGGCGATGGGCCGGGGCGGGGCCCCGGGGTGCGGGGCGAGCAGCAGCTCGACCTCGTCGGCGCCGGACGGCCCGTAGGCGACCGTGCGCCCGCCGACCTCGACGCCCTCGGGGTCCTCGGTCTGCCGGATCGCGAAGGACACGCGCGCGTGGGGCATGGCGAGCGAGGCCAGCTCGGCGGTGACGGCGGCGGCGAACCGCTCGGCGGCCTCCGTCCGGGCGTCGCTCAGCGCCTGCGCGAGCCCGCCCAGCTCGGCCCGGAGCGCGTCCCGCTCCGCGGTCAGCTCGCCGGTGCGCTCGTCGTCGCCCTCCAGCTCGGTCAGCCGCGCCGCGCCCTGCTCGGCCCAGGCCAGCACGGAGGCGATGTCCTCGCCGTACTTGCGGGTGAGGGCGGTGAGCGCGGCCCGCCGCTCCTCGACCGCGGCCAGCCGCAGCGGGTCGGCGTCCAGGTCGTCGGCGTACCCGGCCAGCTCCCCGGCGACGTCCCGCAGCAGGATGCCGACCTCGCCGATCCGGTCGGCGAGGGAGGCGAGGGCCGGGTCGTGGGCGCGTACGGCGTCCAGGGCCCGCTGGGCGCCGGCGACGAGCGTCGCCCCGTCCACGCCCTCGGGGTCCTCCGGGTCGCCGGCCAGCGCGGCGTGCGCGAGGGCGGCGGCCGACGCCAGCGCCTCGGCGTGCCCGAGCCGCTCGGCCTCCTCGGCCAGCTCGGTGTCCTCACCGGCGCGCGGCTCTACGGCGGCGACCTCGTCGAGGCCGAAACGCAGCAGGTCGGCCTCCTGGGCGCGTTCCCGCGCGCGCGTGGTGATCTCGTCCAGCTCGGCGGCGACGACGCGCAGCCGCTTGTAGGCCCCGGCGTACTTGGCGAGCGGCCCGGCGACCGCGTCGCCCGCGTACCGGTCGAGCGCCTGGCGCTGCCGGTTCAGCTTCAGCAGCCCCTGCTGGTCGGTCTGCCCGTGCACGGCCACCAGCTCGTCGGCCAGCTCGGCGAGCATGCCGACCGGCACCGACCGGCCGCCCAGGTGGGCCCGGGAGCGGCCCTCCGCGGAAACGGTACGGCTGATCAGCAGCGCCCCGTCGTCCAGCTCCGCGCCGGCCTCCTCGGCCCGCACCGCGGCGGCGGCGTCGCCGGGCACGGCGATGCGGCCCTCGACCACCGCGTTCCGCGCGCCCATCCGCACCAGCGCCGCGTCCGCGCGGCCACCGAGCAGCAGCCCCAGACTGGTGACCACCATGGTCTTGCCGGCGCCCGTCTCGCCGGTGACGGCGGTGAACCCGGGCGACAGCTCGACAACGGCGTCGTCGATGACCCCGAGCGACCGTATCCGCATCTCCTCAAGCACGCCCACGACCATACGAGGTTTCGGCCGCTCCGCGCGACGCCACCCCACCCGACCGGGGACGCGGCGACCCGTGACCGGCCCGCCGCCGGCTCGTTGCGGGCCCGCTAGTGCGGCGCCCCGCGCCACCCGGAGACCGGCAGGGCGAACTTCGCGACCAGCCGGTCCGTGAAGGACGCGTGGTGCAGCCGGGCGAGCCGCACCGGCACCGCCCCGCGCCGCACCTCCACGCGCGCGCCCGGGGGCAGCTCCACGGTCCGCCGCCCGTCGCACCACAGCACGCCCGGCGGGATGTGCGGCAGCACCTCCACCGCGAGCACCGAGTCCGGCGAGGTCACCAGCGGCTTGGCGAACAGCGCGTGCGCGCTGATCGGCACCATCAGCAGCGCCTCCACCTCCGGCCACACCACGGGGCCGCCGGCCGAGAAGGCGTACGCCGTCGACCCGGTCGGCGTGGACAGCACGATGCCGTCGCAGCCGAAGCCGGTCACCGGGCGCCCGTCCACCTCCAGGACGACCTCCAGCAGCTTCTCGGCGGAGACCTTCTGCACGGCGGCCTCGTTCAGCGCCCAGTCGGTGTGCACGATGTCGCCGTTGCGGTGCACGGCCACGTCGACGGTCATCCGCTCCTCGACGTCGTAGGCCCGGCTCACCACCCGGTCCACGACCTGGTCGAGGTCGTCGCGCTCGGCCTCGGCGAGGAAGCCGACGCGGCCCAGGTTGACGCCGAGCATCGGCACCCCGGAGGCGCGGGCGAACTCGGCGCCGCGCAGCAGGGTGCCGTCACCGCCGAGCACGATGAGCAGCTCGCAGCCGTCCAGGCACTGCGGGGTGGCCTCGGCGATCAGCTCCACCTCGGCCGGCAGCGGCAGGTCGCACGCCTCGGCCTCCAGGACCCGCACCCCGATCCCGGCAAGGAGCAGCCCCTTGACCACCAGCTCGGCGCTGCGAATGGCCGCCGGGCGTCCGGTGTGGGCGAGCAGGAATACCGTTCGTGCTCGGTTCTGTGTCAACGCGGCCCCTCCGCCACTGCACGGTCAACGTCGGCCGGGTCGAGTTCGTCGGCACCCGCCCGCAGCCACAGAAAGTACTCGACGTTCCCGGAGGGGCCCGGCAGCGGACTGGCGGTGACCCCCCTCACCCCGAGCCCCAGCTCCCAGGCCCGGCGGGCGACGCCCGTCACGGCCTCGGCGCGCAGCTCGGCGCTGCGCACCACTCCCCCGCTGCCGAGGCGCTCCTTGCCCACCTCGAACTGCGGCTTGACCATCATCACCAGGTCGGCGTCCGGCCGTGTGCACGCCTTCAGGGCGGGCAGCACCAGGCCGAGCGGGATGAAGGACAGGTCGCCCACGACCAGGTCCACCGGCACCTGGTCGATCGCGTCGAGCGTCAGCTCCCGTACGTTCGTACGGTCCTTGACGGTGACCCGTTCATCCTGCTGGAGCGACCAGGCGAGCTGCCCGTAGCCGACGTCCACGGCGACGACGTGCGCGGCACCGGCCCGCAGCAGCACGTCGGTGAAGCCCCCGGTGGACGCGCCGGCGTCCAGCGCCCGGCGGCCCTCGACGACCAGCCCCTCGGGCACGAAGGCGGCGAGGGCGCCGGCCAGCTTGTGGCCGCCGCGCGAGACGTAGTCGGGGTCGCTGTCGTCCTGGCTGACGACGATGGCCGCGGCGGTCTCCACCTGCGTGGCGGACTTGGTCGCGACGGTCTTGCCGACCGAGACCCGGCCGGCGGCGATCAGCTGCCCGGCGTGCTCGCGCGAGCGCGCGAGCTTCCGGCGGACCAGCTCCGCGTCGAGACGGCGGCGTGCGACTCCTGCCACGTTCGGTTCAGCTCCCTTGTGCTCATGAGGACGGTGCGGGGCGGGCGTCCAGCGCGGTCAGCGCCTCGCGCAGCCCCCGGTGTACATCCTCGTACACCTCCAGGTGCCCGTCCGTGGCGAGGTGGTCGGCGTCGGCCAGCCGCTGGAGCCGGGCGTCCACCCCGGCGTCGCCGGTGGGGGTGCGGGGGACCTCCAGGGGGGCGGGGGCGGCGGGGTCGTACCCCTCGTCCACCGGCTCCACGGCCGGTGGGTCCGGCTCCGTCTCCGGTACTGCGTCGCTCATGCCCCGACGCTACCGCGAACGCCTGGGGTACGGTCGGCGCTGATGGCGACGACTGAGGAGTGCCGTGCCGCACTCGAGAAGCTCTCGGACAGCATGGGCGGCGCCCAGGGCGACGTGCGGGCCGCCGCCGACCTCGACCGCTCGGTGAGCTGCCACATCACCGACCTGGACGTCACCTTCGCCGGCCGCATGACCGGCGGCCGGATCGAGGTGCGCGAGACCCTGCCCGGGCCGCCCCGCGAGCGCGTGGAGATCCGGCTGGCGATGACCGGCGACGACCTGGTGGCGCTGGTCGACGGGGAGCTGAACTTCGCCAAGGCGTGGGGGTCGGGACGGGTGCGCCTGGAGGCCGGGCTGCGTGACCTGTTCCGGCTCAGGAAGCTTCTGTAGCCGCGGCTCCGGAGGTCTCGGCAGCCCCGTGGCTCAGGATGCCTCGGTGGCCGCCCCCACCTTGGCCGTCCGCGCGCTCCGCGCCCGGCGCGCGGCCGGCACCACCAGCGGCGTCCCGGTCTCCGGGTCGTCGATGACCTGGCAGCGCAGCCCGAACACGTCCTCGACCAGCTCGGCCGTGACGATGTCCTTGGGCCTGCCCTCGGCGATGACCTCGCCCGCGCGCAGCGCGATGAGGTGGGTGGCGTAGCGGGCCGCGTGGTTGAGGTCGTGCAGCACCGCCACCAGGGTGCGGCCCTGCTCCTCGTGCAGCTCGGCGCAGAGGTCGAGGACGTCGATCTGGTGCTGGATGTCGAGGTACGTCGTCGGCTCGTCCAGGAGCAGCAGCGGCGTCTGCTGGGCCAGCGCCATGGCGATCCAGACGCGCTGGCGCTGCCCGCCGGACAGCTCGTCCACATAGCGGTCGGCCAGCTCGGCGACGCCGGTCTGCGCCATCGACTCCTGGACCACCCGCTCGTCCTCCGTCGACCACTGGCGCAGCAGGCCCTGGTGCGGGTAGCGGCCCCGGCCGACGAGGTCGGCGACGGTGATGCCGTCCGGCGCGATGGACGACTGCGGCAGCAGGCCGAGGGTGCGGGCGACCTGCTTGGCGGGCCGGGACTGGATGACCTCGCCGTCCAGGAGCACCCGGCCGGTGCTGGGCTTGAGCATCCGCGACAGGGCGCGCAGCAGGGTGGACTTGCCGCAGGCGTTGGGGCCGACGATCACGGTGAACGAGTTGTCGGGGATCTCCACCGACAGCCGCTCGGCGATGACCCGCTGGTCGTAGGCGAGGGTGACGTTCTCTGCGGACAGGCGGTTCACGGTGCTCCTTCGGTTGTTCGGCCCACGGCCGTTCGGCCCGCTGTCGTTCGGCCCACGGTCGTGAAGGGCGCTCGCGCTCATATCCGGCCCGCCCTGCGCTCGCTGACCAGCAGCCACAGCAGGTAGACGCCGCCGACGACGTTGGTGACCACGCCGACGGGCAGCTGGTCGGCGCCGAAGAGGCGCTGGGAGGCCCAGTCGGAGACGACCAGCAGGGCGGCGCCCATGCACAGGGACGGCAGCAGGTTGGGTCCGGGCGAGCGGGTCAGCCGCCGGGCGAGCTGCGGCGCGGTCAGCGCGACGAACCCGACCGGCCCCGCGGCGGCGGTGGCGGCGGAGGTGAGCAGCACGGCGGCGACCAGCAGCGCCATCCGCACCCGCTCGACGCGCACCCCGAGGGCGTACGAGACGTCGTCGCCCATCTCCATCATCTTCAGCGCCCGCCCGTTGCCGAGCACGAGCGGCACCAGCACGGCGCACAGCACAAGCAGCGGCCAGACCTGGCTCCAGTCCCGCCCCTCGAGCGAGCCGGTCATCCAGACCAGGGCGCGGGCGGCGTCCACGATGTCGGCGCGGGTCATCAGATAGCCGTTGACGCCGGTGACGATCGCGGAGACGCCGATGCCGACCAGCACGAGCCGGTACCCGTGCACGCCCCGCTTCCAGGCGAGCGCGTAGATGCCGAGGCCGGTCACCAGGCCGCCCACCAGCGCGCCGGCGGTGACCTGCGCGGCGCTGCCGGAGAACAGCACGATCATCACCAGGGCGCCGGTCGTCGCGCCCTGCCCGAGGCCCAGCACGTCCGGACTGCCCAGCGGGTTGCGGGAGATGGCCTGGAACAGCGCGCCGCCCACGCCGAGCGAGGCGCCCACCAGGAGGGCGACCAGGACCCGCGGCAGCCGCAGTTCGTTGATGATGAACTCCTGGCTGGCGCTGCCGCCCCCGGCCAGGGTCTTGAGCACGTCGCCGGCCGGGATGGCGAAGTCGCCGGTGCCGATGAGGACGACGCTCGCGGCGAGGGCGGCGAGCAGCAGGCCGGCGACGACCACGAGGGAGCGCACGTCGAGGCGGACGGAGAGCCCGCCGGGGCTGCGCACGGCGCGGGGACTCTTCACAGCTGGGCCGTCCTTCGCCGCCGTACCAGGAGGATGAAGACCGGCCCGCCGAGGACGGCGGTGACGATGCCGACCTGGATCTCGGCGGGCCGCGCGACGAACCGGCCGACGACGTCCGCGCCGAGCAGCAGCACCGGCGACAGGAGCGCGGCGTAGGGCAGGATCCAGCGCAGGTCGGGTCCGGTGAAGGAGCGCACGATGTGCGGCACCATCAGGCCGACGAAGACGATCGGCCCGCAGGCGGCGGTCGCCGCCCCGCACAGCACGGTCGCGGCGAGCATGGCGAGGGCGCGGGTGCGGTTGAGGTTGGCGCCGAGGGCCTTGGCGGTGTCGTCGCCCATCTCCAGGGCGTTCAGCGGCCGGGCGAGCAGCAGGGCGAGGGCGGTGCCGGCCAGCAGGAACGGTACGACCTGCTCGATCGTCGCGTCCGTCGCCGAGGACAGCGAGCCCACCGTCCAGAAGCGCATCCGGCCGAGCGCCGCCTCGTCCATGATCATCGTGGCCTGGATGTAGCCGAGGAGGGCGGCGCTGATGGCGGTGCCGGCCAGGACCAGCCGCACCGGCGTGGCGCTGCGGCTGCCGCCGAGGAACCAGACCAGCGCGCCGACGCCCGCCGCGCCGAGGAAGGCGAACCACACGTAGCCGGTCAGCGAGGTGACGCCGAAGTACGTGATCGCGGTGACCACCGCCGCCGAGGCGCCCGCGTTGATGCCGAGCAGCCCGGGGTCGGCGAGCGGGTTGCGGGTGAGCGCCTGGAGGACGGCGCCGGAGACGCCCAGGGCGGCGCCGGCCAGCAGGCCGAGCAGGGTCCGCGACAGCCGGTCGCCCACGACCACGTCGCCGTAGCCCCCGGTGTCGTGGAACAGCCCGTGCCACACCTGGGCCAGGGACAGGTCCTTCGCGCCGACCGCGAGGCTCAGCAGCGCGACGGCCACCAGGAGCGCCGCGGAGACGGGCAGTCCGACCACGCGGAAGGCCAGGCGTTTCGGTGGCGCGGGGGCGGTCTCCGCGCGCTGTTCGGGGGGACTGTCGACCAACACCCGGTCAGGTTAGCCTACCCTCACATTCGATCTCGAACGCCTGCCCACCCCTTACGCCGACGGCACCCGTCACAGCCCCAGCCGGGCCAGCGCCTTGCCCCCGTCCAACTCGCACCCGCTGTCCCCGCCCGCCGTCCAGGCCGCCGCGCACAGCGCCCGCAGCCCGTCCAGCGCCTCGCCGTCGCCCTCCAGCTCCAGCCGCTCCCCGCCGGCCTTCGCCGTCCAGCCCCCGCAGCAGAACCCGCTCTCCGCGTCCCCGGTGACCTCCGGCTGCCCGGTGAGCAGCCCGCGCAGGTCGGCGTCGACATAGGTGGGCCGGTGCTGCGGCGGTGCGGCGAGCAGCTGAGGCCCGTCCGTCACGCCGGTCAGCACGAGCAGCGAGTCCACTTCGCCGTTGGCCGCGCCCTCGATGTCCGTGTCCAGCCGGTCGCCCACCACCAGCGGCCGCTTCGCGCCGGTGCGCAGGATCGTCTCCCGGTGCATCGGCGGCAGCGGCTTGCCCGCCACCCGCGGCTCGGCGCCGGTGGCGATCCGCACGACCTCCACCGCCGCGCCGTTGCCCGGCGCGATGCCCCGGCCGCTGGGGATCGTCAGGTCGGTGTTGGAGGCGAACCACGGCACGCCGCGCGCGATGGCGTAGCACGCCTCCGCGAACCGGCCCCACGCCAACTCGGGCCCGCCGTACCCCTGCACGACCGCCGCCGGATCGTCGTCCGCCGACTCCACGGGCTCCAGACCGCGCTCGCGCAGCGCCACCGTGAGCCCCTCCCCGCCGATCACCAGCACCCGCGCCCCCTCGGGCACCTGCTCGGAGATCAGCCGGGCCACCGCCTGCGCCGAGGTGATCACGTCCGAGGCGTCGGCCGGCACCCCCAGCTCGGACAGGTGCTCCGCGACCGCGTCCGGGGTGCGGAAGGCGTTGTTCGTGACGTACGCCAGGTGCATGCCGCCCTCGCGGGCCGTCGCGAGCGACTCGACGGCGTGCGCGATGGCGTCCCCGCCCGCGTACACCACGCCGTCCAGGTCGAGCAGCGCCGTGTCGTACGCCTCGTTCAGCCCCCGCTCGCTGCCCTCGGGCCTGGTCCTGACGCTGCCGCTCATCCCGTCTCCGCTCCTCGTCCGCCGTGTCGTGTGCCGCCTTCCCCCGATCATCCCCCATGCCACCGACACACGTACGATGCCGGGATGAACACCGCAGGCCACCCGGAAGCAACGGCGCACCGGGGCTTGGAACTCACCCCGTTCCGAGGTCTCCGCTACGACCCCGACCGGGTCGGCAGCCTGGCCGCCGTGACCTCCCCGCCCTACGACGTCGTGGTCCGCCCGGACGGCCTGCTCCACCTGGAGTCCGCCGACCCGCACAACATCGTCCGGCTGATCCTCCCCCAGGCCGCCACCCCGCAGGCCCGCAACGCCCAGGCCGCAGCCACCCTGCGCCGCTGGCGCTCCGAGGGCGTCCTGGCGGCCGACCCGGAACCCGGCCTGTACGTCTACGAGCAGCGCGCCCCCGACGGCCTGCTCCAGCGCGGCCTCATCGGCGCCCTGCGGGTGACGGACCCGTCGGACGGCGTCGTCCTCCCGCACGAGGACGTCATGCCGCACATCGTGGCCGACCGCGCCGACCTCATGCGGGCGACCTCGGCCAACCTCGAACCGCTCCTCCTGACCTACCGCGGCGCCGACGACACGACGGCCCTGGTGGAGGAGGCCGCCGAGCGCCCGCCGCTCCTGGCGACCACCACGGAGGACGGCTTCCACCACCGCCTGTGGGCGGTCACCGCCCCCGACGACCTGGCCCGCGTCCGCGCCGGACTCGCCCGGCACCAGGCACTGATCGCCGACGGCCACCACCGCTGGGCCACCTACCGCAGGCTGCGCGCCGAGCACCCCTCCCCCGGCCCCTGGGACCACGGCCTGGTCCTGCTGGTGGACACGGCCCGCTACCCCCTTCGCGTCCGCGCCATCCACCGCCTCCTGCACACCGTCCCCGTGTCCGACGCGGTCGCCGCCCTGGCCGGCCACGCCCGCGTCCGCCGCCTCGACACCCCGCTGCCCGAGGCCCTGGACGCCCTCGCGGCGGCGGCCGGCGCGGGCAACGCCTACCTCCTCGCGGGTGACGGCGCCTTCCACCTCGTCGACCGCCTCGACCCCGGCCTGCTGGCCCGCACCGTCCGCCGGGACCGCCCGGAGGCGTGGCGCACCCTGGACGCCACCGTCCTGCACGCCGCGCTCCTCGCCCACGTCTGGCAGGTCCCGGAGGACTCGGCGGCCCATGTCTCCTACATCCACGACACGGCGGCCACGGTCGACAAGGCGGTACGCGACGGCGGCGCGGCCGTGCTGATGCACCCCGTCCGCGAGGAGGTCGTCCGCGACCTGGCCCGCCAGGGCGTGACGATGCCCCGCAAGTCGACGTCCTTCGGCCCGAAGCCGGCGTCGGGGCTGGTGCTGCGCGCGCTGGACCTCTGAGGGCACGCGAAAGGGGCGGGACCTTACGGCCCCGCCCCTTTCGTGTTTCGTCAGTCCTGCTCGCGGCCCTCGTCGGTGGGCCGGTCCTCGTCGTCCTCGCCCATGGCGTCCACGAACTCGACGCCGTCCAGCTCGGCGAGCCGGTCGGAGGCGTCGGTGCTGCCGTCCCGGTCGGCCTCGACGGCCTTGGCGAACCACTCACGCGCCTCGCCCTCCCGGCCGGCGGCCAGCAGCGCGTCGGCGTACGCGTAGCGCAGGCGGGCGGTCCAGGGCTGGGTGGAGTTCGAGGCCAGCTCGGGGCTCTGCAGCGTCACGATGGCCGCGTCCAGCTGCCCCATGTCACGCCGGGCACCGGCCGCGACCAGGCGCATCTCGACCTGCCCGGCCTTGTCCAGCTTGTGCACCTCGGGCGCACCGGCCATGTCCAGCGCCTTCTCCGGCCGCCCGAGCCCGCGCTCGCAGTCGGCCATGACCGGCCACAGCTCCGCGGACCCGGTCATCCGCCGCGCGGCCCGGAACTCGGCCAGCGCCTCGCCGTACTTCTGGTTGGCGTACGCGGCGAACCCACCGGCCTCGCGTACGGCGGCGACGCGCGAGGCGAGCCGCAGCGCCACCTTGGAGTAGCCGTACGCCGCCTCGGGGTCCTCGTCGAGCAGCCGGGCCACCATCACCAGGTTCCTGGCGACGTCCTCAGCGAGCGTCTTGGGCAGGCTCTGCAGCTCCTGCCGCACGTCCTTGTCGATCTCGTCGCCGGTGACGTCCTCGGGGATCGGCAGCCGCTTGATCGGCTCCCGGTCCCGGTCACGCTCCTCACGGAACCGCCCACCGCCGCCGTCACGACGGTCGTCCCGTCCGCGGTAGCCACCCCGGTCGTCGCGACGGAAGCCCGGCCGGTCGTCACGACGGAAGCCCGGCCGGTCGTCACGGCGGAAACCCGGCCGGTCGTCACGACGGTCGTCGCGGCGGAACGGCGGGCGCTCGCCACGGTCGTCACGCCGGAAGGGCGGCCGGTCGTCACGGCGGTCGTCGCGGCGGAAGGCAGGCCGATCGTCGCGACGGTCGTCACGACGGAAACCCGGCCGGTCGTCACGACGGTCGTCGCGGCGGAAGGCAGGCCGGTCGTCCCGGCGGTCGTCACGACGCGGCGCGCGGTCACGGTCCCGGTCATCGCGGCGGAACGGCGGGCGCTCGCCACGGTCGTCACGCCGGAAGGGCGGCCGGTCGTCACGGCGGTCGTCGCGGCGGAAGGCAGGCCGGTCGTCACGGCGGTCGTCACGACGCGGACCACGATCCCGGTCGTCGCGACGGAAGGGCGGCCGGTCATCGCGACGGTCGTCACGACGGAAGGCAGGCCGCTCACCACGGTCATCGCGGCGCGGTGCGCGATCCCGGTCGTCGCGACGCTGGTAGCCACCACCGCGGTTGTCGTCGCGCCGGCCGAAGCCGCCACGGTCCCTGCGGTCACCTCGGTCGTCACGGCGGAAAGCCGGCCGGTCACCCCGGTCGTCACGACGCGGACCGCGATCGCGGTCACGGTCGTCGCGACGGAAGGGAGACCGCTCACCACGATCGTCACGACGGGGACCACGATCACGGTCGTCGCGCCGCGGGCCACGATCACGGTCGTCCCGACGCCCGTACCCGCCACCACCACCGCGGTTGTCGTCCCGGCGGAATCCGCCCCGATCTCCGCGCTGGCCACCGTCCCGTCGCCGCTGATCGCGATCGCGCTCCGGCCGATCGTCGGGAGAGTTGGTGGACATGGTGACTCCTGTCTTAGGTACCGCAAGCATGATAAAAGCAAAAGGACCCCTGGTCCCAGCTGAACGCTGGGACCAGGGGTCCTTCCAAAGATTGTTCGGCGGCGTCCTACTCTCCCACAGGGTCCCCCCTGCAGTACCATCGGCGCTGTAAGGCTTAGCTTCCGGGTTCGGAATGTAACCGGGC